>CAXUBO010000243.1:0-2015 GCA_964249345.1 uncultured Armatimonadales bacterium | reverse complement strand
AACACCGACGGCGCTCAGGCCGACACCGCCCTCGCCGACCTGTGCAGCCGCTACGGCGTTGCCAAACCTTTCGTCATTTCCCCCGAAGGCGCGGCCCCGTCCCTGCTTGGACATTAGGAGAAGCCGATGTTTTGCAAACAAACTTTAGTTCTCGCAGCCGCCGCCGCGCTTCTTGGCCTCGGCACGGCCTCTTTTGTTCACGCCGATCCGCCCAAAACTATTGTCGCCGTCTTTTCCGAAAACGACCCGCAGTTCGCTGAAACAATCACGCTTTATGCCGGCGGCAAGTACCAGCAGGCAGAAACGGAAAAGAAAACCAGCCTTTACAATCCCGACTCCGTGCATGGCTACGGCCTCCCGCCTTTGGCGATGCCGAATTTGATTAACAGCCTCAAACGAACCGGCACTTGGCGCGTTTTGGATAAAGGCGGACAGCCGGTTGCCTTCAAGACGCTGGCGAGCCTGCCCAAAGATGCCGTGATTGAAGTGGAAGGGGCCATGCCGTTCGGCATCACCTGGGAGCGCCAGCAGCCCTTCCTTTTGCATGGCGACCGCGCCCTGCCGGCCAGCGATTTCCAAGCCCCGCCGCCGGTCAGTTCTTTTCAAGTCCCGCCACCCGCGCCTGCAAAAAAATAAACCGGCACTGAAAGTGCCGGTCTACTCTTGCGTGAAAGTCCCTGCGGGACTAGATGCTGCTATTCACTTGGCTTATTCTTCAGTATCGGAGATACTTTCACTCAATAATAGACCGGCACTTCCAGTGCCGGTTCCTCATGCCGTGCCGGTTCCTCATGCCGTGCCGGTTCCTGCGCCGCCGGTACATCCTGCCTTAACGGTCCATCTTGCGCGGTTTTGCCTTGACGATCCCTTATGCCGCCCCATCCCCTGCCGCCACATCACGCTCCCGCAGTCGCGTCAGCCGCCGGAGCGCAAACCAGAACAGCGGGACAGACAGCGCCAGCGCGAACGCGCTGCCGGAGAAAAGCTGCGCCGCAAGCCCCCATTCCGCCGGCGCAAACACAAGCTCGGCGTAAACAATGCCGCCCATGACCAGCAGCAGCAGCAGCGTGGACGCTCCCCGGAGTGTTTTCTGAACCGCCGGAAATGTCGCCAAAGCAGTGCCGAAGCCGACCCCCAGCGTCAGCAGCGCGGCGACCAGAATCTGACCGCTGGCCCAGGCCGCAAGCGCCGGGCCGAAGCCTACCTGCGGCGCAGACACCAAGTACAGAATGAGGCAGCCAATCCCAGCCCCAGCCCAAGTCACGAGGGCCGCCGCCGACTGTCCAAACAATTTGCCCCAAAAAATTTGATTCATTGTCAGCGGCGTCAGCAGCAAAAACCCCCACGTTCCCTGCTGCCGGTCCTTCGCAATTAAGTTTTCACCGATAATCTGCCCGCGCAGGCCCATTCCGTAGCACTGCACCAGCAGCAGCAGCGACGCCAGCACCAGCAGCGCAACATAGTTTTCCGAGCCGCCGACGCTTGCTCCTCCCCGAACGATCGCCAGAGGAGAATAAAAAAAGTGGAATGGCGAGATGAACGCAAAGCTTTCCACGACATCCGGGTAAATCAGCGCGGCGGCGACGGCTCCGAGGAACAGCGGCGGCGCAAGCACAAGCTGGCCGAACCAGCGCCCGGAGCGGGTCCGAACGCGCATCTCGTAAATCAGCAGCGGGTTGTCGGTGCGGCGCGTCACCCAGGCCATCAGCGCCGCCGTCCGCGCTTCATGGCGGACCGGCGCACGTTTCCCAGGAGCCGCTGTCCCTGCCTTTGCGGGAGACCGGCGCGTCCCGCGCTGCGTCGCCGCCATCAGCGCTGCGCCCAGCCCCAGCGGCACGGCGGCGCAGACCCAAAAGGACGGCAGCGGCCCCAGATGCCACGCCGGGAACCGGGCCACCAGCCCCGGCCCGCCCGCAAACAAGCTCCCCCACGCTGACGCCGGACTGAGCGCCGCCGCCGGGCCGCCCACCGGCCCGGGTTATGCCGCAAAGGGGGCCGCCAACAGCCGCGCCGCC
>CAXUBO010000242.1:0-2092 GCA_964249345.1 uncultured Armatimonadales bacterium | reverse complement strand
CCCCGCCTCCGACATGACGCAGTTCTCCCTTTTGGCTGCTCACTGCCGGTTGAATTGGTTCATTGCCGGCTGAATGCCTTCCGCCAGCCATGTTTCCAGTGCGGCGATGGCCCGGTCAATCCCTTCTTCTACTTCCGCCTGCTCGCTGCGTCCGAACTTCCCCAGCACGAAATCAATCTGCACCGACGGGTCACGCGGCGCTCCGACCCCGAAGCGCAGGCGCGGGAACGCGGGTCCGTGCAGGTGTGCGATCAGCGATTTCAGGCCGTTATGCCCCCCCGCCGACCCGTCCGCCCGCAGCCGCAGCCTGCCGAGCGGCAGGGCAATGTCATCGGTGACGACTAAAATGTCCGCAAGCTCCAGCGGCTTCATTTTGAGGAATGCTGCCACCGCCTGCCCCGACAGGTTCATAAACGTCTGCGGCTTCATCAGAAACACCCGCGTCTCGCCCACGCGCCCGTCGCCCATCAGCGCCTGACAGTCTCGCTTCGCGGTCGCGATGCCATGCCGCCGCGCAAACGCATCCACAACCGCAAAGCCGATATTATGCCGCGTGCCGTCGTACTCCTTGCCTGGATTACCAAGACCGACAATTAGTTTCGTTGTGTTCATAGCTTAGACGGAAACGGTACTAAGATGATGTCACCTTTTACAAATCGCGCCATGCTGCCTCATCTTCCGGGCTGTTCCAAAACTTTGCCAGTGTTGCCTCGCTGGCAAGCGCTGTCGCACGGCCCAGATTTTCAGGCAGTGGCCCGGCGTAGTCCAGCGCGTCTTGCAATGTCCAATTTTCCGAGCCGGGCGGGGCAGCAACGACGCTGCACTCGACGAGGCCAAGCAGATACATTTTAACGGAAACGCCTTTCGCCTGAGCATTTGCTTGAACCGCACTTTCCATAAGGGGCGGAATATCCAGCGTGACAGTCATCGTTTGTTTCCTTTTGCTTATCCTACCTCAATCTGAGCCTTGACCGAGGCGGGCGGCAGGTGGGAAGCGTAGTCAAAGGCGGCAACGCTGTCGGCGAACGCGAATGTGTCGGTAATCAAAGGCTTCACGTCAATCTTGCCGTCGCCCATCAGCGACAAGGCGCGGCCAAAGACATGGGCGTAGCGGAAGACGTGTTCCACGCGGGCTTCCTTGATCTGTGCGCCAACCACGTCATACGCCACGGGTCCGTCCGGCATCCCCACCAGCACGGCGACGCCTCCGGGGCGCAGCGGCTCAAAGATTCCGGCCAGCGCCTTTGCGCTGCCGCTGCACTCAAACACAATGTCCGCGCCCCACCCACCCGTGAGCTTGTGCACGGCTTCGGCGACGCTCTCCTCGGCGACATTGACCGGCGTAATTGCGCCAAGCGATGCCCCCAGCGTAAGCTTCGGCGTCTGCGTGTCGGTCAGCACCACCCGGCTGCACCCGCCCGCAAGCGCCGCCAAAGCCGTCACCATGCCGATTGGCCCCGCGCCCATCACGACAGCCAAGTCGCCCGGCACGATTTGGGCTTTTTTCGCCGCCTGCATTCCAACGGCCAGCGGCTCAACCATCGCGGCCTCGGCAAACGAGACGCTGCCGGGGATTTTGAACGTGTAGTCAGCGGGATGCACCACCGAAGGCCGCAGAATGCCATGCACCGGCGGCGTCGCCCAGAACCGCACGGCAGGGTCTAAATTATACAGGCCCAGGCGCGATGCCCGGCTGCTTGGGTCCGGGATGCCCGGCTCCATGCACACCCGGTCGCCCGGCGCAAGCTCCGACACCGCTCCGCCGACTTCGGAAACGACGCCGGACGCTTCATGTCCCAGCACCATCGGCGCTTGGACGATAAACGGCCCGATGCGCCCGTGCTGGTAGTAGTGGATGTCCGACCCGCAGATACCGACCGTTTTAATGTCAATGCGGACATCACGCGGCCCCAGCGGCTCGCTGAGGGAGATTTCGCCGAGCCGCAGTTTGTGGGTTTCTTCTAAAACAAGAGCTTCCATAGGTACTCCTTCCAACAGTGGCCGGCACGGACAAGATGCACCGGCACGGACAAGATGCACCGGCACGGACAAGATACACCGGCACGGACAAGATACACCGGCACGGACAAGA
>CAXUBO010000241.1:0-2231 GCA_964249345.1 uncultured Armatimonadales bacterium | reverse complement strand
CGCTTCTTCGCTTCCGCTTCTTCGCTTCCGCTTCTTCGCTTCCGCTTCTTCGCTTACCTGTGCATTCCCTTCAAGAGAAGCGCGACTTGATCGGGAGAGCTGTTGGACATCTGCGTAATGACCGCCGTGAGGAGCGGCAGGGCGGCCAGCACTACCGCAAAGCCGACCAAAACTTTCAGCGGCATCCCGACATAAAAGACCTGCATGGACGGCATCGCGCGGTTCAGGAACGCAAAGGCAACGTCGGTCACCAGCAGCACGGCGGCGGCAGGCGCGGCGATTTGCAGCCCCGCCAAAAGCATCTGGAACGTCACATCGGTAAACGAGGCAGTCAGGCCCGTCACGGAAAGCTGGGACACCGGCAGCTTCACAAACGAGCGCTCCAAAGACGCCAGCAGCAGCCAGTGGCCGTTTGCAATCAAATACAAGACCATCGCATACCGGTACTGAAAAGAAGAAATCGGGGCGAGGGATTCGTTGAACTGCGGGTTAAATGTCGCCGCCTGCGTGAAGCCCATTTGGTAGTCTATCAAAGCGCCGCCCATGCGGACCGCCACAAACAGCAGCGACACGACAAAGCCGATCAAAAGCCCGATCAGCGCCTGCCCCAGCAGCACCGCCGCCATGCCGAACACCGTTCCCGGCACTGCCGCCGTGACCGTAGACTTGACCAGCGGCAGCAGCACCAAAGACAAAATGCCCGACAGGCCAATCTTGACCTGCGCCGGTATTTCCTGCGCTCCAAACACCGGCGCGGACACAAACAGCGCGGACACGCGGGCGAAAATCTGCAAGAACGCCCACAGCGAGTCAGCGGAAAACGCGGCTAAGTCAAACATATCAACTCTAGGAAGTGGTTTCATGGGGCTGAACCCCCATGCTTTAAAAGTGCAATTTCCCGTGGGTAAGGGCAGAGGATTTGTTTCTTCATCTCTTGCTTCGCCCACGAATGTGGGGGCTTGCTCTTTTAAAGCACGGGGGTTCAGCCCCGTGAGACTGCCGTGAGCCTGCGGCTAATGGATCACCGTCGGCAGGCTGGCGAACAGCCCCGCCGTGAACCCGACAATCGTGTGCAGCATCCAGGGTCCCAGCACAGTCAAGGCCAGCACCAGCGCAATGATCTTCGGCACAAACGTCAGCGTCTGCTCCTGGATTTGCGTGACCGCTTGAAAAAGGCTGACAATGACCCCAATGACCAATGACAGCAGCAAAATCGGCAGGGACATTTGAAGGGATACCAGCATGGCATGACGCGCCAGGCCCATCGCTTGAAGTTCGTGCATGGCTTTTTGTACCATACTTTTACCGGGATGTTTGACGCGAATTTCGATTCAAGTTTGGAGCAGGATTTCGGGCGGGCAGGCGCGAAACTATTTCCATGAAATCCCTCTGGCTCTGGGCCGCTTGCCTGACCCTAACTTTTCCTGCCCTTTGCCCTGCTCCCGTCTCCGCGCAGGCCCCGCCCAACGCGCCCGCCTCTGCCGCCCCCACGCTGACCGGCTCTGTCGCCAAGATCAGCATTGTCGGCCTCAAAAACATCAGCCTAGCGGCAGTGCAGGCTCAAATGACTTTGAAGGTCGGCGACGCCTACACGCCCGAAGCCGCCCAGAAAGATGCCGCCGCCATTCAGAGCATGGGCTTCTTTAATGACAAAGTTTCCGTCGCCGCTGCGCCCGCTCCTACTAGCGGGGTAACACTCACCTACACTGTTAGAGAAAACCCAACTGTCCAAAGCATTCACATCACGGCCAATACGCCGAGCGGCCAGCCGTCGATTCCGGCAGGCGAGTTGTTTACCCAAATGAAAACCCGCATCGGTCAAGTGCTTGATACAAATATCCTGGTCAAAGACTTAGACAGCCTGTTCAACCACACAACAGGCTATGTGTACCAGAAGGGATTTATTTTTGATGTCAGCTCGGACATCAACATTGACCCTAAGACCGGCGTTCTAACCATTCCTCTGGTGGAAGCCTACATCAAGTCTATTGAAATTTCCGGCAACAGCCGGGTCAAGACAGCGGACATCTTGGCGCAGATGCACACCAATCCTGGAGACATCTACAATGGCAACATACTACAGAATGACCTATATGCAATTTACGCGATGGGCGAGTTCAAGCAGATCAAGCCTTTTCAGATAAATGGAACAGGGAAAGGCCAAGTTCGCATCACTATCCCTGTAATAGAACACCCGGCGGCGACGGGCAGATTGGACGAAAAGCAGGGCA
>CAXUBO010000240.1:0-2278 GCA_964249345.1 uncultured Armatimonadales bacterium | reverse complement strand
GCCAGCATTTTTCGGATCAGCGACAAGATCGCCATGATCCACGGCGGCGAAGTGCTGGCGACGGGAACGCCGGATCAGATCAAGTCTTGCGACAACCCCGTGGTCCAGCAGTTCATTGAAGGCAAGTCCCAGGGGCCGATTGAAGTTGCGCGGCGCTGACGGAAAAAAGGCGAACATAGGCAGAAAAAGGCGAACACAGGCAGCTTATGACGACATTAGGAAATGCAGGGCGGGTCGGACTGGTCTTTGTCGCGGCGGTCGCACTGCTGGTGGGCATCTGGTTCTTTCTGCAAGGCAGCATTCTCAATCACAACACATATTCGTTTGATGTGCTGTTCGCGGATGCCAGCGGCGCGGTGGCCGAAACGCCGGTGACCCTGGCCGGAGTGCAGATCGGCAAAGTGGAAGGCGTCACGCTGACGCCGGGGCAGCAGGCGGATTTGAAGCTGGAAATCAAGGACAAAATGAATGGGCGCGACGTTCGCATTCCGCGCGGCTCGCAGTTTCTGATCCAGACGCCTATTCTCGGCACAAGCGGCACGATCACGGTTGTCCCACCTGCCGACGCCGAGCTGCACCCGCGTGGCAGCATCCGAGAGGGTGAAGCAGACCTGAAAGGAGAACGGGCCGGAGATTTAACGGCCTCGCTCGGTAAGGCGAACGCGCTGCTGGACCAGGTGACGGTGACGACGAAAAAAGTGGATGCCCTGCTGGACTCGGCAACGCGGCTGGCAAACGATCCGAAAGTCCAAAGCAGCTTGCAGCAGACCCTCCGCAATTTCAACGCCGCGTCGGCGAATGTCAACCAAGCGGCGGCAAACGGCGTCAAGCTGACAAACAGCTTGAACGGGGTACTGGCAGCCGACAATCATCAGGTGCTGGCGCTTTTGCAGCAGACAAAGTCCGGCGAGCAAGTTTCGCTGGATAATCTCGCCTCCACGACCGCCTCCGTGCGGGACATCACGCGGGAAAACAAGGCGCAGATCGCGGCCATTGTCCGCAACTTAAACGACACCACTTCGGCGGTCGCGGGCGTTACCGGGCAGGTCAACGACACGCTTAAGAACGGCGGCATCACAAAAAACTTGTCGGACACTGTCGCGAACCTGAAAACAACGACCGACAAGCTGAACGTGATTGCCGGCAATTTTCAGTCCCTCAGCGCCGTGGCGACAGACCCGAAAGTGCAGAGCAACCTCAAAGACACAGTGCAGAACATCCGGGACAGCAGCGAGCAGGCGGAGTTCTTAATTGAGCGCCTGAACAAAATCGCCGGCGGGCGGCGCAAAACGGCTACGGTGCTTGCCGCGCCCGGTCTTGGAGCGGTTGTTCTCCCCAGCACGGGAAAGATGGGAACACCGGCCGCAGTGACGCCGACGCCTGCGCCGTCACGCGGCGCTCCGTACTATCTGCCCCGCGTGCAGGCGCTGTACAACACGCGCGATAAGCATTTTCGGACTGATATTGATGCTCTGGTGCCGCTGAGCGTTACGCCCGTGACATTTGTTCGGGCGGGCGTGTACGGCTTCGGCGACACCAACAAGCTGATCTTGCAGGGCGGGCAGGCTTTGGACCGAAGCGGCCTCGTGGCTGGGCGCTTCGGAATTTATGCGTCCAAGCTGTCCGTCGGCGCGGATGTGGGCCTCGGCAGGCGCGAAACGCTGTCGCTGGACTTGTACGATCCAAACAATTTTCGTATTGACGCCAAAGGAACGCTGATACTCAGCCCCGGCCTCGGCTTGGTTCTCGGCGGCGAGAACATCAATCGCAGCCGCCGCAGCGGCGCACTCATTGGCCTGGAATACCGGGCATCGAAGTAATTTTACCGATTCGATTAAACATAAAGGAAAAAGACCATGAAAGAAAAACGAAGCATGAAGGTCATACTTTTGCAGGACATCGCCCATAAAGGCAAGCAGGGCGACGTTGTCGCGGTTGCCGACGGGTACGCCCGCAACTACTTGTATCCGCGCAAGCTGGCAATTGAAGCCGCCGGGGGCGCTTTGAAGAACCTGGAAGCCAAGCACGCGCAGGAAGAGCGCAAGACGGAAAAGCTGCGCTTGAATGCCGACCGCACCGCAGAGCAGCTCCTCGACAAGACCATCACGCTGACGGTCCGGGCCGGCGAAAACAGCCGCCTGTATGGCCGCGTCACCGCCGCCGACATCGCCGCCGCCGTGGAGCGCGACCTGTCCATCAAGCTGGACAAGCGCAAAGTCGGCCTGCTGGACCCCATCAAGGCCGTCGGCGAATACGACATCCCCATTAAGCTGCACCG
>CAXUBO010000239.1:0-2371 GCA_964249345.1 uncultured Armatimonadales bacterium | reverse complement strand
TTACCGTCCTGGCATACAGTATGCTCGCAACAGCATAGAAACGCAACTTAGGTTAAATTTAGGGGAAAAGTTTCAAAAAGAAAGCGCCGCGGCGACAGTGTTCAGCCAGCACCGGCGCAGGCGCAGGAACCGGCTGCCGTCCTCCGCCTGCACCACGCGGTTTGTCAGCAGTACCAGGGACACGTCGGAAGCCGGGTCAATGAGCAGCGCGGTTCCCGTAAAGCCCGAATGCCCAAACGACCGGTCGGAGAACAAGTCTCCCGACGGCAGATAATCGTTGCCGGAACAAAACCAGCCCAGCGACTGTGCGCCGATTGTGGAAGGGATTTGGCTTTCGCTCATCCGGGCCACAGACGCGCGGGACAAAATCGGGCTGCCGCCGGTGCGGATCGCCTCGGCGAATGCCAGCACGCCGGCAGCCGTCCCAAACAGCCCGGCATGGCCGGCGACGCCGCTTAAATCCCGCGCCCGTGGGTCATGCACCCGCCCCGGCGCGTCTGCTCCTGTCGGCGCCGCTTGCGCCGCGAGGCTCTGTGCCGGGCAAAAGCCAAGTGTCATCAAGCCAAGCAGCTTTGCGACGCTTTCCTGAAAACAGACATCCAGGGGGCGTCCCAACACCTGCGCCGCAATCTCGCCCAGCAGAATGTAGCCTGAGTCCGAGTATGTGTAGCCTACCCCCGCAGGCCGCAGCATGGGAGTTGCCAGAACGCTTGCCATGAAATCCCGCCGCGCCAAGCCTTCCGCAGTTCCCGGCCAAATGGGAACCGGCGGCAAGCCCGACGTGTGCGTTAAGAGATGCCGCACTTCCACGCCGCTGAGGTGGGGCAGGGGGCCAAACTCGGCCTCAAAAAACCGCGAAACCGGCTGCCGCAGATGCAGCCGTCCCTGTTCGGCACACTGCATCATCAGCGTCGCCGTCGCCAGCGGCTTCGTCAGCGACGCCAAATCAAACACCGTTTCCGCGCTCGCCTGCCCGAACGCCTTCAGCGCCAGCCGCTCGCCGCCGCGCACCAGGCCATAAACGGCATGGGTGAACAGGCCGTCGGCCAGCCCCAATTGCAGCAGCTCGTCCCCGCGTGTCAGAGAGATTGGCATAGCGCCTAGTTCGGTATTAGGAGGGCGAAGTCCTGCTTAGGGGCGAGGAAGAGGAAGGCGCGTGGGATTGAAATCCTACGCTAAGGCTTTATTGGGGTGTGGGGCGCAGACGCCTAATGTCCATCTTCATGGACAAGAACCAAGATGTCACAACTGTATTAGTCTTTGTCCGCGAAGGCGGACATTGGGCGTCTGCGCCCCACAGCCGAGCAGTTCACTGCCACGGCTCTTGAACGCAGCACGCCTTACCTGTTATCAATCAGTAGCCCAGTTATCAGTCAATACCCCTGCCGAATGCCCCAGACCATCCCCGCAAGCAGCAGCAGGCTGAGGGCCGACATCAGCAGCGTCGAGGGAATAAACGAGGCGGCGAGCAGGGCAAACCCGGTGACAAGCGGCGGCATCGCGCCCTGCTTTTTGCCGTACACAATGCACCCGCCGCCAAGGGTTCCCCACAGCAGGGACGCATACAAGAAAGAGCCGTCAAACATACGCTCATTGTGGCAGAACCCGCACGGCTTTGCAGGCGAAGCGGTCGCTACGGGGCAGCGCTGCCGTCGTTTGGGACATCGCCCGGCGCAGACACCGCCAGGCGCAAACGCTGAAGCGGAAGCGCAGCAGCAGGAAAGCCGGTGGGACCAAGCTGCACCTGGTCAAAGCCAGGCTCCGGGCTGAGGCGCAGCAAGGGCGGCTGGAACTGGCTGGGCGGAGCGGCTTGAAGGTCCGGCAGCAGATAAGCGGCCTGCTGGGCCTGAGCCGGGTTAAGCGCAGTTACGGGCAGGCCATCCCCCAGCAAAGCCTCGGCCTGCTCCGGCGGAAGGCCGCTGTGAAACAGGTAGGTGTGGTAGTCATCCAGAATGATGTCGGCAATTTGGTCGAACGGGTGTGCTGTGGAAGTGGGAATGGAAAAATAAAAAGTTTGCGTCTTGCCATTTGTTGTTACTATCGCCTTGTGCAGCTTCACCGGCGCACTGCTCGCTTTTGATGATGCCTGGCTTGGCTCAATTGTATAGTTCGGCAGGCCGTTAGCGATCTGCCATGGCGTGAGCTGCGCGGCAATTTCATCTGCAACACTAAGCTGCGCCACCAGTGCGGCAGTTGAAGCGGCATCGGACACTGCCGAGGCGTCTTGGGGCGGCGTTTCGGCGGCTTGCAGGGTCTTCAGCAGGCTCTTGATGGTCTTGTCCGGCACTTCCAGCCGGTCATCCCGGTACCAGCGGTTGTTGCGGAACAAATACAGGCCGTCGGTGCGCTGCTTCCAGCTCATGTCTTCCTG
>CAXUBO010000238.1:0-2396 GCA_964249345.1 uncultured Armatimonadales bacterium | reverse complement strand
CATTTATTCGGCATCGGCTGTGTCATAATGTATTTCCTTTTCCATTATAGACATTAAAATTAATAATGTCAATATAAAAATTAAAATAGTTAATATATTTTCGCAAAACTCTTTGATTGACAGGCTCGGCCCATTTTTGTATAATGTAGGCAGCCTTGATTGAGGAGAAACCATTGTGCCTGAAGAAGAGCCTCGTTATGATCTGGCGGGAAACCTCCTGCCGCCGCTGACGCCCGCGCCGCCGCCCGCACCGGGCTATTCGCCGCCCCTGCGTCCCGTCGGTCCTGCCGCGCCGCCCCCGTATCAGGGTCGGCCGACCGGCAGCGGCAGCATGGCCGGAGCGCCCGGCTTTGCGCCGCCGGAACCCGACCATTCCAAGCGCAACATTGCCCTGAGCCTCGGCGGCTTGGCGCTGGTTTTGTTGATTGCCGCCATGGTCGTGCTGACCCCGAAGCATACGTCCGCGCCGACGGCATACACCAAGTACGCCGCGCCGGACCAGTCGTTTTCCTGCGTCGTGCCTGTCGGCTGGACCGTAGATGCCCCGGCGGCGGATGCGAAGATGTCCGACGGCAGCGCGTCTACAGTCGGCGGCGTTCTGGTGCATCAAAACAGCGCATCCATTGACGTCACGACCGACACTTACGCCACCTTGACCGCGTATGACGTGATGAACAATAATGTCGATCCGCAGTCCCTCACCGGCTCCAAAGCCGGCGTTCTCCATAAGCAGTGGCACAAGCGCATCGCCGCCGAGCATAAAGGCTATGCAGAAACGCAGGTGGCGGACTTTGAAGGGCGGATGGGTGATGCACGCCTTGCCGAGTGGACTGCCTCCGGCAATGCTCTCGGCTTCGGCGGCGCTCAGCACGGCTACCGCGCGTCGGTGGCCGGCGGCGGCAAAACGGCTGTGATTGTCTGCTCTTGCCTGGAGTCGGACTGGCCTGCGCTGAAGCCCGCGTTTCGGCGCGTCCTCGGCTCGTTCACCGCCGGCGATCCTTCCTATCAGGAACCCGTCGTGCCGGCTCTTCCGCAATGACAAAGGAACCGGCAAGATAGGCTATAATAACCTATGCGTTTGACTTCCCGTTTCGTTGTTCTGCTGGCGCTCGGCGCAGTTCCCTTGCTGCTGGTCGGCTTTGCGCCCTGGCTGCTTGCCGCCGTGCTGCTGTATAATGCCGTTCTGCTGGCCTGCACGCTGGCGGATTTTTTGGCCTCGCCCCCGCCGGAAAAAGCGCTGTCCCTCACGCGGACCGTGGACGAGAAGCTGTCGCTCGGCACGGCCAATGCCGTCACGGTGGAAGCGCGGAACCGCTCGGCGATGACCCTGCGCCTGCGTGTCCGGGACCTTCCCCCGCCGGTCTTTGATTTGGGCAGTGCGCCGGAGCGCGAGATGCTCCTGCCGCCCGACCCGCGCCCGGTTTCCTGGACCTACCAGGTAACGCCGCCCGCCAAAGGGGATTTTGCGTTCGGCGACTTCTACTTTCAGTATTTGGGACGTTTAGGGCTGGTGCACCGTCAGGGGATAATTAGGGCCGCGCAGAGCGTCAAAGTTTATCCCAATCTTGTGGAGACCGCGAAGTACGAGCTGCTGGCCCGGCGCGGGCGGCTGATGCAGCTTGGCATCCGCGCGGCGAAAGTGCGCGGGGGCGGCTCGGAGTTTGAGTCCCTGCGGGAGTATGTGCCGGGAGACGAATACAAAAAGATTGACTGGAGCGCCACTGCCCGGCGCGGCAAGCTGATTTCGCGGCAGTATGAGGCCGAGCGTTCCCAGAACATCGTCTTGATGCTGGACACGGGCCGGAACATGCTGCAATCCATTCAGAAAATGGCGAAGCTGGATTATGTCGTCAACACGGCCCTGATGCTGGCTTATGTCGCGGCGGCAGGCGACGACAAAGTGGGCTTGATGGCCTTTGACGCCGATGTCCGGGTGTACCTGCCGCCCGCCAAAAGCAAGGCGCAGGTGTACGGCATTTTGGAAAGCCTGTACAACCTCAACGCCCGCATGGTGGAAACCGACTACAAAGCTGCGTTCCAAAGCCTTGCGACCCGCTGGCGCCGGCGCTCTTTGATTGTCTTGTTCAGTGATCTCGTAGACCCGGACTCCTCGGCGCAGATTTTAGACGCCGTCCCGATGCTCTCCGACAGCCACCGCGTCGTCTGCGTCACCGTCAGCGACCCCAATATCCTCGCCGCCGCCCAGAGCATTCCGACCGACAGCGCAGGCGTTTACCAAAAAGCCGTCGCCACTCAGGTCTTGCAGGAGCGCCGCGCCGCCATTTCCATCTTGAAGCGCCGAGGCGTTTGGACCATAGACAGCCCACCCGAAGAGTTAAGCGCCGATTTGATCAACCACTATTTAGACCTGAAAGCAAGGTCGCTGATTTGAGGCT
>CAXUBO010000237.1:0-2446 GCA_964249345.1 uncultured Armatimonadales bacterium | reverse complement strand
GAAGTAATGCCGAAGGCATAGAGGAGTTTACTCCCTCGCGTTCCTGATGCTTGCGCTCCTGATGCTTGCGCTCCCATTCTCGCACCCTGTCCTCGGTTTAGAAACCCTCCCCCATGCCCCGCGCCGCCTTCGTCTATACCGACGACTACATTGACTACCACCTTTCCGATACCCACCCATTGCAGCAGAAGCGGCTTTTGATGACGCACCGGCGACTGGAAGCCGAGGGCGCGTTTCAGCAGCCAAGCTCCCAGCTCGTTGCGCCCGCGCCGGCCACGGGAGCGGATTTGCTGCGGGTGCATACGCCGGAGTATTTGGACGCCCTGCGGCGGCTGAGTGCAGGCGCAAGCGTCCCCGACAAAAGAACCTACGGCTTTGGGACGCTGGACAACCCGCCGTTTCCCGGCATGTGGGAAGCGTCGCTGCTGTATGCCGGCGGCTCGCTGGACTGCGCCCGGCTGGTCATGCACGAGGGGTTCCACGCCGCGTTTAACGTCTCCGGCGGCCTGCACCATGCCCGGTATGACCGGGCAGCGGGCTTCTGCATGGTGGCGGACTGCCCACTTGTCGCCTGCTATTTGCTTGACCACGGCGCAAGCCGAGTTGCTTATGTGGACATTGACGCGCACCACGGCGACGGGATGCAGGCATTCTTTTACCATGACCCGCGCGTGCTGACGCTGTCGGTTCACGAGACGCCGGAAACGCTGTATCCGCGTGTCAGCGGGTTTGCGGAAGAAATTGGAAAAGGCGAGGGGCGCGGCTTTAATGCGAACCTGCCGCTGGCGCCCGGCAGCGGGGACGCTGCGTATTCCGAATCGTTTGAGGCCGTGTTCCTGCCTCTGCTTTCGGCATTCGACCCGGAGTATATTGTCTTGCAGGTCGGGGCGGACGCGCATTTCGCGGACCCATTGACGCATCTCGGCCTGACTTCGCGCGGCTGGCTGGGCTTGGCGCAGTCGGTGATCGCGCTCGGCAAGCCCGTCATTGCGCTGGGCGGCGGGGGCTACAACTTGGACACC
The DNA here is from genome assembly GCA_964249345.1 of uncultured Armatimonadales bacterium. Lineage (GTDB taxonomy): Bacteria > Armatimonadota > Armatimonadia > Armatimonadales > Capsulimonadaceae > JANXMY01. The sequence continues at coordinate 1,424 of CAXUBO010000237.1, read as the reverse complement.
GTCGCGCGGCTCTGGACCCTGCTCTACGGCGCACTGTCCGGCCAGGAGTTTTCGAACCAAAAGTTTCCGAATGCTCTGCACGACGCGGGCGGCCCAAGCGAAGCAGAACGCGGCGAAGTGTTCCAGCAGATTTACGTCAAGCGCCGAGGCACGGCACGCGGCGCAAGCATTGAGGACTACGCCCGGCGCAGTGTGGAAATCATCAAGCAGTCCGTGTTTCCAAAGCACGGGCTTACTTGAGCGCAGAGGGCTTACTTGATTGTCGGCCTCGCGAAGAACAGCAGGTGGCTGCCGCCCGGCACCGTTGACGGCAGAACGTAAACTACCATGTCGCCGCTTTTGACCGTGCGGCGGAAGTTAATTTTGCGATCAGCCCCACCGTCGGAGAACGTCGGATGCACTGCTAAAGTGACAGTGCTGTCAGTGTTGATGTGCGGCAGAATGTTGAACGTCTCAGGAGCAGGTGGCCCGTGATAAATACTCATGCCGGCATCTACATTGTCGGTTGTCGTCATATTGAGGGTTAGACCAACGCCCCCTTGCTTCGCGAGTGATTGAAAGAACCGGGCGACAGCGGGGCCGGTCGCGTAGCGGTCAGTCACCGTGTCTTTGAGATCAAAACCGGCGGCTTTTAGGTCAGCATCCGACGCATGAGCTATCGCAAGTGTCACCTGCACCTGACGCGGGGCAACGTCTAAGCTCTTGACTATTTCCTGCACTTTGGCAAATCCGGCAGAAGTCGCGGTCACGAGAAGCGCGTTTTGCAGCGGCACAGGCAGAACTTGCGTGACGCCGGCTGGCAGCCGGGACGGAACATCCCAGTGCAGGGTTTTAATGAAGTCACCGGGAGCGACATTTTGCAGTGCGATCTTCTGCGCTGCCGTCTGAACCACTGGCGCGGCAGGCGGGTCTGCGAGTGTCGGCAGAGCGTACAAAGCGCCCAGCGCAAGGCAGACGAAAGCAGCACAAGCGCGACAAGTTTGCAGCAGCATAATCGTTACTCCAATTCTCCCGGCATCTCGTCTTCGGTTTCGCCGCTTTCGGCGGCGTCCATGTACTCGTCGAAGTCGTCCCCTAAATCCTCGCCCATTTCTTTGCCCATTTCTTTCGCCCAGCGGCGCATGGCTTTGGGGTCGTCCATGTCGCCGATTGTGCTGGGATCGGCCAAATCATCCATCAGAGCATCATCGGTGCGGCCTTTGGCGAAGCGGGTCACGCGCTTCACAGATTGGTCGCTGCCGCAGTGCGGGCAGAGGTTGGAGTCGGCGGCGGCGGTCATTCCGACGAGAACCGTGTAGCGTTTACCACAGTGCGTGCAGGTGTATTCGTAAAGCGGCATTTGGTGTCAGTCTTCTTCAGCGCACGTCTTTCTTCTTCAGCGCACGTCTTTCTTCTTCAGCGCACGTCTTTCTTCTTCAGCAAGC
>CAXUBO010000236.1:0-2507 GCA_964249345.1 uncultured Armatimonadales bacterium | reverse complement strand
TCGGTGACGACGCGGGACCCCGGCGCGAGCGACGTTTTGACCGTGGGGCGGACGGTCATGCCGCGCTCGGCCGCTTTTTTGGCGACAAGCCCCGCCGCCAGCATCAAAGAGGGGTTTGCCGTGTTGGTGCAGCTTGTGATCGCGGCAATCACGATGTCGCCGTGGGCCAGTTCCACCATTGCCTGCGGGAACTCGCCGAGCGGCACGTCTTCCACCCGGTCCGGCGTAGGCCGGTTCTGGACCATCTCGGTTTCGGTAAACGCCGCCGTGTCGTTGACCGTGTCCAGCGGCGCAGTTTCTTCCGGCAGCGAGGCCCCGTCCTGGTCGCCGCCGCCGGAAATGGGCTTTGTGTTGTGGCTCATGCCGGTCATAATCACGAACTTTTTGTTGAGATCGGCCAGCGACTTGTTGTAAGCGTTCGGATTCAATAAAAGCTCGTTGAACTTAGACTTGATTTCCGGCAGCTCAATTCGATCTTGAGGCCGCTTGGGGCCGGCAACGCTGGGATGGACTGTCGCGAGGTCCAGCTCCAAAAGCTGTGAATACTCAATTTCGCCGGCTTCCGGCATCCCGAACAAGTTCTGCGCCTTGAAGTACTGCCGGAAGGCGTCCACTTGATCGTCGGTCCGGCCTGTCGCGGCCAGATACTTGCAGGACTCTTCGTCTACGGGGAAGAAGCCCATTGTCGCGCCGTATTCCGGGGCCATGTTGGCGATGGTGGCCCGGTCCGTCAAACCGAGAGACGCCGCGCCCGCGCCGTGAAACTCGACAAACTTGCCGACAACTTTGGCCTTGCGAAGCATCTCCGTGATAGTCAAGACTAAATCCGTCGCCGTGACGCCGGGCGTTAGCTCGCCCGACAAGTGGACGCCGACAACGTCAGGCGTGAGAAAATACACGGGCTGGCCCAGCATTCCCGCCTCGGCTTCAATGCCGCCTACTCCCCAGCCGACAATCCCCAGGCCGTTAATCATCGTTGTGTGCGAGTCGGTGCCGACCAGCGTGTCCGGGTAGAAGACATCTTCTTTAGACAGCACGCCTTTGGCGAGATATTCTAAATTCACTTGATGGATAATGCCGATGCCGGGCGGGACCACCGAAAAGCCGTTGAACGCCTGCATTCCCCACTTGAGGAACTGGTAGCGGGCGCGGTTGCGCTTGAACTCCATTTCCATGTTAAGCTGCAAAGCGTTCTCAAGCTCTGAGTAGTCTACCTGCACCGAATGGTCTACCACCAGGTCTACCGGAACCAGCGGCTCGATCATGCCCGGGTCGCGTCCCATGCGGGCGACAGTCGTTCGCATCGCCGCCAAATCCACCAATAACGGTACGCCGGTAAAGTCCTGCAAGACGACGCGGGCAACGACAAACGGGATTTCGGCGGTCCGCTCGGCATTCGGCTGCCAATTCGCCAGCCCGCAGATGTCCGCTTCCCGGACCCGCTTGTTGTCGTAGTTTCGGAGAACCGATTCCAGCACGATCCGCAGGCACACCGGGAGCCGAGAGATCGGGCCGACCTCGGCCTTTTCTAAGTGCGGCAGCGAGTAAAACTGCCCTGTTTTACCGTCGCCAAACGTAAAGGATTGCAGGGTGCCAAAAAGTGAGTGCATTTCTGCCATAGTTCAGGAGTCCTTTTCTGTAATCTGCGTTGAAGATGCTTTTAGTATATCGGTGGGAAGGGAACAGTGTCAAGCAAATTGCTTGCTGTATTGCAATGCACTCGAAAAGCCATACATCAAGCAAAAAACACCCCGGCAGGCACCGCCTGCCGGGGTAAAAACGAGCCGAAAGCTATTAAACAAAAAGTTACTGCTGAAAAGTAAACGCATCCAGCAGCATGTAATTCCCGCCGGTCTTCACCAGCTTGATCGTGTGCGGACCGGACGTAAGCCCGCTCGCGCTGTAGACGGTCTGCTTCACCTGGCGCGATGACGACTGGCAGTTCACTGTCTGCTGAAATACTCCATCCACATAGACATCTACCGTGCCTTCATCATAGCTGGTTTCCGTGACGTAGCTGATGCTTGTTCCCATGAACGCGCACGAGACCGAGTCCCCGCTGACCGTCGTGGCGTGGACATCGTCCTGCACATCGCCCAGGCCGCGCCCGGAATAGTAGCTCCAGCCGGAGCCGCTGTAGGAGATGCCGCTGCCGGTATCGTTGAGGGTGGTCACGCTTGGGCTGGAAGCCGGCGTCGCCTGGAACGCATCCAGAAGCATGTAGCTGCCCCCTGTCTTCACCAGCTTCAGGGTGTGCGTGCCTGCCGCAAGCCCTGATGCGCTCCACAAGGTCTGCTGCACCTGGCGTGTGGGGCTGTAGGCATTGACCGTAGTTTGCAATGCCCCATCGAGATATACGCCTACCGTGCCTTCGTCGTAGTTGGTCTCAGTGACATAGCTGACCGACGTGCCGGTGAAGGTGAAGGTCAGGAAGTCGCCGTTGGCAGTCGCCGCATGGACATCATCCTGGAAGTCGCCGACGCCGCGCCCGGTGTAGTAGCCCCAGC
>CAXUBO010000235.1:0-2651 GCA_964249345.1 uncultured Armatimonadales bacterium | reverse complement strand
GTGTATGCTTGCTTGTTGCGCGGGACTTAGTGGGGTATTCCCCGTCTGGGCGCAACATAAACCGAGAGAAATGCCCCCTTTATTAAGGGCTAGGGGGGGGCGTTATCATTTCATCAGGCACGGCGGCGGCAAGAACCTCCTCAGCGGAACGCTGGGCGGGATAAGAGGCGCGTCCCAGACTCAGGGCGCAGGGGTGGGGGAAGGCGGCAAGAAGCAAACCAAGCTGCGTGTGCAGGCGTCCGACGACGGTCTCGCGGGTCGCGCCGGTGTGAGGCAGCAGGGCGATCAGTTCGCGGTCATCAAAGCGGGCGACTAAATCCGAGCGGCGCATACACTCTTTGGCCGTCTGGGCAATGCGAACAAACAAGGCGGCTTCCGGCAGCGCACTGTCGACGCGCAGGCGGATCACGGTCAGCTCCAATTGGTGGCGGCGGGCGCGGGATAATTCTTCATTCAAACGGGCGTCAAAGTAGGGCCGAGTGTAGAGGTTTGTGACCGAGTCAATCACGGTCGGCGGCGCTTCGCTTGCTTCGTCCGCCAATGCGGCGGGGCCGTGCGCGGCGAGGCGCAGACGCCGTTGCTCGTGCTGCAAGGCGGCTTCGCGGACGGCGTCGCTGCGGAACATTTGCTGCAATTTACGGGCCGAGTTCTTGAGGATATGGGAGACGTAATTGTTGGAAACGCCTAACGCGCGGGCGATGTCGGTCTGGCTGTGGTCTTCGTAATAGAAGGAATACAGGACTTTCTGCTCGATTTCTTTGAGGCGGGTCAGTGCGTGTTCCAGCACAACTTTGTCTTCAATCGGCAGCTCAGTCCGGGCGGCCTGAGTATTGCTTTCCGCGACCTGCACCCGCGCCGATCCGCTTTCCTGGGCTTCATCAAGTGACTGCACGGCAAAGATGGAGCGCGTGGCGCGGATACGGGCGACTTCCTGCTCGCTTAAACCGAGTGCCACGGCGATCTCGCCGTCCTCTGGTTCGCGCCCCAGCGCGTGCGTCAGGGTCTCGGACTCGCGCCGCACTTTTTGGGCCATCTCTTGAAGCCACGCCGGCTCTTTGATGATCTGGGTCCGGTCTCTTAAGAAATGGCGCAGGTGGCCGTCAATGTGGTGCGTCGCGTAGGTAATCAGCTTGACCCCGCGCGTCGGGTCATACTGGTCAATGCCGTGCATGAGGCCCAAGAAACCCTCTTGGACTAAATCTTCCAGCGGGACGTTTTGGCTGAAGAACTGCCGGGCCTGCTTCTGGACCAGCGGGCGGAACTGAAGCACCAAAGCATCACGCGCCGCCGCCGCGCCGGGGCCGCCGGCATGGTACTCCGCCAGCAGCTTCCGGGCGCGGGTCTCGTCGTCCTGCCGGCTCGGCCCGCGCCGCTCCGGGCCCGTCCAATTTTCTGCGTCTTTCCCTGTCTCTGTCATCCAAAGGAACCCTCGCCCCGCAGGGCGGGGCTTCTTAGTGAATCGAGCTGACCAATTTAAAGATAGGCGACATGACCGAGATCGCGATAAAGCCGACCAAAACGCCCATAGAAACAATTAAAAGCGGCTCAATCAAAGATGTTAAGCCTTTGACCATCGCGTCCACTTCGTCGTCGTAAAAGTCGGCGACTTTGCAGAGCATCTCGGACAGCCGGCCCGTTTCCTCGCCCACGTCTACCATGTGCGTCACCATGGACGGAAACAGGCCCGACGCCGCCAGCGGCTGGCTGATTTTTGCGCCTTCCCGAATGGAAGTCCGCGCGTTGGCAATCGCTTCCGCCAGAACCGCGTTGCCCGACGTTTCACCAATGATTTCCAAAGAGCGCATCATCGGAACGCCCGACGCAATCAGCGTGCCGAACGTCCGGCAGAAGCGCGAAATGCTCAGTTTCAGCGACAGATCGCCGAAGATCGGCAGCCTCAGCTTGAACTTGTCAACATTGTAGTGGCCTTTCTCGGTCTTGTCGTACTGCTTGAACCCAACAAACACGCCGACGCCGAGCATGATGGCGACCCACCAAAACTTTTGCAGCCAGTCGCCGACCGCAAACAACGCCAGCGTCACCGGCGGCATCTCGACGTTCATGGACAGGAAAATCTCTTTAAACCGAGGCAAAACAAACATGAACAGCGCAATGACCATCACGCCGGCAAAGTTCAAGACAATAATGGGGTACATCATCGCGGACTTGATCTTGCCCTTTATTTCCATTTCCTTTTCCAAGAATCCTGCTAGACGGTCCAAAATGACATCTAAAATACCGCCGATTTCCGCCGCCCGGATCATGTTGATGTAAAGCTTGGTAAACGCATGAGGATGCTTGGAAATGGCGTCGGTCAGCGACAGGCCGCCTTTGACATCTTTGCGGGTGGCATTGATGACCATTTTCATGGTGTCTTCTTTAGTTTGTGACTCCAAAATGTCCAGGCACTTGATGATCGGGATGCCCGCGTCAATCATGGTCGCAAACTGCCGGGAAAAGATGACCAGCGTTTGCAGCTTGATCTTCTGCCCCTTGCCGCCCGCCATCTGCATCTTAAAGCCGGCCTTGCTTTCGCCGAGCGAGACCACATGGAACGACTGCTCATGCAGCTTCGCCAGGACCATCTGCTCGTTGTCGGCTTCCAGCTTGCCTTTGACCATCCGGCCCGCCGGATCAACGGCGTCGTATGT
>CAXUBO010000234.1:0-2748 GCA_964249345.1 uncultured Armatimonadales bacterium | reverse complement strand
GACTTCTGGCCGCAGGTGAGCCGCTTGAAGCGCGAAAACGCCCGCTTTGACTGCGTGTTCGTGGACCCGCCGCTGTTTTCTAAGACGCGCCACGGCGTCGTAGATTTGGTGGAGTCCGGCGAACGGCTTTTGAACAAGGTGCGGCCACTCATCAATGACGGCGGAACGCTGGTGACGATCAACAACGCGCTGTTTGTCAGCGGCGCGGCGTATCTGCAAACGCTGGAAACGCTGTGCGCCGACGGCTATTTGTCCCTGGAAGCACTCGTTCCCGTCCCTCAAGACTTCCTCGGCTATGGGAAGCCTCACGGCGCGGCGCTGCCGACTGATCCTGCGCCGTTCAACCACTCCACCAAGATCGCCGTGCTGCGGGTGCGCCGGAAAGACGCCGGGTAATTTCAGCAGATGACCGCGAAAGGCTTGGTGCTGGCGGCGATCAATTCATTGCCCTGATCGTCTTCCAGCAGCAGCAGGTGAACGCCCTTCTCCTGGGCGAGTGCTTTGACGGCTTCCAGGCCGCCGTGCTTCTCTACGGAAGAAAGCTTGCGCTGGCTCATGGTATTGGAGCCATCGGCGACGCGGTCCAGCCAGTCCGCCGCCCACTGAGTTTCTCTTTGCTGAGTTTCGGGTTGTGCTGGTATGTCCATAGTTTCTCCAAAAGTTCAAGCGGGAACAGAAATTAGGAGCGCTGCCTGCCAGGCTGCGCCGGAGGCCGTGCCGGAAACGTGAAGCAGTGTTTGATGCGCGGCTGCCGGAAGGCCGGCGACAACAACTTCCACGGCGGCCCGGTCCCGCGTGGACGCCTGCCAGTCGCGCTTGCCGAGCGGCCCCAGCGCCTGCGGCAAAGGCGTGGGGGAAAGGACTGTGCCGACGCCGCCGTCTATGCTGAGAGCAGTCACCTGCACGTCCGGCGCAGGCGCAGGCGCACTGTTGGCGATGAAAAGTGTGATCGCAACATGACCGAACGCCGCACGCACGGCCAGCGCAGACTGCACGAACACGCCGGGTGTCGCCGGCGCAGTTGCTACCGTGAGCGGCAGGGCCGGAGACGTGCCGCCGCCGGAGGACGCTTGCAGCGTCACCAGATGCGCCGTGCCGGGAGCCAGGCCCGACGCCCCGGCGGACTGGGTCAGCTCCAGCGTGTTCCCGGTATCGGTTCGGGGCGGGCCGGCTGGGGCCGTACAGGTAAACGCGAACCGAGCAGGGACCGAGGTGTCCCAAACGACGCTGAGGCTGTCCTGCCGGGTCCGGCCCACGCGCACGTTCCGAATGGCAGGCGGTCCCAGCAGCGATTCGGCGTGCGGGGCGGTCATTTCGCCGTATTCCCAGACAAAAATTGGGGCCGGGCCGGAGCGCAGGGCGTCCATCATCCGGCGCGTGTCCGGCAGCGGCAGGAGGCTGTCGGGCGTGAAGCTGCAATGCAAATCTACGGACGGGCAAATCGCAAAGTCCGCGCCCAGCGCCTGCCTGCATTCCGCCCGGCCCCAGTCCAGCGCGGCCTCCACGCCGCCTGCCCCCATGCCGCCTTTTTTGTAGCGCGAATACACCCCAATATACCACTGCGGCGAATAGGCATCCGCCCAGGCCGCCATTTCCGCATGGGGAAAGCCGGTGTCCGCCGGACCGAAGCGGGTCACGGGGTCGCCGTAGCCCGTGACAATGATCGGCAGCGCCCCGGCTTCCCGGCGGTAAACCGTGCCAAACGAGGCCATTTGTGCGCCTTTGTAGCCTGGCGCCGCGCCTTTCTCGTGTGCGCCCCATTCATCTTCCATGTCCACACAGACAATTCCGATAGTCCGCGCCATCTGCGCCGCCAGAGACGCATCGGCATCTCCCGTTTCGGGAATGGTGTAGAGGAACGGAATAAAGCCCAGCCCGATTCCGCGAGCTTCTTCGGCCCACCGGCGCAGCTCCGCCTCAGACGCATAGCAGGTGCGCCCGTAGCCGCCGACCTTCGGGCACACGAAGTCAAATCCCCAGGCGCGTATCCGGGCCAGGGCAAACCGGCGGGCGTTGCTGTCCCAGTCCGCCCACTCGTTGCCGACATAAACCCCCACCCCATGCAGAACCGAAGCAACGGCAGCCATGCCGCGCGGCAGCGCGGCGGTCTGCGCGGGCGCAGGCGGCGTGTAGGAAGAAAGGGTATTCTGCGCGGAAGCAGGAAGCGCCTGAGAAGCCAGCGCCGCCGCCGCGCCCCGAAGCATCTGCCGCCGGGTGATTGAAAGGGACATAAAGCTATTGTAACCCGGAAGCCGCACGGCGTCAAGGCGCTCCATTGCAACAAGTCTAAAAAAACCGTGCTTTCCAGCGTCTCAACACGGTTTTATCCAAAATTGTATGCTATAATGCGCTTGTAATCGCTTGCTTTTTGGACACAAACACGGCGCAGACGCCTCTCCCTATCAACCCAGTTTCCCCGCTTGCACCGACGCAGATGGGCTTGATCGTCAACCCGAAAAGAGGCACCCATGTCCCCGAAACCGCGTTCCATGCGTACGCACAAGTCCGGCGGCTTCACGCTGATTGAGCTGCTCGTCGTCATCGCCATTATCGCGATTCTCGCCGCCATTCTTTTTCCCGTCTTCCAAAAAGTGCGCGAAAATGCCCGCCGTGCCACCTGCCAGTCCAACCTGAAGCAGATTGGACTCGGCCTCATCATGTACATTCAGGACTATGATGAGAATTGCTGCCCTTACTACAGCACCTACACGAAGGCCACCGCGACTTACGGCGGGGCAAACCAGTATT
>CAXUBO010000233.1:0-2770 GCA_964249345.1 uncultured Armatimonadales bacterium | reverse complement strand
GCATCGTTGTAGGCAATCCGGTCAAAGCGGAAGCGTCCGGCAAGATCGCGTTTCAAGTCTGCATATTGCTCTGCTTCTTCCGGGTGCGCCCGCAAGTAGTCCCGAAACAGCAGGTGCGCCGCACCGACAAGATGATCCGGCTCGTAAATATGCAGTTGATAAGTTCTCGCTCCGGCGGCGTTGTATTTCTTGAAGTAGCGCCGCCGCTCCGGGTCCAGCGCGAAGACGCCTTGCTCCCAGCCCAGCGCGGTCAGATTCGGCCTCACGCTATCCATGTCGGCGAGCGAGCGCACGACGGCCTGGATGTCCACAATCGGCTTGGCGGCGAGGCCCGACACGGATGTACTGCCGATATGTTCCAGCGCCATCAGCGATGCCCCAAAGACCGGACATAATTTTTGCGCTTCTTCGGCATACAGCACAGGCCAGCGCGGGTCGTGATCCACAACTTCAATGGGTTCCATCACAAATTCCATTATTCGGCGGCCTTTGCCAGAACCGCTTCCACGAACACAGTTTTGCCGTTGACATAAGCGTCCATGTCTGTGACATGGCGGGCGGCAAGCTCCCGCTTCAGCTCGCCGTACTGCCGGGCGGCGTCCGGGTGCGCCCGCAGGTAATCGCGGAAGGCCAATTGACGCTCAAGCTCCGGGCTGTCTTCGGCGCAGACATATAAATGATGGTACACTGCGTCGGCAGGCGGCAGGAACGCTTCCCGGCTGGGGATGCCCCCGTCGCCTTGATGTTCGTAGCCGAGCGTCGCCAGCCGGGCCACGGCATCCGGCAGGTCGGCACGGCTTCGGATGATAACATCAATGTCGACAATCGGCTTGGCGGGCAGGCCGGGAACGGACGTGCTGCCGATGTGTTCAATCTCAACGAGGGGACCATCGGCAAACGCGGCCCGGACACGCGCGGCAATCCCGGCAAATACAGAAGGCCATTGCGGGTCATAGTCCGCCACTTCAATGGGCCTGCTCCACATCTTTGCGTTCCTCTCAGTTTTTCGGCCTTACCCGCGTGCTTTTTCGTCTTCGAGGCGCTGCGTGACTTGCCCCCGGCAAATCAGCTCTTGTTCCAGCACCTGCCAGAACAGCCAGCCGATAGGCCGGTTCGTCTCGTAGCGATTTGTCGACGGGTCGCCCGGCACGGTCCGCACGGCGCGGAGGCCATCCGGCCCCAGCGGGTCCAGGACCTGCGCGGTGACGGCGCGAGTGGCTGTTAGGGCCTCCGCGAGCGCAGGACCGTCGGGAAAGTCCTCGGCTTGAGGACGGTACTCCGGGAAGCCGTTGACCAGGTGACCCACCCAGTACCGCTCCGCCCGAATGAATTCCAGCAGGATTTGATGCAGCGAGCGCCCGCCCGGTCCCGGCACTGTCTCAAGCTGCCATTCTTTCAGCCCCGCCACCGTTTCCACGAACTCCTGATGCGAGTCATCCCAGTAGGAATACAGTTCATCCAGCGTCATAGCGTGTCTGCTTCTTTCGCGTTACGGTCAGGCCGCGTGAACCAATACGCCCAGGCAACCAAAATGCCCTGAAACGGCAGCCGCCCCCAGAGTATCCACGGGTTATCCGTGTAAATCTTGTGAAGCGCCATGTTCACATTCGCCGGGAACACGGCGGCAAACAGCGCGGCCAGCCCCCACGCCGCCAGGATGCGAGTCTGCTTCAGCAAAAGCCCTAAGCCCCCGGCGATCTCAAAGAAGCCGCTCACCAGAACTAATACGCGAGGGGCAGGCAGCCACTCCGGCACGATTTTGGCGAACTTGTCCGGCGAAACAAAGTGCAGAATGCCGGTCGCAACCATCATCGCGGACAGCAAGTACCGAAAAAGAGTCTTCCACATGAGCCGCTTATTTCCTATTCGCTTGGACAGCATAAACATCCACCGTATACTGCCGTGAACCGCCCAGCGTGAAGGCTGCAATTTTATGCGACGGCTGAACGATACCTGGATACCGCGCCGTCCACCAGTTTTGCCAAAATAAAGTCCGCGTGACGGCAACCTCCGTTGCATGAAGCTTTTCGACCGGATGATCGTCATTGGACAGGCCCGGCTGCACCGGCGCGGCGAGGAACGGCGTGTCCAAACACAGCGCGGGCGCAAACTCGCCGACCACCACGCTGCCTGACGGCAGCCTCCGCGCTAGTTCCCGGCTTGCCTCCTGCCGCGCGTCCGCTCGCCCCGTCCACGCGAGGCTGTACCAAACGCCGCTTGTCAGCAGGAACAGCGCAGCAGCGGCGATCCGCCCCGACCGCTTCCACCGGGCGAGTTCCCGCGCCGCCAGCCCCGCCAGCGGCGGCAGGAACAGCACATAATACCGGCTCGGCGCATACGAAGACGCCAAGCAAAACAGCAGGCCGCAACCGAGCCAAATCGCAAGATACTTGTCGGCGTCCGTTCCCTGCCGCCATTGTCTAAGTTGTCCTGCCGCCAGCAGGCACGGCACCGGAAGCAGCGCCAACAGGTAGGGTACCACTCCGCGCTCTCCGCCGATCAGCCCGCGCCGCAGGTTCAGCCACAAGCTGACCAGCGAATGCGGCTGCATCTGATGGGCCCGGTAGAAAGTCGCCATCCGGGTCAGCTCAGCATGGTGCGGCCAGTACCAGAACAAGAAGTAAAGGAGCAGCGTCCCCCCAGCCCCCAATAATGGGGGAGTTGGAGCAGGCAAGGCTGCCTTTCTTGGTTCTTTTCTTGTTCCCCCATTATTGAGGGCCGGGGGGACGCTCACTAGCAGCGCCGGCAAAGCCAGCACGGCAAGCCCCTT
>CAXUBO010000232.1:0-2825 GCA_964249345.1 uncultured Armatimonadales bacterium | reverse complement strand
ATTGCCAGCGCAGACGTAGCCATCGTTTCCGTTATTGTGGCATATTCCGACGGCGAACCCGTCACGCAGGTTTGAAACAAATGGTTTAAATTCGGCAGCTCCTGAATGGTAACAGCCGTGTTGCCCCCAGCTTTCAGCGCCTGACCAATCAGCGCCAAATCTTCGGCAGGCGGGACCTGCACGTCTTTCGAGCCGTCCAGCGCCAGCACCGGGCAGCGCGTTTTTTGGAGCGCAGGCCGGGGGTCACAAGTCAAAAAGTAGCGGAACCAGGGCGAAAGGAGAGGGCGTATCTGCTTTTGGGCGAACTGGACCGGATCGCCCACTTCTATCTTTTCTTTCGGCGTCAGCGCCGCCAGGATGATCTTCTGCGCTTTGGCCTGAAACGCCGCCGGGTTCGCTTCCTGCGTGTCAAGGTCAAACAGCATCTTAGATGCCGCCGCATTTTCTTGAATGTCTGCGGCGCTGGCACCCTCCGCTTTTCCAGTTAAAACCTGCTGGGCCAGCAAAATCTTTTCCCCCATCATGCCCGGCCCGGCCAGCAGGACGATAAACGCAATGTCGGCGGGATGCTCAGAGGCCACTAAAGGCGCAATCAGGCCGCCTTCGCTGTGACCGATGAGGCCAATGCGCTTGGGGTCAACAGCAGATTGTGTCTTCAGGAAGCTCACGGCAGCGTCCGCGTCCGCCGCAAAGTCCGCTGTGGTCGCCAGCGCATAACTGCCGGTGGATTTGCCCACGCCGCGCTTGTCATAGCGCAGCACGGCCACGCCTCGGCGCGTCAGCGTGTCCGCCAGCAGCAGGAATATCTTATGCCCAAAGGCAGTCTCGTCCCGGTCAACCGGGCCGGAGCCGGCAATCAGCACGGCGGCGGGAAACGGCCCCGCGCCGGGCGGCATGGTCAAAGTCCCGACCAGCGTCACGCCCGCCGCGCCGCCGGGAAACGTCACGTCCGTAGACGTGTACGGGAACGGCGGGTGCGGCTCCTGCGGGCGGTCCAAGACCGGCACGGAATCGGCTTGCGTCAGCGTCAGCGGCAGGCTGCTCCCGCCCTGCTTCCACTGCCCGGCAATTGTTTTCTTTGCTGGGTCCCGCGTACCGTCAAAGCTCGCGCCGATGCCGGGCGCTTCCAGATGGACCGCCTGCCCGGTCACAGTCGCTGCGCTGAACGGCAGCCCCATTGCGCCTTGATCTATGCTGTCAAAAGTCGCCGTCAGCGTGCCATCCGGCTTTGGCGTGAAATGGACCACCAAATGCAGCGTCGTTCCGCTGACATTCAGTGCGCCGGTCCAGTTTCCCGAAAGTGGGGCAGTTTGCGCCTGAGCGCAGGCCATCGTGCCGAGTGTCAGCAAAGCACCAAAGACGGTCAAAAGCCGCAAAATTAGTTTCATTCGGGTTCTCCATTTTCTTTGAATTGAACATCAGGCATAAGAACGCTGGAAAGCAATCGGCGGCGGCGCTCCGGCGACGGGCCGAGGGCCAAATACGGGGCGACAACAGCCTGAGTGTCGGCGCTGAGCTGTGCCAGCTCGGCGTCGCTGAGGTGCAGCGCCCCGGTGCGGAAGGAAACGCCGTCATTGACCGGATCGGCTCCCTCCTGCCGCAGATACGCCGTGAACTGGCCCAGCAGCGACGCCGTATATGCCGCAAAGCCGCGCTCCCAGTCTTCCAGCGCCATCCCGCTCGGATCAACCCGCACCGGCAGGCTGTCCGCCAGCGCATACACTTTTTCCGTGACCCCGCGCACAGGCCGCAGCGCGGCAACGACTATGACGCCCGCCTGTACCAGCCGGCTGAGATGCCGGTAGAGAGTCGCCTGCGCCACTTCCGGCAGCGCCGCTCCAATCTGCTGCGTCGTGAGCTGCCGCCCGGAAAGCGTGCTGATGATCCGCAGCCGCACCGGATGTAAAATAACGTCCGCCGTTGTTTCCGCCATATTCCTCACCTTATGTTCTCAACACTGATTATATTATCATTTCTGAGAAATGTCAAGCCAAACAAAAAACCGGCACTGGAAGTGCCGGTCTCTTATTGAGTGAAAGTGTCTCGGATACGCAGTAATGCCGCAGGCATACACTAAAGATAAGCAAACGGTGACTGGCATTTAGTCCCGCAGGGACTTTCACTCCATAGTAGACCGGCACTTCCAGTGCCGGTTTCCAGCTCGCGAAAGCGTTAAAACCGGAACCCAGCCGACAGGTTCAGGCCGCTCAGGTCAAAGCCTTTGGTGCGTGACACATACAAATAACGCGCTTCCAAAAAGCCGGAGTCGCCGAACGAAACACCGATCAAAGGGCTTGCGCCGAACGCTGTCCGAACGCCCGAATGCACATCATAGTCGCCGGACCGAATGTCAACAAAGTCCAGGTCCACCGTTGCACCCACATACGCGACGTTCGGCCCGCCGGAATTAAGCGCCCTGCGGTACGCGACGCCCAGCGGTGCGAGGAACAGGTGGTTGCCGTTCCGGGTCTGGTACTGCACCTGAAGGTCCAGCGCCAGGCGTCCGCGCGTAGACGCCTGGGAAATCGAGCCGAGGCCCAGCCCGATGGACACCGAGCTGCTGCCGAACTGGCTGCGGGCCTTGCCGGAGGTCAGAAAGAAGACGCCGACTTCCGGACCAATTCGAAACCGGCTGCGCTTCTTTTGGTCCGGCGCAGGCGGGGCAGGCGGAGGCGTCGTGTCCGGCGCTGTTGTCGCCGGCGCGGTGGACGGCGTCGGGTTCACCGGGTTCGCATCCACCGGCGCGGGCGCTCCCGGCGGCGTGTCCGTCGGGGCCGGGGTTGCCGGCGGCGTGTCTGTCGGGGCGGGGGTTGCCGGCGGCGGGT
>CAXUBO010000231.1:0-3141 GCA_964249345.1 uncultured Armatimonadales bacterium | reverse complement strand
TCCCAGGCGAACTTTGCGATAATCGCCGACAAAACGACCAGAAACAGAACGCGCACAAACCGGCTGCCTTTGGCGACTGCCAGGCGTGTTCCCAGCACCGAGCCGCCGATGTTGCACACGGCCATCGGCAAAGCCAGCGCGTACAGCAGATGCCCGGTCAGCCCGAACAGCAGCACGGCGGCAAGGTTCGTCGCCGCGTTGATGACTTTGGACGACGCAGACGCCGCGAGAAAACTCAGGCCGAACAAGCCGATAAACGTGAAAATCAAAAAGCTGCCCGTGCCGGGGCCGAAGAAGCCGTCGTACAACCCAATCACGCTGCCCGCCCCCATGCCATACAGTCTTTGCTGATTCTTTGTCAGACGCGGGGCATGACTTGTGCCAAAGTCTTTGCGGGCAAACACATAAACGGCAACGAGAACCAGCAGCGCCAAAATCAAGGGCCGCAGCGTTCCCGCCTGAATGCCGCTGACGAAATGTGCGCCCAGTCCCGAACACACAAACGCCGCCCCGGCGGCAGGCAGCACGATGGGCCAGTCAATTTTGACATGGCGGGCATACTGGCTTGCCGCCACGGCTGTTCCAGTCAGAGCGACCAGCTTATTTGTTCCCAAAATAGTCGGCGCGGCGACCCCCGGCAGCAGAACAAACAGCGCCGGAAGCTGAATCAGCCCGCCCCCGCCGACCATTGAGTCCATGAACCCAGCTAGGAACGCAAAGCCGCAGAGAGGAAGCAGTGTAGGAGAAAGCGCCTCAGTTAATCCAAAGTGCGAAATATCCAAAGTGCAAAATATCCAAAGCATCCCATCGTCCGGCGTCGCCGCTAAATCATCACCGTCTATGAAAGAAGCCGCCTCAACCCAGCTTTGGATTGGGTAGATGTCCTCGAAGCCGAGCCGGCCTTCATTCACATTCTGCATGGGGTCCTGGTCATCCTGGAGAAACTCGCGCACAACCCGGCCTTCCATGACTTCAACGAGTTGTGCATAGGGAACAGCGTCATTGTAGGCGGCAAAGACCAAGATGTCCCAGACTAACCCAATCCTCAACTGATTTTGTGCCAAGATGACCTGTCAGGTCCTCAAACACCGTCCAGCCATCATTCTCAAAGACAAAGAAGGCCGCGCCGCGCTATGCCCCGTCATCAGTCGCAGCATCAACTATTTTTCCCGCCCCGATAGTACCAGGTGGTTCCAGTTCAGGAAGACCCAGCCAGGCAGAGAAGCGTGGCATCGCGGCTTCTTTGACAACGCGCAGTCGAACATAGGAGGGGTTCATAGCCGTGTTATTTTTGCGCCCTTGCGCGTTTAGGCGACCGCATAGCCGGTATAGGGGCGGACGCTTTCGGAATGAAATGCCAGCACGATGTCGGATTTTGGGATACCGGCTTCTTCCAAGTCGTAAGCAATCCCGTCTTCCGTGCCGTCGCGCTGTATCCAAATTTTTCCGTCCCGAATATCCACATGCACCAGGCAGAAATGCAGCCGGTACGTCGGCTCCTTCCAGCCGACCGACATCACCAAGTAGCGGTCGTTGAGGGTGTCAAAAACCGCTTCGTGAGCAACTGCCGGGTCAGAGTAAGGAATGTCGGCAATCGCCGTCAGGATGTTTTGGACGGTGCGCCGATAAAAGTTTAATTTTTCCATTCGACAATGACCTCCTCTTCAGGATCGAAAACAACCAGCCGTATGCCTCTGTTTCGCAGCAGCCGCGCTGTACAAAATATACTGCCCAACGGCTTCCTTCAAGTCCTGAATCGGCGAGGGCTTCAGAAAGCTTTTGATCTCAACGGCGATGCGCTCGCCATCGCGCTCCGCGCCGATCAGACGCTCCGCGCCGATGTCAACAAAAAGCTCTGTGCCGTCAAAGGGAATGGTCAGCGGATCGTGCGTAATCGTCCACCCCTCTTTGAGCAAAGCGCGTGTAAACGGCTCGTGGAAAACATCTTTGGCGGACATACTTTTGCTCGGCTTTCGGCGGGTCTAAATCTGCGCTCCCTGCGCGTTCAGCCGCTTTCTGAGTTCATCTGTACCTATCTGCCGGGGTGTGACACCTTCTTCCAGCGCCAGCGCGGCGGCGAGGCCGGCGGCTTCTCCTAAAGCGCGGCAGTTCTGCTGGATACGCACGGCGGCCTGGGCGGCGAACGTCGCGGACAAGCAGCGGCCCGCCACCAGCAAGTTATCCACACCGACGGGCAGCAGGCAGCGGTACGGGATTTCATGGTAGTGGCCCGGCGGCAGGTGCTTCATCACCAGCCCGCCTTTGGCTTTGGTGCTGTGGATGTCAATCGGGTACGAATTGCGGGCGACGGCGTCCGGGAACCGCGCTTCGGTCAAGTAATCTTCTTCCGTCAGCGTATAGTCGCCCACGATGCGCCGTGACTCGCGAATGCCGACCATCGGCGCGATGGTACCGATATAGGAAAACTCAAAGCCGCGCACATACGTCTTGAAAAAGCGGGCGATGCGGCGCACTTTTTGGCGTCCTATTGTCTGTGCCTTCGACAAATCCCACGGGTCGGTCGCCGACAGCCCGGCGATGCGCGGGCAGTTAAACGCTAGTTCCCCAGGCCGGCCCAGCACTGAAAAGAATTGCAGGTAGCCTAAATCATCTTCGGCTAAGACGCCCTGAGCCACTGCTTCGCAAATGAGCGGTTCCAGCGGCGTGTTCTTCGCTTCGCCGGTGCCGATCTCAAACAGCGGCGGACGGGCGTAACAGTTCATGCCGAGTTCATCCGCGAGAAACACTGCCGCCCGCTCCTGGTCCACGCCCGCCAGCGCAAACCGCAGTGACATCGGCTGGTTGCGCCCGTCTTCCGGGTCCCCGACGGCGCACGGAACGCCCGCCCGGAACGCCACATCGGCGTCGCCGGTGCAGTCAATCGTGACTTGAGCGCTGATGCGCTGCCGCCCGGCCTTGTTTTCAATCACGATCCCCGTCAGCCGCCCGCTCTCGACAATCGCGTCACTGATGACGGTATGGTACAGCACCCGCGCCCCGGCTTCCGCCAGCAGGTCATCCAAGACTAATGCCAGCGTCACCGGGTTGAACCACAGCAAATCGCCCGACTGGTCCGTCGGCGGCGGGTCGTACTGCGCCGCTCGGTGCAGGATGGCGTCATTGATGCCGTGCGTGAGGTTC
>CAXUBO010000230.1:0-3226 GCA_964249345.1 uncultured Armatimonadales bacterium | reverse complement strand
GCGCGACGCTGCCGCGAAAGCGCGGCAGCAGGCGGAAAGCGAGCGCGACGATGCCCAGCGCCTTGCCAAAAAGCAGGCGGAGCGCGTCGCTCGCCTAGAGCGGCAGATAGCCCAGGCCAAGCAAACCGAAGCGCGTCTCGTCAAAGCCTTAAACGAAGATAAAGTCTCGCCGCCCCCCGCTCCCCGCCCGCGCCGCGTGCAGACGGAAGAAGCGGAAACGCCGGCGGTGAGCGCGGCCTGGCCTGTCGCCGTGCGGCACCTGCTGGACAAAAACAAACTCAGCACTGCGCTTGCGCTGGCCACCGATGTCCTGAAAACGGACGGCGGCGATTTGGACGCGCTCCAAATTGCGGCGTCGGCTGCGGAACGGCTCGGAGAGCCGCGCAGCGCCCTCCTTTATGCTCGCCGGCTTCTCGCGCTGCAAGGGCAGCGGTCTGATCTCGCGGCGGCGGGGGAAACCCTCCTGGCTCTATTTCGGCTGGCGGCATCGCCCGAACAAGCCGAACCCGATGTCCGCGCATTTCTGGCCGCCCTGCCGTCAGCGGACGGAGCGGCGCTGGCGTCGGTGCGGCGGATGCTGGCACGTCTGCGGGGGCTGGACCCCAGCGCCCACGAATGGCTTGCCGGCTACCTCCATGCCCGCACTTCGCTTGGGCCGGTTCTGATGCCGCCGCCGGAGGCGCTGGGACCGGAAGACCCCCTGCCGCTCCCTCTGAGCCGCCCGGTTACGGCCCGGCAGCTTGCCGAGGCCGTGGACAGAGTGCAGGCCGCGCTTGTGGGCGCGGCCCGTTCTGCACTTGCGGCTTTGGAAGCGTCCGACCCCGACGCCGCGAGCCGCGTGTGGGCGGCCCTGGCGCTGGCGGCCTCGGATGACCCGGCCCGGCTGCTGCCTTTGCGGCGTGAGCCGCGCGGCGTGGCGGTCGTTGACGGCAGCAATGTGGCCTGGTTTGATCAAGAGTCGCTGGTCCACGGCAAGCCGCGCCTGCGCCCGGTTCTTGCCATGCGCCGTGCCCTTTGGACACGCGGCTTTTTTCCGGTTGTGCTGTACGCCGATGCTAATTTGCCGTACTTTATTGATGACAAGCCGGCGCTGCTCGCAATGCGGGATCGGGCAGAGCTGACCTTCGTGGATGCCGGCACGGTCGCCGATGAGGTTTTGCTGCGGGTCGCCAAGCAGATGCAGGCACCGCTCATCACCAATGACCGGATGCAGGACTGGGACCCCGAAGGCGAAGTCCGCAAAGTGCAGTACGCCATTTCCATGACCGGCGAAGCGCACCTGCTTTCGGAGATTTAAAACAAGTCCAAGATGACACTAGAAGAACAATTTTCGCGGCTCATCCAAATCTTGCAGCTTTTAGACCGGGAGCCGTACCAGTGGGACGCCGCCGCGCTGGAACAAAAGTTTGATGTTTCGCGAGCGACCATTGAGCGCGACATCGCCGTGCTGAGGCAGTGGGGCCAGGTCAAGCGCAAGGACGGCAAGTTCGGCTTGTCCGAGATGAAGTTTTTGCCGACTTCGTTTTCGCCGCCGGAAGCGCTGGCCCTAAGACTGGCCGGGACCAGCTTCGCCGGGCAGGCGGGGGCCGTCTACAAAGGCGCTTTGTCGTCCGCACTTCAGAAAATAGATCAGGCGCTGCCCCGGCGCACCGCCGCCGAAGTCAAAAAGGCCGGCGAGCGGGTTTCAGTCGGCCTGCCGGTGGTGCGCGACTTTTCCGCCGATGTTTACCAGAACCTAGAAATGGCGATTGTCCGGCATCATCCCGTAGACATCACTTACTTGTCTCGAACGCGCCCAGAGCCGACCAAGCGGCGTGTGGACCCCTACGGCCTGACCTACAAAATCGGCGCGTGGTACTTAGTAGGCTACTGCCATCTGCGCCAGGGCATTCGCACGTTCGGCTTAGACAGAATTAAATGGATGCGCGTTCGGGAAGATACCCGCTTCGCTTATCCTGCCGACTTTGACCTCGCAGAATGGCTTGCCAAAGGCTGGCAATTACAAGCGGGAGGGGAGCCGACGGAAGTGGTCATTCGCTTTGATCCCTCGGTCGCAAGCTGGATCGCGGGCAGTCACTGGCACGCGACCCAGCGCATTGAAAAGCAGCCGGGCGGCAGCCTCTTGTTCCGGGTGACGGTGCATGGCTACGAGGAAATGCTGTACTGGGTGCTGTCGTTCGGCGCTCAGGCGGAAGTTTTGGAACCCCTGCCCCTCCGCGCCGCCGTTGCCGAGGCCGCGCGGAAGATGGCGCTGCGGTACAATGAAACCAGTGGAGAAACGCAAAAAGACCTCACCCCGCGATAAATCGCGACCCTCTCCTTGTTAAGGAGAGGGTGGAAACTTGTTTCCGGGTGAGGTCTCCAAATTATCCCGCAAGCGACGGCTTGCCCATCAGCTTGTTCCAAATCTCATAGTCTACTGCCTTCTTTGGCACTAAAAGCTCTTCATGGACTTCTTCCTCGCCGTGCGCGATCAGCTCGCCCCGGTCGGGAGTCCGCAGGTCCAGGTACACGTCGCCCTGCGCCAGCCGCGTTCCCGGCGCGACAAAAAACAAGCGCCGCAGCTCGTCCTTGTGCCAGTCCGGCAGCATGTCATACACCATCTTGATTTCGGTGCCTTCAATCAGGTCGCCGCCCGGCTTCATCATGCCGTTCTGCCCGGTGTGGCTGTCTCCATGCAGTGCGGCTTCGTTCAGGGCATCTTCCCCAATGGCTTCGTCCCGCGCTTCTTTTCGCATCTTGTCCGTATGCTCGTAAGCATGTTTTGTTGTTTTGTCTTGTGACATGGTGTTCCTCCGTCTATGTCGGCTTATTTACCCGAAAGCGCAGGCTGGGAAAACGCAGCCGTTTTCAGCGCCTCTTCCAGCCGCGTGTCCCCAGCGTCGTAGCCGACGATGCTTTTGATGATTTTGCCGTCTGGCCCAATCACATACTGGGTTGGGATGCCGGACACGCCGTACAGGGCCGTCGCCACGCTTTTGCTCTGGTCGGGGTTTGGGTCAATCGCAAAGTTTAGGGGCGCATACTCCGGGTGCTTCGGCAGCCAGGCTTGGAATGCCGCAGGCATGTCCCAGACATTGACCGCCAGAAAAACGGCGTTCTTGTCTGCGTACTTCTTGGCGATTTCCGTCGTATGCGGCAGCGACTCCTGGCAGGGGCCGCACCAGGTCGCCCAGAAGTCCAGCACGACCGTCTTGCCTTTGTAGTCGGACAGCTTTACAGGCTT
>CAXUBO010000229.1:0-3317 GCA_964249345.1 uncultured Armatimonadales bacterium | reverse complement strand
CGCTGTACGCTGTCTGTGCTGACGATCTCAATCACAAGGTCGCCGGGACCATCAAAATGGTTTCGCTGCAAGCGATCTAAGCGCGACTTTTGAACAAAAAACAAGTCCGGTTCGCGGCCTCGCCGCTCACGAGCGAGCTTCATTTGAAACTCTAGCTGGAAAACTCGGCCTAAATCAAACGCTTCCACAAACTCCGTCATTAAGCGCAGAAGAAAAATGCTGATCTCCTGATGAACGTCAGAAACAGACATTTTTAGTTCCACCTCTCCGTCCACCCATTCGGCGCGAATCCCTTCATATCGGACCAAGAAGTCCTCATAGCTGATTTTTGCCGGCGCGTCTGTCGCCGCAGGCCGAACGGTCATTGTCTGGGACATCATAAAACTCCTATGCAGGGCCGTAGTCCAGGTCATAATGCGCTCCGCTTTGGGAAGGAAAGCAAACTCACAGCGCATCCCATTCCACCAGCACCGAGCGCAGGGTAGGCATCGGTTTCTGCCAGAGCCAGTTGACATTCAGCCAAAAGCCCGGCAGGACGGCGCACTGGTAGAGGCCATTGCTTTCGACCAGGGCAGAGCGGAACAAACCCTTTTCATCAAGCTGATAAAACAAGGCTGTTTCTTGAAGCGGGTCAATCAGCCAATACTCCGGCACGCCCGCCGCTTCGTACTCTGCGAACTTATCTACAGTGTCACGATGTACGCTCTCCGGGCTGATGATTTCCACCACGAGATCGGCAGGGCCGGCCAGATAACTGTTTTCCAGATTTGCCATCCGTTCATTGGAGATGAATAAAATGTCGGGTTCGCGCCCCGGTAAATCGGCCCCAAGCTTCATTTGAAAAGACTCATAGCGGACAACGCCTAACTGCCCTTCCTGGACAAAGAATAGCAGACATTGGAGAAGGAACCCGCCGACATCCTGATGCAGATTGGAAACCGGACTCATAAAAACAGCTTTCCCATTCACCCATTCTGCATGGGTATCTTCATCCGCCCATTCCAGAAACTCCTCGTAACTCATTTTCGCCGGCGTAGTCGCTGGCGCGGGCCGGGAGACGGTCATTGTTTGGGACATCGTAGAACTCCTATTCCGGGTCGTAGTTCAAGACGGGCGCAAGCCAGCGTTCTACCGTAGGCAGGTCCATCCCCTTGCGCCGGGCATAGTCTTCTACCTGGTCGCACTCGATTTTGCCGACGGAAAAATACTTGGCGTCGGGGTGCGAGAAGTAGAAGCCGGAGACGGAGGCCGCCGGGGTCATCGCCATGCTTTCGGTCAGGTAAATGCCGGCGGCTTTTTCTGCGCCGAGCAGATCAAAGAGCGTTCGCTTCTCGGTGTGGTCCGGGCAGGCGGGGTAGCCGGGCGCGGGGCGGATGCCTCGGTAACGCTCTTTGATCAGGTCTTCGGAGGTCAGGTTCTCGCCGCAGCCGTAGCCGCTGTCTTCGCGGGCGCGTTTATGCAGGTACTCGGCAAAGGCTTCGGCTAAACGGTCGGCGAGGGCGCTGACCATGATGGCGTTGTAGTCGTCCAACTCTTCCTTGAACTTTTGGGACAGCTCTTCGACCCCGATTCCTGCCGTGACGGCGAAGCCGCCCAAGTAGTCGTGCAGGCCGGTTTCTTTGGGAGCGATAAAGTCCGACAAAGCTTTGTTGGCATGGCCTTCGGATTTCTCGCCCTGCTGCCGGAGTGTGTGGATGACGGCCAAGACTTCGGTGCGCGTGTCGTCGGTGTACAGCTCAATGTCGTCGCCGACGGAACTCGCCGGAAAGAAGCCGTAGACGCCATTGGCACGAAGCGATTTATCTAAGACAAGCTGAGACAGCAGGGTTTGGGCTTCTTCGTAAAGCTTGCGGGCGCTTTCGCCGACTGTTAGATCATCAAAGATTTCTGGGTAACGCCCGTGGAGCTCCCAGGCCCGGAAGAACGGGGACCAGTCAATGAACGGAACTAATTCAGAGAGAGGCAGGTTTGTGACAGCCCGAACACCGATAAAGCTTGGCTTTGCAATGTCCTCGGCTCGCCAGACAATCGGCGTTCGGTTGGCGCGGGCGGCGTCAATCGTCAGCGTCTTTTTCTCGGTGCGCTTGCCGGCGTGCTGGTCCCGCGCGGCCTGCTGCTCGCGGGCCACTTCAGCCACATAAGCGTCTTTGAGGTCATCGGAAATCAAATTGGAGACGACGCCGACGGCGCGTGAGGCATCCAGAACATGAATCACAGGCTGCTTGTAAAACGGCGCGATTTTGACCGCTGTGTGAACTCTACTCGTGGTCGCGCCGCCAATGAGCAGCGGCACGGTGAAGCCCTGACGCTCCATTTCGCGGGCGACGTGGGTCATCTCGTCCAGCGACGGCGTGA
Source organism: uncultured Armatimonadales bacterium (assembly GCA_964249345.1). Taxonomy (GTDB): domain Bacteria; phylum Armatimonadota; class Armatimonadia; order Armatimonadales; family Capsulimonadaceae; genus JANXMY01. The sequence goes on along the minus strand of CAXUBO010000229.1, from coordinate 962 downwards.
TCAAACCGCTGAGGCCGATCACGTCGACGTTTTCTTCTTTGGCTTTTGCTAAGATTTTGTCGGCGGAGACCATGACACCCATATCAATAATCTCATAGTTGTTGCAGCCCAAAACGACGCCGACAATGTTCTTGCCGATGTCATGCACGTCGCCCTTGACGGTTGCCATCAAGACTTTGCCCTGCGCCCGCGTGTCGCCGGACGCTTTCTTTTCTTCTTCCATGTACGGCAGCAGGACGGCCACGGCCCGCTTCATCACGCGGGCGCTTTTGACGACTTGGGGCAGAAACATCTTGCCTGCACCGAACAAGTCGCCGACCACGTTCATGCCGGTCATCAGCGGTCCTTCAATGACTTCCAGCGGCTTCCGGTACTTTTGACGTGCTTCTTCGGTATCGGCTTCAATGAAGTCCGTAATACCTTTAATCAGTGCATGAGACAGCCGCTCTTCAACGCTGTCCGACCGCCAAGCTTCTTCAGTTTTCTCATTCTTGACTTCGCCTTTTACGGTGTCGGCATAGGCCAAAAGTCTATCGGTTGCGTCAGGACGGCGGTTGAACAGCGTGTCTTCGACCAATTTCAGCAGGTCCGGCGGGAGTTCGGCGTAGACGCCAAGCTGCCCGGCGTTGACAATGCCCATGTCAAGCCCTGCCTGAATGGCATGAAACAGAAACGCCGTGTGCATGGCTTCCCGGACGATGTTGTTGCCCCGAAACGAGAACGACAGATTGGACACGCCGCCGGACACATGGCAGCCGGGCAGGGTGCGCTTGATTTCCCGCGTTGCTTCAATGAAGTCTACGGCATAGTTTGCATGTTCTTCAATGCCTGTCGCAATCGTCAGAATGTTTGGGTCAAAGACGATGTCTTCCGGCGGAAAGCCTACTTCTTGGGTCAGGATGTTGTATGCGCGGGTGCAGATTTCCACTTTGCGGTCTTTCGAGTCGGCTTGCCCAAACTCG
>CAXUBO010000228.1:0-3403 GCA_964249345.1 uncultured Armatimonadales bacterium | reverse complement strand
CTGGGCTATCCGACGCAGAAGCCGCTGGCGCTGCTGGAACGGATTATTTCGGCAAGCTCAAACCCCGGCGATGTCGTATTAGACCCATTTTGCGGGTGCGGCACTGCCGTTGTCGCCGCGCAGCAATTGGGGCGGTCTTGGATCGGGATTGATGTCACGCCCATCGCCACCAGCCTGATTGTCGATAGGCTCGCCCGGATGCACTGCCGCGACCTGCGGACCGTTAAGGCCGGCGACGCCGACTTTGCCCGTGCCTACAAAGTGGAAGGACTGCCGACCGACCTGCCGGGGGCGCAAAAGCTTTTTTCCGACAACCCGAAAGACTTTGAGATGTGGGCCGTCAGCCTTATTCCTGTCACGCCCCAGGACAAAAAAGGCGCGGACGGCGGCATTGACGGCATCAAAGATTATTTTGTCGGCGAGAAAAAGCCGGTTCGGGCCGTCGTGCAGGTCAAAGGCGGCCATGTCGGAGCGCCGCAGGTGCAGCAGCTCCGGGGGGCGATGGAGAAGTTCGGCGCGACGCTCGGCCTGTTCTTGTGCCTGGAAGCGCCGACTTCCAAGATGACGGAAGAAGCGAGCCACGCCGGGTTTTACGCACTGCCGCTGACAGGAAAGAAGATTCCAAGACTGCAAATCCGCACTGTCGGCGATTTGCTGGACGGCCACAACTTTGAAGTGCCGTCCTACGCCGCCCCCAGCCAGGCGGTCGCCGACGCGCCGCAGGCGATCAAACAGACAGGACTGGATTTATAAAATGGAAAGTTCTTCTAGAATCGCGCTCATCGCACCGCCGGAGCCGTTTAGGGCGCTGATTTTTGACTGTGACGGGACGCTGGCCGATACCATGCCGGGGCATTTTGCGGCCTGGGTGGCGGCGCTTCGGGCAGGCGGCGGCGACATCACGGAAGAGCGCTTTTACCAGAACGCGGGTGTCACGTCGGCGGCGATCATTGAAGCGCTTAACAAAGACTTCGGCTATGGTTTGGATGTTCCCAACACCGTGGAAGCCAAAGAAAAGATGTATGTGGAAGGGCTGCACGAAATCGAAGAAATTAAAGCCGTCGCCGACATCGCCCGCGCCCATGCCGGCCAGGTGCCGATGGCGGTCGCGTCCGGCGGCCTGCGCTCGGTGGTTCATGCGACATTAGATGCCATTGGTCTGCGCCCGCTGTTTAATGCTGTCGTGACCGCCGAAGACGTGACCCACGGCAAGCCCGCCCCCGACATTTTTCTCCGCGCCGCCGCGCTGTTAGGTGTTGCCCCCGCAGACTGCATTGTTTATGAAGACGGCGACCCCGGCATCGCCGCCGCCCGCGCCGCCGAAATGCGCGTCATTGATGTTCGCGTGCTGTGGCAGTGAATTACGAAGTGCGTCAAATCTCGCCGCACAAGGACACTTCCAGGCCGAGGGCGTGGAAGGCGGCGGCTTTGGCGTAGAGGCCGCGCCGGGCATCGCTTTTGCTGGGGGCGTAGACGACTTGGATGTGGTTTGCTTTGTGGCGGGCCATCATCTGGTTCTGCGAGATGCCCGGCAAAACCGCGTGCATGATCGGCCACTGCGGGGTGGTCTGCGCCCATCGGTCTTCGGTCTCGGCTTCGGGCAGAGCGACGGACTCGGCGAGACCTAAATCCACTTTCAGCGTGCCGCCCGCGACAAAGACGCGGCTCCAAACGACCCAGCCGGGCTTTGAGACGCCTTTGATCGTGCCGCCGCCGAGACGAAAATACATGGGAGGCTGACGCAGGCTTTCGGCGTCTTTGTAGCCATTCGAAAAATGCGCGGGCGGCACGGCCCCGGAAATCTCGAAGACCCAGACATACTCGTCGCGCCCTTCGCCGGTATACTGCCGGCCCCAGCGCAGGTCGTGGAGCGTGGTTTCCGGCGGCCAGCCCAGCTTGCGCCACAGCCGGTTCGTGACCAGCGCGTCCAGCCCCGCGCATTCGTCCACTTCGTTGAAGCACGGCAGCGCCCGGCCCGCGTACAGCACGTCGCCGGTTGTCTCATGCGCGACCGGCGGGCGCTCGACATTGTTGAGCAGCCCTTCGGCCAGGTCCGACGCCGGAGCCAGGTCTTTTAGCCCCTGCTGGTACTGGATGCCGACCGCCGCGCAGCCGAACTCATCGGCCAGCCGGACAGCGGCGACATACATTTTGCACTGGCCCAAGACCTGCGCTTCGGTGAGGTCTACGGCGTCGTCGGGGCCAAGATGGAACGTCATGCCGCGGTCTAAAAGCCACTGATAAACGCCCTGCGCTTCGTCATCCGTGACTGCCTGCATCTTGGCGTATAAACTTGACTGGCTGAGGCGCTCTTTGTAGACCCCGACCGCGTGCAGCAGCTCATCCGGGATAATGGCGTTGTACATGCCCATGCAGCCTTCGTCAAAGATGCCGAGAATGGCTTTGCGGTGCAGCAGCGCCGCTGCAAACTCATGGCCGACGGTGACACTGCCTTCGGGCGCTTCGGCTTCATCGTAGGGGCAGACATGGCTTTTGTTGTGCCGGACAATCCCGTCCCGCAGCCAGGCCCGCAGGCCGTTGACAAAGAACGAGTCGGTGAAATCCTCGCTCCAAAGCGTGGAATACTTGACCCCGGCTTTAGTCAGACATCCGTTCAAGTTCAGCATCCCGACCAGCCCCGGCCACTCGCCGCTCCAATTGGCAAGCGTCAGGATCGGCCCCTGATGTGTGATCAGCCCGGCCAGAACGTGATGGGAATACTGCCAGACTGCTTCGGCGACAATCACCGGCGTCTGGGGGTCAATGCCGAGAAAAACTTCCATGCCGTACTTCTGCCCGTCAATAAAGCCGTGCTTTTTGACGGGATCGTAGGGATGTCCCCGCTTCAGCGTCCAGCCTTCTTTTGCGACCGCCGCCGCCACTTGCGCTTCCATCGCCGCCTGCGCGTCCTCGCAGGTCTGGTTTGCCGCCAAGCGCAGGTCGCCGCTGGCAACCAGTATGACTTCTTTCGGGTTCATCGGGGAATGTCCTTTGCATCTATATTATAATAAGAGCGTTAAGACAGTATAAAGCAAGGGGACGCGGATTGTCAAGAACCTGCGCCCAGGATTAAAATCCTGGGCTGAAGAGCCTTCGGCTGGCTGTCCTGCGGACAGAGGACGATGCAAATGCTGGTCTCTCTGCAAATGCTGGTCTTTCTTTTGTCCGCAGGACAATATCATTCTGATTACTTCGTATACCGCTCCGGTTTGTTCCAATCAGCCGCAGGCTCCCCAGTCATGTACTTCAGTGCGTGGCCGGCGTCAGCAAAAACGCCCGCTCTTGTCCGTGGTGCAGGCCATAGCCCACAATCTGGCCCCCATCATTGATGCTGTTTGCTTCTTCCAAAGTCCAGTCGGCGTCTGCGGGGATTAGCGTGTTCAAGTCCTGCGCCTGGCCGCCT
>CAXUBO010000227.1:460-3407 GCA_964249345.1 uncultured Armatimonadales bacterium | reverse complement strand
GAGAAGGCATTACCGTTCCTACTTGCAAAGCCAATTCAAGCCTCCATTTGATTAGTTACCTTGGCGAGAATTAATAATTTTAATTGCCATTGCAGCTCTTCTGCGAACCGCAGGATCAGTAGCGTTCAGCAACGGCGTTATATAAGTTGTGGCTCTAGTATCTCTCAGATGTTTCAGAACACCCATAGACCATAATTTATCAGTTCGGTTTGAATGTGTTATGTAAGTTGTCATAGCTTGGAAAGCAGTTTCTTCTTGCGAAGGTGTGTAATGTTTGACGTCTTCCAAAACTTCAAAGAACTGTGCACGCCTGATTGCTGAAACCGTAATGTCACCACTGGGACCTGGGTTTTTGAGCATTTGGAAAACCCAGGTTAAATCAGCGTCAGAGATGGTTCCAGTGCCTTCCAGACTTTCTAGAACCTGATTTCTTCTGATATAATCCTGTGAGTTCATCACTCCCTCAAGTTCATTGATCTTAGCTTGTTCAGAAAGCGGCCTCTTTGAAAACTCAACAGGGTGCGATGCTGGAAGCTGTATGGAAATGTGGTTGTTGCGAAGGAACAGCAGACCAAATACTGCACATAAGACAACAAACGATACTAGCAGCAGTATTGGTCTCGAAATTTTCACTGTGATACACCTAGAGATACCCAATTAACGGCGTGATGTTGATGCAATCAGCTAAGGGCAATAATTATCACCGACCCTAGCTTGGCACAATAAGCCTGCCTGAGTCAGTGTTCCATCCGGGTTGGTCCCAAAGCATCTGCCGCAGGCATTTATCACACACTGGGCGCAGGTGCCGCCCTCGACTGGCTGTGAGCCATAAACTTGTGGCGTCAATGAACACCCATCGCAATTAAATCCCAGTTGAGCGTCGCTGCATCCATTGGCACCACATTTAAGCGTCGCTGCATAGGCGATTCCTGAGTCTTGAAATTCTTGTGCGACAGTCTCCGCGATTTGCCGGGTTTCCTTGTGTTCTTCCATCTTTTTGATGACCAGGCGGGCCAAGTCATCGGCGGCGAACATGCCGAAGACGGTCATGCCGGTCGTGATGCCGAACTTTTTTAAGGCACGGCGGCGGGGCAACTTTTCAGCATTGAATTCGGCGACGGCAGCCGAAATCTCTTCCGGCGTGGATGGGGCAGCGTGTTTAGACATGATTGCTTTCCGTGTTTGGGGTGAGGTCTTGCAGAGAACGATGAGTGTTGGAAAGAGTGTCGAGTTCGGCTTGCTTCTTTTGCAGGTCCAGCACGCGGGCAAATACAAGATCAGCAAGGCCGTTGATGCGGTCTCGCTCCTCGATTTTGTCCACGACCGCTTGGGCGACCATGTCAACGTAGGCATTGCGTTCTTCGGGGTCAGAAAAGAGCATGGGCAAAGTTCCTCTCAACTGAAAACAAGTAGAGAAGCAACGTCAGCGAGGAGAAATAAATGCTGACGCGCTGCCCTTGTCGGAACCGATTGCTCGGAACCGATTGCTCGGAACCGATTGCTCGGAACCGCAGAGGCAGCGCGTCGGTGCGTTGACTAGCGGGGTAATTGAAAGCAGTATAACACAAGTTTGCCGGAATTGTGTTAAGAGAAGATTAAATTTTTACAATGAATCTCGCAGCCTCGCCTCTGCTCGTTCGAGAACCCAAACACGTACCCAATCAGGTATAATACTACGCTTTTTAGCACTTGATTTGCGAGATTGACTGCCCCGGAGGCTGAATGGATAACGAACCAAAAGACGAAGAAAAGAACGAAGAAACGGCGCTGGTCCCGGCGGAGCCGGTGCATGACATCGCGGTGAGTGTCGCCCGCATTGACGCGGTGCCGACGCTGGCCGAAAAAAGCCGCCTGCTGTGGGAAATGCCTGCCGAGGCGCGGCATCAGACGCTGGGGGCGCTGCCCGCGCCGGTGGTCGCCGCGCTGATTGAAGGCGACCCGGAAGGGAATACGGCCCTGATCGCCAACCTGCCCGCCGCCAAGTACCGGCAGGTGATCAATCTCGGCACGCCCGCGCAGGGCCGGGCCTGGCTGGAGCGGGCGGTAGGGTCGGGAACGCTGGCGGGGTCCATTTTGCCGTCGCTGATGACCGCAAGCGATCTGGCCGACATGCTAGTCACGGACCTCGGCGTCCGCCGCGCCCTGCCTCGGCTCTTAAACTTCGAGCGGGCTGAACGCTGGCGTCAGCTCCTCACGACAAACGAGTGGCACAAAAACATTGACGAGCTTTTAATGGCGGATACCGATGAGCTGTTAAATCGGGTGAGCATTCGCAACCAGTCGGTCAAGGCCGTGCTGCAATCACTTTTGGATTACGTTCCCGAACTCTATCTGGAAGTCGTCAATTTGGCGCGGGACCGGGCGGCGCGGATGGATGAGCATGAGGGCGAGCTGGAAGACATCACGACTATGCCGTTCGGCCTGCCGGAGTTTTTGACCCCGCCGGCTGCCGCCGGCAGCGGGGTACGGGATGCCGAAGCGCCGTCGCCGCTGGCCGACCTCATTCCCGAAGGCGGCGACCCGGTGTTTGCGCTGGCAACGGCGGGCCTCAATGCCGCCCGGAAAGCGGTTTTAGAAGAGCAGCTTAAGACCTTGCTGCGAGACGAGATTGTTGCCACGGCGTCGTTTGCGACGGCGGACATGCAGCGGGCGGCAGGCCGGGTTTTGTTCTACCTGCGGGCCGGTTTGGAATCGTTTGGGCCGACACTCGGCGATGCGACGCAGGCGCTGGAAACGCATCAACTCAGCGAAATCAGCGCGATTGGAACGCGGCTGGCGGAAGGCTACCGGCAGAAGGCCCTGTCGTTTGCCGGCCTGCGGGACTGGCTGGACGGGCGGCAGAAGCAGTTTTTGGATGCCATGCGCCTGCCGGAAGCGGGCATTGACCCGGAGACCCGCGAGCCTGTTTTGTTTCTGGCATCCCGGCCCAAGCAGGACCGTGCGGAGT
>CAXUBO010000227.1:0-450 GCA_964249345.1 uncultured Armatimonadales bacterium | reverse complement strand
GCTGGCCGAAGTCCAAACGCGCCTCGCTGACATCGGAGCGTGGGGGCCGCTGTCCCGCGCGGCGTTCGGCAGCGTCGAGCGGATGCACGCCATTTACGGCACGAACCGCACGCGCACCTGGGACGAGGCTTTGCGCCGGACGGTGCTGGCCCTGGTCCTGTACCGCCGCTGGGAGCCTGAGCTGATCCGGCCCCAAGAAGACTACGCCGCCTTCCGCCGCCAGTACGGCACGGGGAAAACCCACGGCATTGACGCCGCCCGGCAGATCATTTTAGATGCGTTAGACGCCACGCCCGATGCCGCCTGGAAACCGAGCGACGCCAAAGCCCGCGCCCGCGATCTGCTGCTCCGCGCCGTCGGCGAGATTGAAACCCTGCCGCTGCCCGGCGGGGAAGCGCCGAAGCGAAGTGGAAGAACGCAATGAGAAAAATTGAGGTGGAACCATTTATC
>CAXUBO010000226.1:0-3410 GCA_964249345.1 uncultured Armatimonadales bacterium | reverse complement strand
GTCAGCCCCCTCCCCAGCGCCTCCCCAATAAAACACGGGTTTTTCTCCCAATCTTCCGCTTGGCATCAGTTCTGCAAGAAGAGCATAAGAACAAGAAGAGCATAAGAACAAGAAGAGCATAGGAAGCGAAAGCATTGTAACCTTTCTGTAACTTACAGGAAGCCTTTTGCCGGATGTTTGCGGGAACATCTTGCGATGCTTCGCATTCTAATTAGCTTTGTCTGATTTGTTCTGTTTCACCCGTCTTTTTGGACTTTGCACAGAAAATATACCAGTCTTCTAAAAAGACGCAGAATCCCCGTATAAATGGCGGAAGCAAACAAGCGTAATGCTGGTATACTCTAATTTGTAAGGCCGAACGCAGTGAGAAAGGTGCTTTGTCAACGATTGAACTCAATAACTCCATATTTTCAGCAGGTGCCGATGCTGGCGGCCCTGCCGGACGAAACTCAAAAACGGCTGGAGCGGATCGCGGAGCAGCGCCAGTACCGCCGCCGTCAAGTCGTCCATTTTGCCGACCAGCCCGGCGATTATGTGTATCTGCTTTGCACCGGGCGCGTGAAGATCGCCCGCGTTTCCGAACGGGGACGGGAGCTGACGCTGTATCTTCTGGAAGACGGCGCGATCTTTGGCGAAGCCGGACTGCTGGGAGCCGATGAGGCGTATGAGCTGGTGGCGGAAACGCTGGAAGATTCTCTGGTGGTCGTGTTCCGCAGAGCCGACATTCTCGCGGCGCTGGAGCATTCCGTGGCGGCGACACGGGAGCTGCTGCGGATTGTCGGCGACCGCCGGATGCAGGCGGAAAACCAGGTGGCCGACCTTGTGTTCTTGGAAGTTCCCAAGCGCCTCGCTAAGCTGCTGCTGCGCTTAGGTGAGAGCCAGGGAGGGCGCAATAGCCGGGCCGGGCAGACGCTGCGCGGCAAAATGACCCATCAAGAACTGGCAAACATCATCGGCAGCACCCGCGAAACCACGACGCTGATCTTGAACGACTTCAAGCGGCAGGGCTTGATTGATTTTTTGGGGCGCAAGATTCTTATCACAAACCGGGGCGGGCTGGAGCAGTTGGTGACGCGCGAGTTGGCGCATTAAAACAACTGCCGAAAGAACCATTCGGCGGCAAGCCCGTTTCTGCGGGAATCTAAGTTTTCCTCAGAAGCGGGTATACTTATCCCCGTTATGGACATTACTTTATGGAAATTACCTTAGTTCGTCATGGTCAATCCGAAGCCAATGCCGGACTGACGGAGCATCTTGACAGTGCATTGACCGCCCTCGGCCGCCGGCAGGCGGAGCTGACGGCGGAGCGCCTCAGCCGGGCCGGCCTGACCCGCGCGTATGTTTCGCCCCTGCGCCGCGCTCTTCAGACCATCGCGCCTTGCTGCGGGCTGACTCATCTGCGGGCGGAAGTTTATGCCGACATCTGCGAGTATTTCAACGCGAAGTGGCCCGGCTACCGCCATTTTCCCGGCCTCACGCCGGAGCAGATCAGGGCGGAGTACCCGTTTGCGTTCTTCGGCGAGACTTTCCCATGCAGTGCCGGATGGTGGCCGCAGGAACTGGAAAATGACGCATTGATGTACGCCCGCGCGGAGCGTGTCCGAGACGCACTGGTGGCGCTGCACGGCGGCTCGGATGAGCGCATCCTTATTGTTTCCCATGCCGAGACGGTAGGCCGTCTGACGGAAGCCTTTCTGCGTGTTCCCGCCGTGACGGAAGAGCCGCCGTGGTCCGACAACTGCGCGGTCACGCGCCTGCATGTCTTTGATCCCACGCTGCCTGCCGAGGTGCTGGTGCAAAATGACACATCGCATCTGGCGGCTTTAGGCGCTCAGGCAGAATAATTTCATGCGTCTGGTTGATTTCATGCGTCTGGTTAATTTCATGCGTCTGGATAAAGCGCTGGTCGCGCAGGGCCTCTGCCGCAGCCGCACGGAAGCGCAGACGCTTTTGGACGCGGCGCTGATTTCCGTCAACGGTCGGCGCGGCCTGAAAGCTTCCGCCGAGACCCCCGAAAACGCTGTGCTGGCCCGCCATGACACCGGCCCGCGCTTTGTCTCGCGCGGCGCCCTCAAGCTGGAAGCGGCGATGGCGCAGTTTGCAATTAACGCTGGGGGAAAGACAGCTCTGGATGTCGGCGCGTCCACCGGCGGCTTTACGGAATGTTTGCTGCGGCGCGGCATTTCGTCGGTTATTGCCATTGATGTCGGGCATGGGCAGATGGCGGCCGCAGTTGCTGCCGACCCGCGCGTGCAGTCACGGGAGGGAGTAAATGCCCGCTTTCTGACTTCCGGCGACTTCCCCGGCCCGTTTGACCTTGTTGTCGCCGACCTCTCGTTTATTTCTTTAACGCTGGTCCTGCCGGCGCTCGCGCCGCTGCTCGCGGCCAAAGGAGACTTGATTTGCCTGGTCAAGCCGCAGTTTGAGGTCGGTGCGGCGCATCTCGGCAAGGGCGGCATCGTGCGGGACCCAAAGGCACGCGCCGAGGCGCTGGAGCGTGTCGCAGGCGCGGCTCGTGCGCTGGGCCTGCGCGAAAGGGGTCGCCTGACCAGTCCGATTGAAGGCAGTGACGGCAATGTTGAGTTTCTGCTGCATCTGCGGCTTGGGGATTGATGTGGTGAGGAAGTAATTAATGAACGAGCTCATCAGCGAAAGCGCAAAAGAGGCTTTAATTGCCGCCGCGCGGGACGCTCAGGCGGCGGCTTATGCGCCCTACTCCAATTTCACAGTCGGTGCGGCGGCGCTTCTTTCGGATGGCAGCATCTATAAAGGCTGCAACATTGAAAATGCGTCGTTTGGCCTCACCGTCTGCGCCGAGCGTGTCGCGATTTTCCATGCGGTTGCCGCAGGCCGCATGGACATTGTCGCAGTCGGCGTTTCTACGTCCGCCCCTAAGCTTTGTAAGCCCTGCGGCGCCTGCCGCCAGGTCATCGCCGAGTTCTCCCGTGCCGACAGCCCCATTGTCATTGTTTCCACGACCCAATCCGGCCTTTCCGCCACCGAGACCATTTCCGACCTGCTTCCCGACAACTTCACGCTGCTTTAGAGTTTCTCCTATTTAGAGTTTCTCCTATTTAGACTTTCTCCTACGAAGTCGGATACACTTCCACTTCCAGACGCTCATAGCTGAGCACCGGCTTGCTGTTCACCGTTGCCGGGCGAAACTTCCACTGCCGGGCGGCATCCAGCGCGGCTTGGTCCACACGGCTGTTGCCCGTTGACGAAACCATTTTAACATCCGTAGTGCCGTCAGGATGAATGGTGAACAGTCCAAAGAAGCTGCCATGAATGTCATCATAGCTGATGTCGTCCGGCAGAACCGGCTTCACTTGTGAGACCAGCACCGGGTTTGTCTGCACGGGCGCAGGCGGCGGAGCCGGTGGGAGAGGCGGCGATACGGGCCTCGGCGC
>CAXUBO010000225.1:0-3432 GCA_964249345.1 uncultured Armatimonadales bacterium | reverse complement strand
CTTAATCTTCGGCATTTCGGTTCTCCTCAGTTTTTACTTCTTGTCTTACTTCTTGACTTACTTCTTGACTTACTTCTTGACTTACTTCTTGAAACGGCAATGAACCCGGCGCACACGCTGCGTCCGGGTTCGCTTGTCCCGAATGGTTCTGCTGTCGGTGCTTGCGGCCTACGCGGACGGCGGCGCATCCGGCTCCGGGGCGGCTGGAGGCGGCGCGGCGGCTTTCGGCGCGGCGGGCGGTTTTGGGGCAGCCGGCTTCGGCGCAGGCGCTCCCCCGCCCTTCGCAGGCGTCAGGGTCAGGCTCATCGCCCGGCCTTCCATTGTCGGCGGCTTCTCGACAGCCGCCACATCGGCGACCTTCTGCATGAACGTCTCAAGCTGCTGGCGTCCGACTTCCGGGTGGCGAATCTGGCCGCCGATAAACCGGAACGTCACTTTAACCTTGTCGCCGTCTTCTAAAAACTTGCGGGCATGATTAACTTTCGTCATCAAGTCATGCTCGGACAATGTTCCGTAGCGCGGATCAAGACGAATGTCTTTCAGCTCGCTTTGCTTGTGCTTTTTGGCGGATTCTTTTTCTTTTTTGGCCTGCTCGTACTTATACTTGCCGTAGTCCATGATCTTGCAGACCGGCGGTTGAGCTTGCGGGGCCACTTCAATTAAATCAATGCCGCGCTCACGGGCGATCATAAGCGCCTCGCGCGGGGTCATAATCCCGAGCTGGCCGCCGTCATCGTCAATAACGCGGATTTCACGGGCGCGGATGCGCTCGTTCATGTTCACCCGTGGTTCGCGCGGGTCTCTGCGAAAGTCTCTGTTGTTGATGTCTTAAATCCCTTGTCTTAAATCCCTTGTCTTAATCCCTTGTCTTAATCCCTCACTCCGAAAAAGCCGGCGTCCGTGGGCCGGCACCGACCGTTTGACAGTATAGCCGAATTCCGCGTTTCTGTCAAGCCGGGCCTAAGATGTTTAGAAGAGAATGCCTGTTAAGTCCAGCACAAACCCCGGCAGCACGTCTTCGCCTGATAAAGATACAGGATTATCCAAAATCTCTACCTCTTGACCCGGCCGATAAACTTCCACGCGCTTGCTTTTGGGATCAAGCAGCCAGCCAAGTTTTGCACCATTGTCCCTGTATTCGCCCATCTTCCTCTGAACATCACTCAATCTGTCCGTGGTGGATCGAAGCTCTACGACGAAATCTGGGCAAATCCGGGCAAACTCTTTTTGCTGATCCTCTGTTAATGCATCCCAGCGATCCTGCTTGATCCAGCTCAGGTCGGGAGAACGCTTCGCTCCATTGGGGAGAGTAAACACAGTGGATGAGTCATAACCGTTCCCAAGATCATTGGCTTCACTCCATATCCCGAAGCGGGCGGTAAGCTTGAAGTTTTTGTTTCCGGTTTCGGTGAATGTTGGCGGCATGAGTATCAGTTCCCCTTCCCTGGTCATCTCCATTCGCAGATCAGGGTAGTCGGCAGCAAGCCGCGCAAATTCTTCTGCCGCGTATGGCTCCGGCTCCTCAACGGCAGGAAAAACCTGCGCTTTGGGCTGACGCTGTGCTTCTAAAACCGCCATTGAATTGCTTCCTTTTCTGTGAGCAGCGCCCGCGATCAACTCAAGATGCCCGTTAAATCCAGCGTAAATCCCGGCAGCACGTCTTCGCCTGATAAAGATACAGGATTATCCAAAATCTCTACCTCTTGACCCGGCCGATAAACTTCCACGCGCTTGCTTTTGGGATCAAGCAGCCAGCCAAGTTTTGCACCATTGTCCCTGTATTCGCCCATCTTCCTCTGAACATCACTCAATCTGTCCGTGGTGGATCGAAGCTCTACGACGAAATCTGGGCAAATCCGGGAAAATCCTTGCCGTTCATCCTCCGTCAGTGCATCCCAGCGGTCCTGCTTGATCCAGGCGGTATCTGGGGAACGCTTTGCTCCGCTCGGCAGAGTAAAGACACTAGATGAGTCAAACACTTTCCCCGTTCTTGTTTTGCGGTTCCAGATAACAAGATCAGCAGTCACATCTGCGTTTTGACTCCCTGTTTCGCTGAATGGCGGCGGCATGATAACGAGTTCTCCCTCCCTGGTCAGTTCCATGCGTAGGTCCGGGTAGTCAGCAGCAAGCGCCGCAAACTCCTCAGACGTGTAAGGCTCCGGTTCTTCTATTTCCGCGTGCTCGCTTGCCGCTTGCCGGGGTTTCGAGATGATGTCCCGTTCCGCTTCTAAAACCGCCATCATGCCACCTCACTTTTGGTCTACTTGGCGTAAGCCAGCTCCACAATTTTCGCCGCCGCTTCCTGCATGGTTTCGGCGGGAACGAGATTGGTTGTTTTCAGCAGCTCCGCGCCTTCCGCTGCACGGGTTCCAGCCAGGCGAATGACGATGGGGACTTTAACGTCCAGCGATTTGACGCCTTCAATGATTCCCTTTGCCACTTCGTCGCCGCGCGTGATGCCGCCGAAGATGTTAAACAAAACGCCTTTAACGTTCGGGTCGGACAAAACAATCTCCAGGCTGCTGGTGACGGCTTCGGCTTTTGCGCCGCCGCCGATGTCTAAAAAGTCCGCCGGAGAGCCGCCGGCCCGCTTGACTTCGTCCATCGTCGTCATCACCAGCCCTGCACCGTTGCCGATAATGCCGATGTCGCCGCCTTCCAGCCGCACATACTGGATGCGCCGGCGGTGCGCTTCCACTTCAATCGCGTCGGTTTCCGTGTCATCCTGCAACGCCGCAAGTTCCGGGTGCCGGTACAGCGCGTTCTCGTCAATGTCCCATTTGGCGTCGCCTGCGATAATCGCGCCTTCTTTAGTAATCACTAAGGGGTTGATCTCGGCCAGCGTCGCATCCGTGCCGACATACGCCGCGTAGAGGGCTTTGAGGACCGGGATCATCTTGCCGATGAGCGCTTTGTCAAACTTCGCCTCAAACAGCACAGCCCGGCAGGCGTAGTCGGGCAGTCCTAGCAGCGGGTCAATATACAGTCGCGCAATATCGGCGGGGTTGTTGTGCGCGACTTCCTCAATGTCCATGCCGCCCTGCGTGGACACAATCAGCACGTCCCGCTGCCGCACCCGGTCCTGCGTGATGGCGACATAGATCTCTTTATCTATGTTGACCGCTTCTTCCACCAGCAAGTTATTGATCTTCATGTCCGAACCCGCCTGCGCGAAGAATAGCGTCTTTCCCAGCAGGTCTTTCCCAATGGCCTCAGCTTCGTTGGCATCGCCCGCCAGCTTCACCGCGCCCGCCTTGCCGCGCCCGCCCGAATGCACCTGGCCCTTGATGACCACCCGCCGGGCCAGCGACGCCGCCACCGACCGCACTTCCTCCGGCGTCCCCGCCACCTGTCCTTCGGGCACGGGAACCCCGTACTGCTTCAACAACTGCTTCGCCTGATACTCGTGAATCTTCATGTGTGATGCTCCTC
>CAXUBO010000224.1:0-3437 GCA_964249345.1 uncultured Armatimonadales bacterium | reverse complement strand
GTCCGGCTCCGGCACATAGGGCTGCGGAACGGCGGTGGCTGCTTCCGCGACGCGCCGGATGGACAGCGTCATCTTGCGCTCATCCGCCCGCATCTCAATGATACGCGCTTCCACTTGGTCGCCGGGATTAACCGCATCCGACGGCTTCATCACGCGCCGCTCGGCAAGCTCGCTGGTTGGAATGATTGCTTCTACGCCTTCTTCCAGCGTCACAAATGCGCCAAAGGGAACCAGGCGGGAAACTTCCACTTTCACCAGATCGCCAACCTTGTACTTGTCGCCGATTTCCGTCCACGGGTCAGGCAAAATTTGCCGCAGGCCAAGAGAAATGCGTCCCTGGTCCAGCTTAAGCTTCAAGATCATGACATCCAGCTCTTGCCCGTTTCTCAGAACCTCGCTGGGGTGATTAATCCGCGACCAAGACATCTCGGAAACGTGCAGCAGGCCGTCAATGCCGCCGAGGTCAATAAATGCGCCGTAGTCGGTGACGCGCCGGACAATGCCTTTGCGGACTTCGCCTTCTTTCAGCGATGCCAGGGTCACTTCCTTGCGCTGCCGCCGCTCGTCTTCGGTGGCTTCCCGGTTGGAAAGAACCACCTTGCGGCGGTCCCGGTCCACTTCAATGACTTTCAGCGCGATGCTCTGGCCGACATGCTTGTCTAAGTTTTGATGCTTGAAATCGCCAGAGCCGACATGGGAGGCCGGCACAAAGCCGCGAATGCCCAAATCAACCACAAGGCCGCCTTTGACGCGCTCCGTCACGAGAGCCTGCAAAATTGTCCCGGCATTCATGGCTTCAATGACTTTGTCCCAGGCTTTTTCGAAGTCGGCCCGCTTTTTAGACAGCAGCAACTGGCCTTCATCCGTGCGCCCGATAACCACGACTTTGACTTGCTCGTTGACTTGAACCACGTCTTCGACATTGTCAAACGGCTCGCGCGATAGCTCATTTAGGCGGATAACGCCCTCGCTTTTGCTGCCGACATCCACAAGAACGCCGTCCTTGTCGATGTGAACCACGGTGCCGACAACCACATCGCCTTCCGAAAGCTCTTTGAACATGCTTTCATAGTCGGACTGGCTCATGGCCGGTTCCTCACGCTTCGGCGCGGCAGGGGCCGGGGCTGGCGGCGGAGCGGCGGCAGGCTGGGACTGGCTTGACGCCACCCCGTTGCCGTTGGTTTCAGGCGAATGCGCCGCAAGGTCTTGGGCCGCATCCGCCGCCGGGGCGGCTGCCTGCTCACTGGTCACAACATCTTCAGGTACGACCGACATAATTTCGTAGTGCTCCTCAGCATTAGGACACGATTGCCCTGAGTTTGATTTCTAGTTGGATTAAAAATTATTTTTGGCAGGACGCACAGTAAACTGTACCGCGCCCCGTCACTCGAATTCGGGTCAAACCCTCACCGCAGGAAAGGCACGGCTTTCCGCCCCGGTCATACACACGCGGCGTGTACTGCCCGATCTGCCCTTCCGCGTTGACATAATTATCGCTGGTTGTCCCGCCGGCCTGCACTGCTTCCGAAAGAACCGCAATGATTTCTTGGTGCAGCCGGGCCGTTTCTTTTGCGGTCAGCGATCCCGCAGGGCGCAGCGGCTGTATTCTCGACCGGAACAATGACTCATCTGCATAGATGTTGCCAACTCCGGCCACAACGCCCTGGTCCAGCAGCGCCGCTTTAATCGCAGTCTTGGGCCGCTTGGCAAGGCCCGCTCCAAGCTGCTCCGCAGTCCATATTCCCGACAGCGGCTCCGGCCCCATCCCAAGAAGGCTGGGGTGCGCGGCAAACTCCTCCGGGGTCACAAGACGCATTTCGCCCCAGCGCCAGATGTCATGGAACCGAAGCTCTCTGCCGTTATCCAGGAGAAACGTCGCCGCCAAATACTTTTCCACCGGCGCATCCGCTTCCACAATCCGTAGCTGGCCGCGCATATTCATGTGGAACAGTAGATAATACCCCGAATTCAGCGTTATAATCAAGTGCTTGCCGCGCCGCCCCACAGATTCAACGCGGGCATTTTGCAGACTCTGACTGAACACATCGGGATCGCTGATTGTTCCTTTGAGCATTTTGGGGACAAACACCTGTGTTTGTCCCAGTGTCCGCCCGGTCAAATGCTGTTCCAGGCCCCGCCGCAGCGTCTCCACTTCCGGCAATTCCGGCATAATTACTTGTTTTCTTTCGGCATCTAAAACATAATCACGCTGCGGATGACATCGCCGTGGTGCATGGCCTCAAACGCTTCGTTTACGTCGTTGATCGTGATGCGGCTTGAAACCATCTCATCCAGCTTTAATTGGCCGTCCAAATAAAGCTGGGCCAGCAGCGGGAAATCGTGCGACGGCAGCGTGTCCCCACAGTGACAGACGCGCAGGCCGGCTTTGTTCCAGTACACGCCCGTCGCCATGTTACCGAGGTTCAGCGTCACGGCGTCGTCCGCCGCCGGGAAGCCGATGGTCGTGGCCGTGCCGCCGTAGGACAGCATTTGAACCGCCTGCTCCGTACACTTCGGGATGCCTGTCGCCTCAAACGCGAACTCGACGCCGCCGTCCCAGCCGTCCTCGGTTAAAGCCCGGACTTGGGCTACCGGGTCACTGTTCGCCGCATTGACCGCGTGAGTCGCGCCAAAGCTGACAGCTTGTTTCAGCTTGTTTTCGCTGACATCTACGGCGATAATTTGTTTGGCGTGCTGAAGCTTCGCGCCTTGAATGACTGACAGGCCGACCCCGCCGCAGCCGATGACGGCTACCCGCGCCCCGGCAAAGACGGGAGTTGTGTTCATCGCCGCGCCGACGCCGGTAACGACGCCGCAGGCAATCAGGCACGCTTTATCCAGCGGCATTTCTTTCGGCATCTTGATGGCGGCTTTGGAATGCACGACTGTGTATGTCGAAAACGTCCCGCAGCGCAGCACCTGAGAGCAAACAGCCCCATCGCGCTTGCGGCGAATGCGCGGGCCGGGCCGCAGGGCTGCATAGCAGTGGCGCAGGTCGCCTCGGAGGCAGCTTGGACACTGCCCGCACGGAGCGCGGTACGCCAGCACGACGGGATCGCCCGGCGTGAGATGGTCTACACCTTCGCCGATGGACTCCACAATGCCTGCGCCTTCATGGCCCAGCACAATCGGGAATGCCATGCCGTTGCCGTTCAAGTTTTTGACAGTCAAATCCGTGTGGCAGACGCCCGACGCCGCGATTTTGACCAGCACTTCGCCGGGGCCGGGATCGTCAACGATCACGTCTTCGACTTCCACGTCGCGCCCGGCTTCATTAAGAAGCGCGGCTTGTCCTTCATAGGGCATGGGGATTTTCCTTTCAGCGACCGCCGCCGGATTTACCGCTCCCGGCCGATGGTTTCGACGGGCTGCCCGTGGCCGAGCAGGCGCTGCTGCACGGCCCGCGAAACGGGCGCTTGCTTCGCGGGGGCCAGCAC
>CAXUBO010000223.1:0-3493 GCA_964249345.1 uncultured Armatimonadales bacterium | reverse complement strand
TCCACATGCACCCGCGCAATTCCGGCGGCATCGGCGAGCGCGGCTTCTCGGAGGGTGACAGGCAGCGGGAGGGTTGGCATAAGGAGATTTTACCCAAGAGCGAGGCAAGAATTCGCACCCGGCACTGAAAGTGCCGGGCTACTCGTAAATGGAAGTCGCTCCGCGACTAAGGAGAACTCAGTGCCGGAGGCACTTTCACTTGACAGTAGCTCGGCACTTTCAGTGCCGGATTCTTCTTGCCGTGCCGGGCTTCTACACTTTCCCCAATGCAACCGCGCCTTCGTTGTCGCAGGAATACAAAATGGGCTTGCCGTCCTGAACGGTTTCCAGATGCACAGGCCGGGACCAGAGCTTTTGGATGTTTCTGAGAACGCGCTCGGTGTAGTCGGGGTCTAAGGCTTTGCCGTCAAAGGCGTGTTTCAGGTACATCTCGCCCCGGCGCTTGTAGTCGCCGTCTTCCACGGTTAAAATCGGCTGGCCGAAATTGGTCATGGAGTCGACAATGCTATCCCGGACCTTGCGCCAGTCGGTGTCCTGGACGACCCATAGCTCCTCGCCGTCTACTTCTTGCAGCTTGTAGGTATAGAGGTCAAGTTTCTTGACTAACGGCTCGGTGAGATACTTGCGTAAGAAGGTCACGTCGTTGTCTTCTTCGCAGACTTGAAAAATCTTGGCCCGGCCTTCGCCGGACGGACGCGCAATGGGGCGGCCCATCCAGTCGGTTTCTTCTTCGTCGCCGGGCTCAATCTTGCCGTCCCAGCGCCTTTCAATGTCTTTCAAGATTTGGAACCCAACGTAGTACGGGTTCATCTGCATTTTGGACCCCGACGGCGACAGCACCGACGAATGCAAACGCCGGAACTCCCAGTGTTCTTCGCTGGTGAGGTCCAAAGACTCCAAAATCTTCTCGTGCCAGTACGACGCGAACCCCTCGTTCATAATTTTTGTTCGCATCTGGGGCAGGAAGTACAGCATTTCCTCGCGGATAATCTGCAAGATGTCCCGCTGCCAGTCGGTCAGCTCCCGGCCGTATTCAATCAAGAAGCGCAGCAGGTCTTTTTCCGGTTCTTCCGGGAACCTCTTGCCCGGCGGGCGGGGCCGGTCGGCGTAGCCGGAGACGTTCCAAATATCGTCGTAATCCGTTTCGGCAGGACGCCCCGCCGTCAGCCGGTCTTCCTCATGCTGCTCCGCCGTCTTGCGCCTCAGCTTCGGCGAAGTCGGATCAAAATGCTCTTCAATTGTCATCACCGTGTCTAAGAAGTCTTCGACTTCCCGCCAGCCGAACTCCTGTTCGTAAGAACGGATGCGGTCGGCATGAAGCCGCATCTGCTCCACCATGCGCCGGTTGGTGTGGGCGAAATAGGTGTTATGCTTGAAAAAATGGCAGTGTCCCAGCACATGCGCCGCGACAAACTTATGCGACAGCATGGAGTTATCTTCCACTAAAAACGCCTGGCACGGGTCGGTGTTAAAGACAATCTCGTAAATCTTGGACATGCCGTACTCATACGACGTTTTTTGCCGGTGATAATCGCGCCCGAAAGTCCAGTGCGAGAACCGTGCCGGCAGGCCGTAGGCACCCAGCTCATAGATGACATGCTGGGGCGCGACCTCAAAATGGGTCGGATACGGGTCCAGCCCAAACTCCTGCGCCTGGTCCCAGATAATCTCCAGCCACTTATTTAATTCCACAGTTTCCAAAGGCGAAAGGCCCATTAACTTGCTCCTTCTTGCCGCTCTAACGCCTCGCGCACCATGAACACGAGGATGCCCAGAATTAAATCTAACTGCTTGATGTTGTATTCCGCCTCATCTATCACGGCTTCCATGCCGGACAATCGCAGGAATTTCCAAAGGCTGCCGGTCGTTACGACGCCATACAAGCGTGGGAGTTCCAAGCCGCGCCGGGCATTGAACCGCTGCGCCGCCAAAAGTTCCGCAATGCACTGTCCCAGTCCGGATTTTAGGTTGTCGTTCTTCGCCTCCACAACAGCAACCACTGGTGCCTGCACGACAAACTGAAGTGGCGACAAGCTGAACAAAAAGTCACAGACGCCGCCGAGGCCAACTTCCGGGTCTACGGTAAAGTCAACCCCGGAAAACAAAGATACTTGACCCGCGAACTGACGCCATGCTTCCACAAGGACAGGCGAAACGATGAGTTCCGAACGCGCTTTTTCCGTGCTGACGGCCAGCGCAAGCGACATGGTCTCGTCCAATGTTTCTTGCAGACGTGGACTCGGCGGAACTGGAACCACGCCTGCAAAAACCGTGACCTCCGAAGTGATCCGTACCCCGAACTGCTGAATGAGCATGTCCAGCGTAAAATTGTTATAGGCCATGCTTTTCCCTAAAAGTTTTCCTATACCGTGATCCGCGTGCCGGACTGAAAGGACTCAACCGACGCCAGCGCGAGGCGCAATGCCCGGCGGCCTGCCGTCGCCGGAACCGGAGGCGGCTGGCCCTGCTTGAAGGCTTCTAAGAGCGCATCCATGTAGGCGTCAAACGTGCGCTGGAACTCTCGGTCACGGTCGTTGAAGTAGCCGGACTGCCAGACTTCCGCCGTTTCACTGCCCGCTTTTTGGAACGAGTAGCGCCGCACGGTGTCTTCGATCAGTACGCGCCCTTGCGTTCCGTTGATTTCCACTCGGTGCGTGTCGGCATAAGCATAGGAAGAGTTATACGAGCCGACCAGGCTGCCAATCGCGCCGTTCTCAAACCTCAGCGAGATCACCATGTCCTGATAACTGCCCGGTCCGGTGCGTTCCCCAAACTCAGCCATGACTGTCTTGATGGGGCCGCACAAATCCTCCAGCATGTCAAAGCCGTGGCACTGCGTTTCAATGAGATTGCCGAACCGATGCCCCGCGCCGCCTTCACCACCGAACCGCCAGGTCGCAAACACCAGATCGCCCAAGCGCCCGGCATCAATCTCCTGCTTCGCCCTCTGCACGGGCTTTGCGTAACGATGGTTGAAGTTGATCGCGAAGAACAAGTTTCTTGCTTGTGCTTCGCGCAGCAGCGTGTCGGCTTCGGCGAGATCAAAGACTAACGGCTTTTCGACCAGCAGCGGGAAACCCGCTTCAATTACTTGCAGCGTCGGCGCAAAGTGGCCTTCATTGGGCAGGCAAACACTGACCAAATCGGGCCGCTCCCGTTCCAGCATTTCGCCGATGTCCGTATAGGCCCGGACGCCGTACTCCTGCGCCCGCGCTTCCGTGCGTTCTAACGTGCGTCCGGCTACCGCGCAGAAGTCCACATCAGGCCGCTCTTGAAAGATACGCGCGTGCTGCCGCCCCCACCCGCCCGCGCCAATTAACGCAATTTTGATTTGCTCGGTCATAAAATCATGCCAGCACCGGGGAAAGGCGATAGGCGAGTTCGTCCAGGGCTTTCAGCAGCGATTCTTTGTCGGAAAATTCGTAATGAACAACTTCGGGCTGATAATCCGGGTCGCGGTCGGCGGCTTGCCAGTCTAAATAAAGAAACTCAC
>CAXUBO010000222.1:0-3510 GCA_964249345.1 uncultured Armatimonadales bacterium | reverse complement strand
GCTTTCTGACCGACAGCGGGCAGAACGTGACGGCGAACCTGCTGCCGGATGCGTTCGGGGAGACGGTCAGCCAGATGGGGACGGTTGCTACGCCGTTCGGGTGGAACGGGGGCAGCGGCTACCAGAGCGACGCCGATGGGTTGAAGCTGTTGGGGCATCGCTACTACAACAGCCGGACGGGGCGGTTCATCAGCCAGGACCCGGCGGGCAGCGGGGACAACTGGTATGCTTACGCCGACAACAACCCCACCAATGAAATGGACCCGGAAGGCTTAACTCCTACCGTCAACATTGAAGGCTGGTCGCCGGTGGGGACGCCGGGCTACTCGGATGGGGCAGCGTCCGGCAGTGCTGGGGCGATGGACGAGTTCGAGACCTTCACAAAGTATACGATTACCCATAATTGGATACAAGATGAGAAGCAGGGAGCCGATGGTCTTTATCACTATGTAGATAGGCCGGGTAGTGATACTTGGAGTTTTAGCCAGAGCATCTTAAATGCACAAGGGGCGGCGGAAGTTGGCGAGTTAAGCGAAGACGGGGTTGCTGTTGGCAAGCCGGGCAATCCCTTGAATTTGTTAAAGCAAGACCTTAAATCCATCCGCAGCCATGTGGATAGCATTGAAGAACACACGGCCAAGATCAAACAGTACAAGAGCGATCCACACTCAATGGACAACAAGGGAACACTCAGTAACCCAAAGAGCGCTGAACATATTGAGAAAATAATGCAAGGTCGCATCACAGTTTTAGAACAAGCCATTGCAAGGCGTTATAATGACATTATTAAAATTTTGTCACGCTAATAAAAACAGCTGTGCTAATAAATCGGTGATGAACAATGCAAATTTCTATTAGTGACATTGCAATTATTGTAGATAAACTCCTGACTTTCGCAAAGGACCTGCAAGTCGAGAAGGTAGAAATTCCAGTGGATTTTTATTGGAATATCGACGATAAAGAACTATACAACATGGCCGATAGCCATAAACAAATCCTGGACTCGCTGGGAGTTGGTTCGCTTGAGCATGAATGGGAAATAATAAATCGACTGCTATCTGAAGACCATGAGAGCGTTGGCTGTACAACTGTTGACTTCATAATTCTGGCATCTCTGCTTCGTGCTATAGGAAATTATTTGTACGACAGCAGGCCAGGTTGGGGTCCGAAGACGAATATAGATCAGCCAGCCTAACCCTGTTTGCATCGTGAATCTGTTCACCTCTAACAGGCTTGGCCTCAGAACCGGCAAGACAGACAGCACGGGCCTCTACGCCTACGTCTGAGGGTTAATGTTGAGCCGTGCTTTGTCCCAGACATGGCGCGGTTTTGATTCGTGTGCTATACTTAAGAAAGCCGGCTGACAATTCCGGCGTATTCTTAAGGAAGTGACACATTATGCCCCTCTTTTTTGATGCACGGCGTCCGGCTTCTCGCGCCGGGTTCACGCTGATTGAGCTGCTGGTCGTCATCGCGATTATCTCGATTTTGGCGGCGATTTTGTTTCCGGTCTTTCAGAACGTCCGCGAGAACGCCCGGCGTACTTCCTGCCAGTCCAACTTGAAGCAGCTTGGGCTGGCGTTCACGCAGTACGCGCAGGATTACGATGAGACCCTGCCGATGGGCGTTTCGGCAGGCCGGGCCAACAAAGGCGCGGGTGACGGCTGGGCGGGGCGCATTTACCCGTTTGTCGCCTCCCCCGGCGTGTTTTCCTGCCCGGACGATACGGCTCGCCCCGTTGCCAACGTCTACGGGGGCAAAACGTACACGCTGTCGCCCATCTCGTATGCCTACAATTTCAACTTGGCCGGGGTGACGTACCGGGGAATACAAGGCATCTATTCGCGCCTGAATGCGCCGTCTAAAACGGTCATGCTGTGCGAAGTCACGGCGGCGGCCTTTAATCCCGCCGACGGGGACGCGCAGGCCGTGGCGGATTTGTCCACGCCCGACGAAACCGGGGACCAGGGCAGCCCCGCCGCGCCCGGCTGCCTGAACGGCTCGCCCGCCACCTTCGGCGTCTTCGCCGCCGTTTCCACTGCAACTCCGAACAGCAACTGCACCCTGCCGCTCGCCACCGGCTTCATGGGGCAGTACGGGCCGCGCACGGCAGACTTCCAGACGGCGGACCCGAACAACAATTACACCGCTCCGACCGGGCGGCACACGGACGGCTCCAGCTTTTTGTTCTGCGACGGCCATGTCAAATGGCTGCGCGGATCGCAAGTTTCCACCGGAGTCGTCGTCGTGGTGCCAAGCGCCACCAGCGGCCCGGCAGAGCTGCCGACCGACAACCAGGACAGCAACCCGGTCCAATCTGCCGCGCCGAACTACGGGAATGCCGCCGGAACCCAAAGCGCCCAGCCCTGGGCGGCGACGTTTAGCCCGATTTAGCCGCCTTCAACTTCCGTGAGAGGACCCGCAGGAAAATATGTCGGAAAACGAAATTGATGCCGTGCTGCTGGCCGAGTATGAAGCCCGGCTGGCAAGACTGCGCTTGGAAACGGTCGGCATTGTGGAGGCACTTTTTGTGTCGCCCCAGCCCGATACGCACCTGCCGGTGCCGTGCCTGCACGTCCTGCCTGAAATTGGGGTGGAAGGCGAGTACCCCGGCAAGCAGTGGTGGCAGGGGCGGCGGGTTCCGGGCCGGCAAATCTCTGCGTTAAGCGCGGACGTGCTGGACGCTTTAGAAATCGCCTACGGAGCTCCCGGCGACAATCTGATCGTTCGCGGCCTCAATTTGGAAGCCTTCCAGCCGGGCGACATGCTGCGGGTCGGCGACGCGCTGCTCCAAGTGACGCCGACGCCGCATCGGCCCTGCGCGAAGCTGGCGGCGCGAACCACGCAGACCAAGAAAGCCGCGATCAGCGCCGGCAGGCGGCGTGGCCTGCTGCTGGATGCCCGGCGTCCAGCGGCGATTTTTGTGGGCGACACGGTTGAGCGGCTGCTTTTTTCGGGAGAAAATACCTAATGCGGGGTTCAAGCTCCGCCGAATTCAGGTATACTCTGAGCGGAAAGCGCCTATTCCCATGTTCTCAGCTTATATGAAATTCGCCCGCACTAAGTATGTTCATGCCAAGTACGTTCATATCAAGTACGCTCATGCCAAGTACGCTCATACCAAGTACGCTCGGGCGGCCTTGACGCTTCTGCCTGCTTTTTTTCTGCTTGCGCCCGTCCTGCTGGCCGGCTGTTCCCGGCCTCAGCCGACTGCCGAGCAGGTCGCAGGACCGTCTACGCCGGAAACTGCGCTGCGTTTGGGGCCGAAGCCGCCTGGCGGTCCGAGCGAAGCGCCGACCGGCTCCGGGGCGGGCGGCTCCGGGGCAGGCGGCGCACAGTTTGGCCGGATCGGCAGCTCCATTGAAGGGCCGACCCTGCCGGATCAGCCTGCCGGCATCACCTACAGCCGCATGTCTCCGGTCGGCAGCAGCGGCTCCGGCAGCGGCGACCGGGGCAACCCGGTCCCGCCGGACGTTTCGCTTGCGGCCCCTCCCGACCCGGCAGCCCCGC
>CAXUBO010000221.1:0-3573 GCA_964249345.1 uncultured Armatimonadales bacterium | reverse complement strand
CTAGGAAGGCCAAACAGTTGAAGTTGTTTTCGGACACGCGAGTCAATCGGAAAGCAGTTGCCAAGAACACACTCCCGGACAAAGACGCTTAACGTCTTGCCGCTGCCCGTTTGATGATCTGCAAAAATCTTACTGCGAGCAGGCGTAGGGTTATTTGGCGTTGCGGCGCGTTCCAGTTCCCGCAGCCGTTCAACATAACTTGTCATCGTATCCCCACCCGCCGACAAAATTGTCGCCATTTTCATCAGGCGCTTTTTCATCCAGTTTTGGCGCAGACCGGAATAAGCCGCAAGGTCAGGACGGAAATTACAAACATTGCGCCTCGCGTATGCTACAAATAGAATGGGATAAAACTTACGGATATGGGTGCGTTGCCCCGCCAGCGTCATAGTGCCGTAAAGTGTGGTGATGAAGAACCACTCATCTGCGGTTACAGTTGGATATTCAGGCGAGCCGGCAGGATGGGTCCAATCAAGAGGTGCTTCTTTGCCGTCAAGCCATGTGCGAAGCTCTGTTTCTGCAAAGATACGCTCCTCAGCCAGCGTTGGTATCTTTTGATGGGTGCGCTTCGCCCAAGCATCAAGCTCTTGCAAGGCAGTCACAAAGTGCATATCGGTTTCCTTCATTTGCTTTGCTACATTTTAACTTCGCTTTCAACTTGCTGCCATTGCTCCGCCATCTCTTTAGAAAGTTGATAATAGGGACCACCTGAGCTGGCATTGTAAGTAAAAGGCCACCGGGTTTTACCTAACTCTCTCCTAATGAACCGTGTAAAGTTCCCAATTGCTGTGCCGCCCTGGCGTCCGGTCACGCCTGCACGTTGGCAGACATCGGAAAACGCTACCCGCGTATCTGGTTGAGAGGCGGCCATATCAAGAATAGCCAGCACTGTTTTGTTGTCTTTCTGTCGCAGTTCCACAAGTACCCGCCGCATATCATCCAACGTCCATTGCACATCGGGATCAACTGTTACGGGATCAAATTTGAGAGGTGTTCCGACTGTCTTAACAAACACCACGTCCGATTGTGGGCTTTGACGGCCCTGGTCTTCCGCAACCACATAATATTTGTAGTCCTCACCAGCCGTTATAGTTATGTCGATGTGATGGTGATGAGAGCAAGAAAGTATGTCCATGACACCAGTCTTCGTATTGTCTCTGTAGATACCGTAATTTGAGGCTCTGTGAACGGCTTTCCAGACCAGCTTGACGCGACCATTGTCATGTTCGGCTTTTAGTTCTTCTGGCTTTTTTAAATTGAACGGCGGCAGGTAGAGGTAATAAAGTACCGTGACGATGAGCGCTATAACGGTCGCAATGCTGGAAGCGGGTCCTAACCAGTCCCAAGAAAAATGCATATTATGAATCCTTTGTCGGCACTTGCATTCCCAGCACACGGGAGGTGCCGGGGGACGACATGGTGACGCCGTACCAGACCGGGGCGGCTTCCATTGTGGTCGGGTTGTGGGTGATGACGATCATCTGCGTTTTTAACCCAAACTCGCGCAGCAGGTCGGCGAAGCGCTCGACGTTTGCGCCGTCCAAAGGGGCGTCCACTTCGTCCAAAACGCAGAACGGGCTGGGCTTGACGTAGAGGAATGCAAACAGGAGGGCGGCGGCGGTCAAGGCCCGCTCGCCGCCGGACAGCAAAGCCAGATTTTGACGCTTTTTGCCGGGGGGCTGGACGAGAATATCCACGCCGGTTTCTAAAATATCGCTGGGGGTTGTCAGGACAAGCTCGGTTTTGCCGCCGCCGAACAGGCGCGTGAAGATCGTCTCAAACGCGGCGCCGACGGCCTGAAACGTCTCCAAAAAGACGCCGCGCGTGCCTTCGTCTATCTCCTGGATGGCGCCTAAAATCTTGGCGCGGGATGCTTCCAAGTCAGCCGCGTGGGTCAACAGAAACTCGTGGCGGGCGCGGACTTCGGCGTACTCGGCGATGGCGGCAGGGTTGACATCGCCCAGCCCGCGCAGCTCGCGGCGCAGACGGGCGACTTCGGCGGGAGCGCCGTCCGACACTTCCGGGTCTTCAAGAAGCGCCAGGGCGTCAGGGAGGGAAATCTCGTACTCGTCCCACAGCCGCCCGGCCAGCGTGTCCCGCTGGGCGGCGAGCCGCGCTTCCTGAACTTCGTTTTGGTGCACGGCTTCCAAAGCTTTCGCCCGCGCCTCGCCCAGCGAGCGCATCTTGGCATTGGCCGAGTAAGACTCTTGCAGAAGCGCCTGCCGGAGCTGGGTTTGGCTTTCCAGCGCGGCCTGGGCGGCGCTCTGAGCGGCGCGGGCATCCATCGCTTCTAACTCCCGCGCGTCTGCCTGCACCGAAAGCGCGGCGATTTCTTCTGCCCCGAACGCGGCCTGGCGCGTCTTGCGGCCTTCCTGATCGGCCAGACTGCTTAAATCGCCCTGGATGCTCCGCAAAGCGCGGTCCAAGCTGCTCGCTTTTTCGCTGATCCCGGCGAGGCTGATGCGAACCGCAGTCAGCGCGGCTTGCAGGTCGTCACGCTCCCCGGCGAGAAGCGTGAGCTGCTCGGCTTCGGCGGCCTGAGCGTCATCCGCGCCCGTCGTTTCCGTCGTGCCGGAAGCCAGCGCCGAGGCCGTGCGGGCGGCGTGTTCCCGCGCCTGGGCCAGCGTCGCCTGCGCGGAGTCAATGCGCCGAACGCTCTGAACATGGGCGTCCTCGGCCCGGCGAGATTCCGCCGTGGCCCGCTCGGCCCGCCGCTCGGCGTCAGTCTTCGCGCCCAGCGCCGACTGCTTCGCGCTTTGCGCTTCTGAGGCAGCCCGCTCGGCGGCTTCCCGCGCCGCTTCCGCCGACGCCAGTTCCTTACGGCCTGCGTCCAGCGCGTTTTCTTTTGCCCTCAGCGCAGACTGCCCGGAGGCAATCTCCGTCTTGCGGCCCAGAATGTTTGCCGTGCGCCCGGCCTGACGCCCGCCCGAAAGCGCCCCGGTCGGCAGGACAATCTCGCCGGTGCGGGTGACGATTCTGTTCCAGCCTTTGGCCGCCGCCGATGCCCGCAAGGCATCGTCTAAAGTCTCGCAAATCAGCACCCGCCCCAGCAGCACTTCTAAAGCCGGGCGGAACTTCGGGTCAAACGTAATAATCTCTAAAGCCGCGCCCACCATGCCGCCCCGGCCTGCCGCGTCCCGCAGGTCAAGCGTGTCCCGGCCCGGACGCATTCGGTTCAAGGGCAAAAACGTCGCCCGGCCTGCCCGGTGCTCATGCAGAAAGGCAATGGCGGCTTTGGCGGCATCTTCGGTGTCCGTAATGATGTCCTGCAAGCTGGCCGCAAGCGCGGTTTCTAAGGCCACTTCCAGCCCGGCGGGCGTCCTAAACGAGTCCGCGACCACCGTAAACTCGCCGCGCAGTGCGCCGTGCTTTTTGGCGTCAAACACCGCTTTGACGCCTTGAAAGTAGCCGTCCTGCGCGGCTTCCATCTCCTGCAATGTCCGAAGCCGCGTAGACAGCGCGACCGCCGCCGACTGCGCCGCCTGCGCCCCGGCCTGCGCCGTCTGCACCGCCGCCCGCGCCGCATCGCGCCTGCTGAGGGCATCAGTCAGGCCGGCCTCCGCCGTCCCAAGC
>CAXUBO010000220.1:0-3704 GCA_964249345.1 uncultured Armatimonadales bacterium | reverse complement strand
TCTTGGCGACGTGCAGACCCAACTTGTTCGGATCACAAAGGAGACCTATGCCATGTTCTCAGCTTTGCCCGTCTTGTCCCTGCCGAAGTTCCCGCCGCGCCCCGCGCACCTTTACTAAGTAAAGGCATTTAGCCTCTTGTGCCTGGTTTTCCTTAACATACTCCTCATCTCACGCCCTGCCCACGCGCAAGCACTTCCGCCCGGCTGGACTGCCGTTCCCTGCGATGTCAACGGCAACACCAATGGCCTCACCGGCTTCCAGGGAACCCAGAGCGGCAACATCACCCGTACCGGCACCTACCAGGACATCAACGACTTCATCACCAACAACCCCGACTACTACGACAACCCAAACTACGAGACCGCTGCCGCCTACTTCCTCAACCCCGCCTGGCTTAACAACGGCACTTCCGAGCCGACCGGCAGCATCGGCGTCGGTTCGACTTCCGACTACGGCTCGGAAGACGGGATGCAGGCCAGAAACTATGACTACGACGGGCCTACAGACGGCTTTTTGAGCGCCCCCGGCTACAACAACGAGGCCATCAACGGCACACTTGCCACGAACGTGAGCGGCGGTCTGACTGTTTACTTCAAGCTGGTCTGGCAGGGCAGCGGGCCGCAGCCTTCGTACCCGGCTTCCATGAGCCTGAAAGTGACCACGACGCTGACGACCACGGGTTCCGTGAGCTACGGCAAAGCCGATGTGACCAGCGGCCTGATGGCGACGGCTAATGCCTCGGACAGCCTGGGCGACAACAACAGCGCGTCGGTTGCCTCGCCGACGGACACTTCTCCGGCTCCGGTTGTAACCTCGTACATTGTCTCGGCGTCTGTTGGCAGCAGCGGCATTGCGAGTTATGGTTTTTCAGGAACAGCGGACATGTCCGTGAGCAACACGGTTCCGTTCACGGACTATCCGGGCGGTCGTGGCTCGTACACGGATTATGCGGTCGCTAATGCCAATGCCACAGTTGCGGCACAAGCCGCGCCTGATAGCCGCCAGGTAGTGCTTAGTGCAAATGTTGATGTAACCAACAAGAAGCAGGCACTACTCAGTGCTCCCGGTGTGGCTTCCATTGACGCCAATGGGGATGAAAACTTTTTTCCTAGCCCTAACATACGTTCAACCAATGGCACCATGTATGGAGACACGATTTATTCCTATGTCGGCCACCATGATGGCGCTCAGGACGCTTTTAACATTAACTGGATAACTTTCACTCCAACTTTCACTGGCAACTGGCACGACAAAGAAGGCACAACCCACAATGGCGATTCGATTACGGTGCCGGATGTGGTTGATCCAGACACCTGGAAATGGTCGCCGAACGAGAGCCAAGATAGCTGGGATTATGGCCTCTGCTCAATGCCACTTGCGCCCAACTATGCGATAGTGAACGGCTACGCGCAAGGACAAGATTTACCAAGCATTTACAATGTAGGTTACTCAGCCACAGACAATACGGACCAAGCTCAAGGCAGTGCTAACTATATAATGACTTTGCATGATCCTGTTGAAAAGAACTATCCCGATCACAAAACCAGCGATTTTGTCAATCCGCGCCAAGTAAGTGGAAATCTTATTTCTAGCGGCCCTTCGGATGTACTTGGTGGGGGAATCGCGATACAAATCGACTATTCTTTGTCTATTTCTCTTAGCGGCCCTGAAGCTTCGTGGGTAGCAAGAGTCTTAGGAATCAATCTCACGGCCTCAGTAGAGCAGGATTATCAGACAATCAGCAATATCGCCACAACAGGATTGCCCGCAGGCTGGTATACTTCTGTCGTAGAATATGATCATTACTATGATCATGTCGGAAAAACAGATGGATGGAGTACCACTGGCTACACCGGCACCGACCCGTATTACATTCGCGAGATACCAAGTGCGGCGAGTGACCAATGGGGCATCAAGATGGCACCCCCAACGCAAGGCGATTCAAGCAGCACTGTAAGCCATTAACTGTGGAGGCCAGACCTAAAAACAAAAATTTTCTAGGTCTGGATAAAGAAAAAGGATTTGTGATGAAAAAATTGACATTGGTCTTTTCATCTTTCGTTGTGATCAGTATAGCTTTTGCCGCCAATATATGCGCGGCGATACCCAATGATCCACGTCTTGTTCAAATCTCTCAGGCGGAACTGCAAAAAGATATCGCTCAACTTCCGCTCAGTTCGCCGATGCACATTGAGTTGCTCTCTCGGGCTCGCAGTTCCCATCTTGCCGTTTTTGCTTACGAGCAGTACAAACAAATTCGCGACAAGAACCCTAATAGCTACGAAGCGAATTTGTTTGCTGGAATGGCTGCGCTGAATGATTGGGATTACCAAACCAATCCCGCCATTACTCAATCAGCACCTTCTCCAGAAGCGAGGCAGATTCTCAACAACGCTCAGTTGTTTTTATCTCGTTCAGCTCAGTTGAAGCCGACTTCTGCTAAAGCAGATTTGGAATATGGATTTTTCCTGTGGAGATATTGTTTCGGTGATAGTAAAACTGCCAATCAAGGCTTTTTACTCATTCAAAAGTCTGTCAAATTATCACCCAAAGACCCGACAGCACATGCCTTGCTTGGAGATGTTTGCTCGAATCCTTTTGGGCCTTATGCAACCCACTATAATCCTGCACAGGCGGCGGCAGAATATCAAGTTGCAATCTCTCAGGACCCCCTTTATGCTTACCCACACTTGCAATTTGTTTTTCTTGACCTGCTTCTAAAGCGTTACGCAGGGGCACAGGAGCAGATGACAAAATTTCTTAGCTTATCTCCAGCAGATGTTGCTAACGAGAAAATTATTAAGATTTTGCAATCTGCAATTCAAAAGCAAGGGAAATAAGAGTCGGCACGGCATGACTTAGCCCTTTATGTCGCGGCGGAGGGTGTGGCAGAGCTTGGTCATCAGGTGGATGGAGAAATCGTCGTCGGCGTTTTTGAGGCCGGCTTCGGCGTAGGGCAGGGCGGCGGCGGGCTGATGCTCGGTGTAGGACAGCAGCATCGCCATTTCGCGGTCCAGCTCCCAGTCGTTGGGGTTGTGCTGGATGCCGTCGGCAAGCACTTGCCGGCCTTCGGCGACGCGGCCGGTGCGCGGCAGGATCGCGCCGCCCATAAGCTGGTACGCCTGGACAAAGTGCGGGTCCAGCGTGATAATCAGATGCAGCATCGGCAGCAGGCTTTCGTTTTTGGACCAGTCCCCGCCCTGCGCCATGAACTGATGGTGGTAGTGGTCAATCACCTTGTCCCAGATGAGGTTGGCGGCGGCGATGCGGAACTCGCCTGCCGCCTGGGCCAGCGCGGCGTTTTTGCCGGCGGCGGCGCTGGACACGAGGTAGCCCTGCGCCTGCCCGTCGGCCTGGGACAAGCTCTCGAATCCGGCGGCGGCGCAAAACAGCATAGCGCACAGCAGCAGTGCGGGAAGCTGCCCGCGCCAACGGGGAGAAACTTTCACTGCCATTGTTACGCTGCCTTTCGGGTTTGAGCGTCTGAATGCTGGGCGTCTGAGTCAAGCTTCAGAAAGTCGGCGGCACGGGGCAGGGGAACGACCTCGGCCAGCGGCCTGCGGCGCAGCCGGCGGCGATAAGCGAATGCTCCCAGCACGGCAAAGCCCGCTGCCATGCCGGCCATCTGCCGGAGCGCTTCCTGCGTGTAGGGAACATTATCCCAATGCTCCAAAAGCTCGTCGCCGTCGCCGTCATCATAAGC
>CAXUBO010000219.1:781-3821 GCA_964249345.1 uncultured Armatimonadales bacterium | reverse complement strand
CAGCGGATGCGTTGTTCTGAATTCGGCATCAGCATTGAGCTACACCTTGTTTATTGTCGGCAGCGGCACGGCGAACGGCCAAAGCGTCAGCTACATTTTGACGCCGAATCCTCCGGTCTTGTCGGTCACGGCTGTGTCATCCGTCCTGCAAAATGGCTCGCGGCCCCTTGCTTTGACCGTAACCAATACCGGCGCGGCGGGCGCAATCAATGTCCGTATCCTCAGCGTGATTTTAGGCAGCGTCAGAACTTCATCGGCATTGCCTACTGCTCCGGTTTCCTTGCAGCCAAGCCAGCTTTTGACTGCTTCCGTTTCCGTGCCGACGGCGGCTGCGGGGCGGGCCGTTTTGAGCGTGTCCGGGGACTACGTTGACCCAACCACCGGCAGCGCCGGCCAGTTCAGCACTTCGCTGCGCCTGACTTTGCCGTGACGCAGACGGCAGCGCTGCCGCAGACTTCAAGCAAATTTCCACAAGCAGACTGTCAAAGGAACTTTTCATGCACCTCAAAGCTTTTTCTCTTAAAAGAGCCGCTTTTTTCTTGTTCGCGTTCGGCGGGCTGGCGGCAGCGCCCGCCCAGGCCCAGCTTGTGCTGAACCTCGCGCCGCCAATCCAAAGCGGCACGTCCGGCAGCACGCTTCTTTTTTCCGGCACCCTCAGCAACCCGACAACAAGCACGGTCTTTTTGAACGGCGACAGTGACACCTTCAGCGCCCCCGGCCTGACCCTGGACGCTTCTCCATTTTTTAACAACGCACCAGACAGCCTTTCGGCGCTGAACGGCGGCAGCGACACTTATGCCGGCGGGTTTTTCAGTGTGTTGATCGGCCCCTCGGCGCTGCCCGGCACTTATGCGGGAACATTTTCCGTGGTGGGCGGGGCGGATGGCAACGCCCAGATGACGGTTGCCAGTGAGCCGTTTTTTGTGACGGTCTCGCCGAGCGCGGGTCCGGTGCCGGAAGTTTCCTCCGCCGTTTCCTGCGGCCTGCTTCTGTGCCTAAGCGGTGCGGTTCTCGCGGTGCGCCGCCGCAAAGCGCTTCGTGTTTAAGAGCAGACAAATGGATGCACTAAAGGCCGCAAAGCGCGTTCACTTGAAAACGATAGGGACCGCCCCGCCGTCTGCCGACATCACCGCGAACGTGCCGAGCATGGCTTGACAGTGATCAACAAAAGCCCCTGCTTCAGAAGAAGCGGGGGCTTTTTGCCGGCATCGGGTACACTTGATTTAAAGGAAACTGCCATGACCACAATGACCATTGAACGTGACGGAAAACTCGCCCTGCCGCCCGATATTCAAGAGCGGTGCGGGATGCTGCCGGAGACTTCGGTTCGCGTCATTGAGACGCGCAGCGGCCTTCTCCTGGTTCCGCTCGCGGCTGCGCCGATGAGCGCGGAACTGACTGAAGAATTGCAGGAGTGGCAGGCCCTCGGTCAGTCGGCATGGGAGCAGTTTCCCTATGAGGGTGAAGCCTACGAGGATGAAGCATGAACCCCGGCGACATCTACTGGGTGGACTTTCCCTTGCGCGGAGGCCGTGCACAGGCCGGGCGGCGTCCGGCGGTGGTGATGCAGCTGGCATCGGCAACCGCGCAGCTCCCGACTCTCCTTCTCCTGCCGCTTACTACTCAGATAGATGCTTTGCGGTTCCCCGGCACGAGGTTAATTGAAGCAACACCCGCAAATGGGCTGACTAAGCCTTCGGTTGCCCTGGCTTTTCAGTTAACCGTGGTTGACAAGCAGTTTGTTGGCCCATATTTGGGTTGTTTGTCAGAAGCGGAAAAGCAATCTGTTCAGCAGGCTTTAGAAAGCATCATGGAGCGCAGTTGAAAACGATAGGGACCGCCCCGCCGTCCGCCGACATCACCGCGAATGTGCCGAGCATGGCTTGACAGTGATCAACAAAAGCCCCTGCTTCAGAAGAAGCAGGGGCTTTTTTCGTAATCAACGCCGCACAATTTTCCCCCAAGAGCAGCCCCGGATTTCAAGAGCGGACCCAGAGGGCAGGGGTAAACCCTGCCCCTACATGACCGGAACGTGCGGCGCTACTGCACGGTGAACGGGACGATCTCGCTGTAGCTTTGGGCGGCGTTTGCCGTGGCCGACGCGCCGGTGGCCGTGGTCTCGGTTTCATCTTCCCCGGCGACGACGAGGGCGTAGTAGGTGAGGCTGCCGCCGGGCAGGACGACGCTGGCGCTGGTAGTCCCCGTGAGGACTGTCATGCCGTTACTGCCGTTAAGTGGCGTGCTGCCGATGGTCGGGTACTGGCTGTAAATGAACACCTGATACCGTGTTGCGCCGGTCACGGGAGTCCAAGTCAGCGTCACCGGGCTGAGGACGGTGGCGCCTGCGGTCGGCGCGGTCAGCGTGATCGGGCTGAGCGGCGTGATGGAGAACGGCGCAGACAGGGGCGACTGCTGACCGGTCGTGGACAGGGAACTCAGCGCGAAGTTGTACTGGGTGCCGCCAAGATACGGCCCAAAGACAGGCGGCGAGATGTTAGCGGGGTCGGTGCTTGCGGTCAAGTCTGTGTAGTAATTCGCCAGCGGGTCAAACAGCGTGTCATAGCCGTCGGCGGTTACGCCGGAGACCGACTCAATCGGCATGTTGGTCGCAAGCAGACCAGTCGTCCGGTAGACATTGTAGCCGGCCAGGTTGACATCCGTGGACGCGGGCGGGTTAAACGCAATGTCCATCTCCACCGCGTAAGCGCCGCCGGTGGCGCGGGCGGCGAGGTGCTTGCTGACGGTGCGCTTGCGGGCGGCGTTTGCGGCATACAAGGGCGACAAGCGGCGGCGCAGGCCCTCGTAAACCGAGCCGGAGCCGGACACCAGATGCGCCTGGAGGGCGCTGCCGGTCAAATCATCGGTGGGCTGGGTGAAAGCGTTGATGCCGGTAAGGACCGGCGTGTCCGCCTGCGCCGTAGCGGCCGTGTTCAGCGTAAAGTTCTGGGTGGAAACGCTGTTTGAGGTGATGCCGCTCTGGCCCAGGGTGGCGTTCTGGTTGGCGGCCCCAGCCGCCGACGCCGTCACCAGCAGGCTGCCC
>CAXUBO010000219.1:0-771 GCA_964249345.1 uncultured Armatimonadales bacterium | reverse complement strand
CAGGGATATTGCTGATCTGGTAAAAGCCGGTGCTGTCCGTGAACGCGACCAGGGACGAATAGGTGCCGGCGCTGCCGGCGGCGGCGATGGCGGGGGACGGCACGGCGGCGTAGACACTTGCGCCGACGATGGGATTGCCGCTGCCGTCACGCACAAACCCTTCCACGGTCGTCTGCTGGTCTGCCCGCGACAGCAGAATGTTGGCGTTGGAAACCAGGCTGCCGTTGGTCAAAACTTGCGTGCTGCCGGAATACGCCGTGCCGCTGATGGAAACGGAGGCCGTCAGCTTGTGAACGGCGACGCTCAGGTTGGAAAGCCGGTAGCCGCCGGTGTTGATGGTGGACGTAATTTCCCCGCCGGTATCCACGGAAATAGAAACGCCGGGAAGGCCGTTGCCGTTCGCGTCCGTCACTTTGCCGACAATCTGCGATGTGCCGGTAGTCCCCGTGCTGGTTCCCGTGCTGGTTCCCGTCGTTCCCGTCGTTCCTGTGGTCCCCGTTGTGCCGGAATTGCCGTTGCCGCCTCCGCCGCCGCATCCGGCCAGCAGCGCCGTGCCTGCGGCAGCAAGCAGCAGCAGTGCGCCTCGTTTATGGTAGTTCATGTGAGAGTTCCTTTCGTGCAAGAAGCTATACGACAAGTGAAAAGCCATACGACATAACGAGCAGTTGAAAACTACTCGCTAGAAGAAGTGTCCTTCGGACAAAAACGGAGTTCTTACACCCGAAGGGTGCCTCTTCTAGCGAGTAGTTTTCAACTACTCGTCATGTTCAA
>CAXUBO010000218.1:0-3929 GCA_964249345.1 uncultured Armatimonadales bacterium | reverse complement strand
TCAGTACGCCAAGCTGGCTCCGCTGAACGCCGCCCTGCATCTGCTGATGCGCGTCATTTTGTCCGAGCTGCCTGCCGAGGCGCGGGTGCTGTGCGTCGGCGTCGGAACCGGCGCGGAGATGCTGTTCCTGGCCCAAGAGTTCCCGCAGTGGCAGTTCACAGCAGTTGAGCCTGCCGCGCCGATGCTGGACATCTGCCGGAAGCGAGCCGAAAGCGCCGGTGTGATAGACCGCTGCACGTTCCATGAAGGCTACTTAGACACTCTGCCCGCGTCGTCGCCGTTTGACGCGGCAACGGCCATTCTAGTCTCGCACTTTATTGTCGATCCAGAGGAGCAGCGCGGATTTTACCGTGACATTGCCGCTCGGCTGCGCCCGGACGGCGGCTTGGTCAGCGCGGCCCTGGTTGCCGACCCATCCCCGCCGGCTTCCCCCAGCCTGCTGGACATGTGGATGCAGATGCAGAAGTATTCCGGCGCTGACGCCGAGGCATTGGAAAAGATGCGCGGATCGTATGGCAGGGCGTTTGCCGCTCAATCGCCGCGTGATGTGGAAGAAATCATCGCGTCCAGCGGCTTCACTGCCCCTGTTTTGTTCCTTCAAATGCTGCTGATCCATGCCTGGTATGCAAAGCGGCAATGACAGAAAGGTAATTAAAGCGAACAATGCTCTCTGAAACAGAACAAAACAAAGAAGCCGTCACGCGCTTCAACAAAGAAGTCATTGAGCAGGGCAACGCCGACGCCTTTGATTCACTCATGTGATTCACTCATGGACAGCGAGTTCGTGAACCGCTCGGCCCCGCCCGGCATGGACAGCGGGCCAAAGGGGATGCTCCATACGTTTAACAATGTCCTGCGGCCTGCGCTGCCGGATATGCGGGTAGAAATCTTGGACCAAGTGGCGGAAGGCGACAAAGTTACGACCCGCAAGCGGATTTCCGGCACCCATGCGGGTGAACTCCTGGGCATTCCGGCGACAGGCCGGGACGTGGTGGTTGATGTCATTGACATCGTGCGCCTGCGCGGCGGCAAATATGTAGAACACGGGGGCATCAACAGCCTGCCGAGCGTCCTGGCGTCCCTGCGAACGAAGCAGCCGGCTGCCGGAACGAACTCAGAAAGGTCAAAATGAGCGCGGGCTTCAGTCTTGGGAACCAGGTGTTTTGGGGCAGCAATGGCGCAGTCGAGTCCTGCCTTGAGGTCATGGCTGCCCAAGCCGATGATCGGCTCAGCCCTGACGATCCGCCGGCGGTATTTCTCCGGGACGAACGGGAGCAGTTTTATAGGGGCAAGGTTGTGTTCCTTGATGACCGGGCCGACAGCGTCAGCCGCCGCAGGCAGCTTCTGGAACTGGTGGATGCGGCAACCCAGGAGATGCTGCATTCGGAAGTGTTCAACGATTACGGCAGAGAATGGGTCAAATCTGTACTAGCGGAGCTGCGTGCCAGTCTTGCAGATTAGCCGCCGGGTTGCGAGTGAGACGCGGCGAGAGCAAATATGATGCCCGCAATGTTCACGAGAGCGAAGAAGCCGCCGGCAATGATGCCGACCCAGGCGTGGGTGCGCCCGCGCACTTCCGGGTGCGCCTGAAACAGCTTCAAGCCGCGCACGCCCAGCACGACGGCGACAATGCCCATGGGGATTGCCAGGCAGGGGATGATCGAGAAAATGCCCAAGTAGTACGCGGTCAGCGCCGACGGGTTCCTGGTCGGGATAATCGCGTCTAGGCCGCCGCCTGCGGCTTGTGGCGGCGGTGGGTAGGCAGGCGGCGCGTAGCCGCCGGGCTGGGGCGGCCAGGCCGCCAGAAGGTTTTGCCCGCAGTGGGGGCACTGGGCCAGGCCGGCATCATTGGGCGCTCCGCAGCGGGCGCAAAACGAGGCGGGCGCGGGAGTGCCGGCGGGGGAGTTGGGAGGCGGAATACTCATCGGGGTTCCTTCCGAGGGGCAAGATGAATTCGCCTGGCAACGACGATTTGACGCACGATTTTTTCGGCGGCTTCGGGCAGCGGCACGGAAACGGCGTCCAGCGTGAGGCCGAGGCGTTTGGCAATGGGATGGGCGGCGGCAAGCTCATCGTCTGCCGCCATGCCCTTCAAGGAAAGCAGCAGGCCATTGGGGGCGGCAAACGGCGCGAGCCAGGGGAGCAGCTTATCTAAAGGCGCGACGGCGCGGGCGGTGACCCAGTCAAAGCGTCCGGCAAACTCCGGGCGCTTGGCGGCGTCTTCCGCGCGGGCGTGAACGATTTCCACAGCGTCTAAGCCTAAGTCGTCCGCCACGGCGCGGCAAAAGAGGAGCTTTTTGGCGGTGCCGTCCATCAGCGTGACGCGCAAATCAGGCCGGGCGATTTGGAGCGCCAGCCCCGGCAGACCCGCGCCGGTGCCGACATCCAAAACCCGCGCATTCGGCGGCGGGGTTTGCACCGACAGCAGCATCAGCGAATCCAAAAAGTGCTTGACGGCGATGTCCTGGGGCGACACCAGCCGGGTCAGGTTCATCCGCGTGGCGTTCCATTCGGCCAGCATTTCCGCATAGCGCACGAATTGGTTCAACTGCGTGTCGGTGAGGCCGAGATGCCAGGTGTCGTTTGCGCCGCGCTGCAAGATTTGCGTGATTTGGTCCACGGGGAAGAATTGGCGTTCGGCACCGGGTTTTCCTGCATCAAGGTAGACTCCCCCAGCCCCCAATAATGGGGAGCATGAGAAGAAGAACAAGAGGGCGCGGCAAACAGCGCCCCTACGGGTCTTTTTCTTATTCTAACTTAGGTTGTGATGCTGTACAACTTCTAGTGCGGTGCTACTACTTTTCCCCTTGATGTATCGCCAAACCTTGCAGTCCTTCGGCGAGGCTCTGTCTTAACACCTGCCGCTCGTCGTAATCGCCGCCATTCTGCGTTCGATAGGGTATCGGCTCGTCCGTAAACAAGCCTGCGAGGCGTTTCTGATATTGCCTCTTCGCCTGTTCGTACTGTTCTGATGTGAGCCGGTCGCTCTGGTAAATAACAAACGGCGGAAGCACATCCATTCCGGGATAAAACAAAATGCCGTGCTGGATTGGGAACAAAAGGTCTTCTAACGTCCCATTTACCCCCCGCGCACCATAATGTGGTTCACGCCCTCCTGCGGTCAGAGCCAACATCGCGCGGCGGCCTTTCAGTGTTCCTTCACCGTAGCGATCTCCCCAGCGCGGTCCGTCTTGGATACCGACGCCATACGCGAAACCAAAAGCATACACACGCTCAATCCAGCCTTTGAGGATCGCGGGCATGGAAAACCACCACAGCGGAAATTGCAGAATTACTGCGTCTGCCCACAAAAGTTTTTCCTGTTCGGCAGCAATCTCCGGCGATTGGGTTCCTTCGGCGAAGGCCCGCTTGGATTCACTCGCATAGGAAAGCCGCTTGGCGTTGTCTCGGATTAAGAAATCATCGCCATCCGCCTGCGCTTTCCACTGCATCGCGTAAAGGTCTGAGACTTTCACCGTATGACCAAGCTCCGTAAGCGTCTCGGTCGCGACCGTTTTCAGCGAGCCGTTCAGGGATTGCGGTTCAGGATGCGCGTAAACAATAAAAATGTTCATTTAAATTCTCCTTTTGGGTAAAGCCAAGAATTGGCCTGCTTGCTCATTAGCTTTCATGTCACGATGAGCTTCTAAGATGTCGTTCGGTGCAAAGGAACAGGAGACTACTAGCCTCAAAGTTCCGTGCTTGCTGATGCTGGTCGTCGTGTTGGGAAGGACTAGTACCCGGTGTTGTTTCAGCCATGAAGAGCCTCTTTGAGTAAGTAATCGTTTATAACTCTATTATGTAGGTATAGACTAAAATATTCAAGAAGGCAAATATTTATGATATAATCACAAAAAATAGACTAGTGGAATAATGCTAGAGCGTATCTCATAAATAGTTGCGGCAGTTTTGGGGCGTCCTGCACAGCA
>CAXUBO010000217.1:0-3993 GCA_964249345.1 uncultured Armatimonadales bacterium | reverse complement strand
CGGCTTCCAGCTTGCCTTTGACCATCCGGCCCGCCGGATCAACGGCGTCGTATGTGAATGTTGCCACGATACCTCCTGCACATTGGGACACTAAAACGAAATTGGAACTATATCGCGTTTAGTATCGGCAGAACTGGCAGAAGGCGTTAGGCCGGAACAGCAAAAAGCCCGAACACGCACAAAGCGTGTCCAAGCCGTACTGTCTAGCAAGTATTGTCTACATGACGCCGCTGTGTCAAGTCTGCTCAGGCTGTGAGATGACTCGAACTCCATACTTTAGCAGCATCGCTACAAGAGGCTGATAAGGGATGCGGTTCAGCTTGCCGAAATTCGTGTCTTTTGCATAGTCTTCATCTGACAAAGGCTATCCCTCGCGACGCTTGACCTGTGATGTTGTTTTTACAACTTGCGGCTGACCGTCTTTCCATCTTCCGCCGCCTTTCAGAAGCCTACCGTCACGCGCGTTGATACACTTAATCATTGGAAATAAATCAACCTCTGTAATGACCGGATAGCACACATGATCAAACTCCTGAAGCTGAACCGCCGCTACCATCAGAACATCTTTTTCCGCTACCACATCATTTGTAGTCACATTCTCTTTTAGTCTCGCCGATGGCTCACGAGGCGTCGGGGGCCGCTTCAGTTGTAGTACTGGATTGTCAACAAACAAGCCTTTTAGTTCCACTCTGAAGCCCGACTTGTGAAGATAGTCAGGATAAGATTCGCGCTCCCCGATAAGGCCCCGGAATTTGGAGAGGCCGACTTCTTCCAGCCGCTTTTTGTTGTCAGGGTCTTGAACTTGCAAGAGTTTGAGCTGCGGCAGTGCTGCGTCGAGCAATGTGTTTACGATTACTGCAATCTGACTTGGTTCGAAGCCGGGCAGAACGCTTTCCGG
This sequence comes from uncultured Armatimonadales bacterium, assembly GCA_964249345.1. GTDB lineage: Bacteria > Armatimonadota > Armatimonadia > Armatimonadales > Capsulimonadaceae > JANXMY01. The sequence goes on along the minus strand of CAXUBO010000217.1, from coordinate 3,095 downwards.
CAATGCAAGCCAGTCAATACGCAAGCCGACCAGAGGTTCAAACTCAGCTTTAAGCTGCTTAATTAAGTCAGGTGAAATTCCCAATCTCGGTAAGTCTTGTGCCATAGTTCTTTATAATGCGTCGGCAATCATTTTCATCGTTGCGGTCGCTTCAAGATGCGTTTCCCATTCATGCTTTGCTAGGGCTTGAAGTTTGTCATGGATACACTGTCGCGCCTGCAAATCAGGAACTGAGACCGGAACAGCGTCGAGGGCTGAAGCATGGAGGCGCGGCCGAGTCCCCCCGCTGCCGAGAGGCATCTGCCGGAGGAAATATGGTGAGCGCAAGTATGCCAGCCAAAAATAAGTAAAACCATCATAAGGCTTGACCGCGACGAATTCTGAGACGAATTCTGATTTCGTTTCGAAGAACAAAGGGGAATTGCAATTGATCCATTCGGCTTGCGGTGTGACGGTTATGTTGCCGAGGTAGGCCCGCATCGTGCCAAACAAAATCGTTCTCGCCAATTACCGCAGCAAAGTAGGTTCCATTTTTATTCATCTTGAACTACTCTATCCCTAGCGTTTGTTTGACACCCTCATTATTAAGAAGTTGTTCAAGATCATCTGAGACAACCCCTTTGTTCTGTCCGCTCAATCTAATTCCAACTGATGGGATGGAGGCAAAGACATGTTTGTTGTTAATGGCGACTAATGGTTTTTTATCCAGTACCAGTATGTCGGCACGGGCGGTTGTGCCTGCGTTGAGATGAAATATGCCTTCCGGCAGACAGAGAACTGCCGTGACATGCCAAAGCTTCTCGACCGCTTCCCTCAAAGCCGCAAATTCCTGATTGGCGATTACTGAATGGGGAAGTAAACAAACAAGTCTACCGCCATCCTTCAATAGCTGGTATGCCGTGTCCAAGAACAAAGCATCACTGTTTCGATAGCCAAGTTGGAACAAAGGACTCTCAAACTGCTCATGCTCTATTCGGAGCGAGAATGGAGGATTGGCAAGTATGTAATCAACGCGACCATGCCACGCTGCCAACTCTCTGGCTTTATCGTAGATGTTGGCGTTTAGGTAATGCTTTTCCTGTGTCAGCGGAGTCGCTAGACTGAGCGCGACCATCGCAAGTTCGACGAGAGTTTTCTCCAGGTCATTGGCGACAAGGGTACAGTGGGAGTCGCGCCACAACCCAGCCGCTTCCATTAAAAAGGTTCCGCCGCCACAAGTTGGGTCCATGATAATGGGATTGTTGATTCGAGGCAACAACCTAGCCATCAAAGTTGCGATGGGTCTAGGTGTAAAGAACTTGCCAGAACCCTCGCGGAATTTTCGACCAACAAAGAAACCATACCAATCGGGCAGGTTATGGCCCTGTTTGTCTTGAACGACAAGTTCATTGAGGGTGCGCCTGATGTGGCCGTCGTTCACAATCTTGCAGTGGGCGGCCTTCCAGACGGCAACAATCCCACGCGGGATGTCCGCCGTTTCGAGAGGGAACAGATGCGTATAATGGTAAGCAATCGCCTGAAAAGCCGTCTCGCCCTCCAATCCGTGCCGCCGGAAGTTGTTTTGTAAGCGTTCCCGTTGCATGATTAACTTCGGACTGACCATAAACATCCTTCCTGAGTTTCAGCATTTTCTAACAAATAGAATAGCGCATCGGGTAAAGAAAGTCAAGACGGATTGCTCGCCCCTACTTTCGCTTAAGTGTCTGCCCAACTACCCGTGCAGCGCTGAGGCCCGACGCCCCGAAGACGCCGCCGCCGGGGTGGGTGCTGGCAGCGGTTAAAAAGAGGCCGGGGATGGGAGTCTTGTACTCGGCCAGTTCCGGCAGCGGGCGGAACGCGAACATCTGGTCCAGGGACATTTCCAGGTGCATGACATTGCCGTTGATGAGGCCGAGCATCCGCTCTAGGTCTAAAGGCGTCTGGATAAAGCGCTTTTCAATCGCCCCGCGCATGTTCGGCGCGTGCGCGTACAAGACCTCGCAAATCGAGTCGGCAACTTCTTCCCGCGCGTCATCCCAAGAAAGCCCGTCGCGGCGGATGTAGGGGAAATACTGAGACCAGAGCTGAACGATATGCTTGCCGGTTGGGGCAATGGAAGGGTCTAATGCCGTGAATGTCATCGCCAGCACGGCGGGCTTCTTCGACGGATACCCGCCGACATAATCGGCGTAAGCGTCCGTCAGATATTCCGGCGTCGGGCACAAAAGCTGCATTCCCTGATGGGCGATATTGGGTTGCCCGCCGCCGTAATCCGGCAGCTCGGACGCCGCGCACCGGACCGTCATGCCGAAGCCGTTGCCGACGTTGAGTGCGTCCAATCGCCGCCCTAAATCCCCCGGCAGGTCTTCCGGCGACAAGAGCGTCCGAAACGTCGTCAGCACATGGCACGCGGCGACCACGGCTTTAGCAGAGTACGTCTGCCCGCCGGCGACAACGCCTGTCGCCTTGCCCTGCGTCACCACAATGCGCTCGGCAGGCGCGTCGGTCCGCACCGTGCCGCCCATCGCCTCGAATGCCCGGCGCAGAGCCACAGAGAGCATCCCGGAGCCGCCTTTGGCCCGCTTCGCGCCCGTCTCATGGACGGCGGTATACCACGACGCGAACGGTCCTGTCCCCGGCTCGGTCGGTGCTGGCCCCGACTGCGCGGCCAGCCAGCCCATCGCCGCCTGCATTTCCGTGCTTTCAAATGTCTCTTTAATTAAGCGCCCGTAGCCCGACACAATCATTCTGAGTGCGTCCGCCGTGGAGCGCCCCGGCGACTTCGCGAAGATGACGTGCCGCCCGAAATTCGCCATTGTCGGCGGCTTCTGGAACGCCTCAAACACGCCCCGCGTCACGGGACTCCAGCGCTTAATGAAATCTTCATACGCCGCCGCGTCACGTGGCGACACCTGGGCGATGCTCTGGCACGTCTTGCCCAAGTCCCGGTGAAAGCAGATCGCCCGCCCATCGGGAAGCGGGAACGCCGCCCACGGGTCCATTTCGATATATTCGAGACCGTACTTTTCTAACTCCAAGTCCGCCACAATCGGCGTCCGGTGGATCATCAAATGCACCGACGAGCCTAGATCAATCTTGTACCCCGGCCAAATCTC
>CAXUBO010000216.1:0-4027 GCA_964249345.1 uncultured Armatimonadales bacterium | reverse complement strand
GCTCTTGAATCCGGCTGATTTGCGGTTTTTTCCTGATGCTGCTTTAAGTCGACGAGAAAACCACCGAAGCGATCAAAAGCCTGCTCAAATTGTCTCTGTTCTTCAATAAACAAATCCACGTTCAGCGGGCGCGTAATTTTGTGGCCGAACTCGCTGCCGTACTGGTAGAAAATATAGTTGGTCTGCGAAGGCGAAATAATGCGCGTTGGCTGTGACTTGGCGACAAATTCCAGATAAGCCGAGCATAATTGCCGGTACTCCGGCAGAGTTTTAAAAGCAGATTTGTCGAGAACGCTTTCCTGTAAATCCGCCAGCGTAATTTCTGTCATCGGATGGACTTTCTACGGGCGGCATTCTCCTGATCGTAGCGTATCCATTTTTCCACCGGCCAGTCTTCGACAAGCTCCATGCGCTCAGAAGCCCAGCCGCAGTATTCGGGGCTTTGGTCGCAGCCGAGCCAGCGGCGGCCAAGCTGTTCGGCGACAACGGCGGTGGTGCCGGAGCCGAGAAAGGCGTCTAAGACAAGATCGCCGGGGTTGGACGACGCGAGAACAATGGCCCGGAGCAGTTCTTCAGGCTTTTGGGTAGGATGGGGCGTTTTTTCGTGCATTCCGTTACAAGTCGTCGGGATTTCCAGCACGTCTTTTGGCTTCGCGCCCTTTGGGTGCGGGTGCCAAAGGCGGCCCTTCTCCTTGCCTTTCCCGTACTGACTCGTCTCGGCCTGCGGGTGTGCCGGATACCTCAGCGTGTGATCGCCGTAGGGAATACGAACATCGTCCACGTTCATCGTAAATTGCTTGCTTTTTCGGAAATGCAGCAGGCTCTCATGGGAGCGCCCCCAGTCACTGCCGAGATTGGCCTTGTTTTTATAGTGCCAGACAAGCCAGCGGCAGCCTTGAAAGAAGGCAAAAGCAGGCAGCTTGAGGTCGGCCAAAATCTCAGAAAAGCCGCAGATGTAAAGTGTGCCGGTAGGTTTTAGAACGCGAGCGGCCTGCTCAATCCATTGCAGGGACCAGCACACATACTCCTGCTGGGACTCGAATGTATCCCATTCTGCTTTTTTGATACCGTAAGGCGGATCAAAGAAAGCAAGGTCAACAGACCTGGATGGCAGAGAGCGCAGCCAAGCCACGGAGTCGCCGCACCAGATTTGGCCGTTAGGGTGCGAATAGTATAGGGCAGGTGGGTCAGCCCGAACCGACCAATCTAGGGTGCTGACAACGCCTCTTTTGGGCTTCAAGCCGAACAAGCCCGGCGCTTCCAGAGGCTCGCTCTTGCGCCGGGCGTATTCAGCGGCGGGTTCTTGGATTTGCGGCATAGTTTTACTCTCCGCTTTGCTCAATGAGTTTAGCCACTAACCCGGTCCAGCCGGTTTGGTGGGAGGCGCCGAGGCCAGCGCCATTGTCGCCGTGGAAGTATTCGAAAAATAAAATATAGTCTTTCCAGTGGGGGTCGGTTTGGAAGACTTCGGTGCCGCCGTAGACGGGGCGGCGATTGTTATCATCGCGCAGAAAGGTGCGCGTGAGGCGGCGGGACAGTTCGGCGGCGACCTGGGCAAGCGTTAGAAGCTGGCCGGAGCCGGTGGGAAACGGAACAGTGAACTCCGGGCCTAAGTAGTAGTCAAACTTTTGCAAGGCTTCGATGAGCAGATAGTTGAGGGGGAACCAGATGGGGCCGCGCCAGTTGGAGTTGCCGCCGAACAGCCCGGTGGTGGACTCGGCGGGTTCATAATCCAAGCGGTACTCGGTGCCGTTGACATCCATCACAACCGGATGATCTTTGTGGAATCGGGACACGGAGCGCAGGCCGTGGGGCGAGAGGAATTCAGTTTCGTCAAGCATTTTGGTCAAAATGGTCCGCAGGCGGTCCGGGTCAACAATGGACAGCAGGCGGCGGTCATGGTGGCCTAATTCGCAGAGGTCGGCGACACTTTTGACGAGGTTCGGGCGGTTCTCCAAAAACCAGTCAATGCGTTTTTGGAAGTCGTTCATAGACGCAAGCTGGTCATTGTCAATGGTGTCCACGGCGAGCAGGGGAATCAGGCCGACCAGGGAGCGGACGCGCATGAACTGGCCGGAGCCGTCCGGGTAGCGCAGGACATCGTAGTAGAAGCCGTCCTGATCGTCGAACAAGTCCGTGTCTTTTGCGCCCATCGCATTCATGGCGTGGGCAATGTAGACGAAGTGCTCAAAGAACTTGGTCGCCATGTCCTCGTAAGAAGGGTCGTGCTTGGTCAGCTCCATGGCAAGGGCCAGCATGTTGAGGCAGAACATCGCCATCCAGCTTGTGCCGTCGGACTGCTCCAGATGCCCGCCGGTGGGCAGGGGCTGGGAGCGGTCAAAGAGGCCGATGTTGTCTAATCCCAAGAAGCCGCCCTGGAAGACGTTGTTGCCTTCGGCGTCCTTGCGGTTGACCCACCAGGTAAAGTTCATCAGCAGCTTGTGGAAGATTTTCTCCAGAAACTGGAAGTCGCCCGGCTCCCCGGTGACGCGGGCTTCAATTTGGTAGACGCGCAGGGCGGCCCACGCCTGCACGGGCGGGTTGACATCTCCGAACGCCCATTCGTAGGCCGGAAGCTGGCCGTTCGGGTGCTGATACCACTCGTGACCCAAAAGAAGAAGCTGGTCTTTGGCGAACTCCGGGTCAATGACGGCCAGCGGAATGCAGTGGAAGGCCAGGTCCCATGCCGCAAACCACGGGTATTCCCAGGTGTCCGGCATGGAAATGATGTCTTTGGCGTTTAAGTGCATCCAGTCATGGTTGCGGCCTTGCAGGCGCACGGCAGGCGGCTTCGGCTCGGCGGGGTCGCCTTCCAGCCAGTGCAGGACATCGTACTTGTAGAACTGCTTGGACCAGAGCAGGCCGGCAAATGCCTGACGCATGACGCTGCGAACGTCGTCGGAGAGTTCCGGCGAGCCAAGCGGCGCATAGAACGCATCCGCTTCGGCAATCCGTGCCTGAAACACTTGGTCAAAGCCGTCGCCGAGCGGGTCGGCAATCAATGGATCGTTGGTCAAGCGCAGCTTCAGAGTGGCCGATTGACCGCCGCCCACGGTCACTTTGTAATGGGCGCAGGCTTTTGTCCCGGTCTGGGCTGGGTTGATCGCGCCTTGTATGCCGCCCACGACAAACTCATGAAATCCATCTTTGACATACGGGGCCGTGTTATCGGCGACGCCGTAGAGCCGTTTTTCGTTGGTGTCGTTTTCGGTGAACAGCAGGTCCGGGCTGCCTTGACAGAACAGCGAACGCCGGCCTAAGATGTGATGGCTGGCTTCAATGACGCCGTCTTGGGTCCCTTTTTTCATGCCTGGCTTCGGGTTCGGCCAGCCCCAGGTCCAGATGTTGCGGAACCAGAGGGTCGGCAGGAGGTCCAGCGTGGCAGTCTCAGGGCCACGATTTGCCGCTGTAATCTGGATGAGTATGTCATCAGGCGACGCTTTGGCGTACTCCACCGTCACGTCCCAGTATTTGCTGTCCGCGAACACGCCCGTATCTAAAAGCTCATATTCCGGGTTATGCTTCGTCCTAGAAGCGTTCGTTTTGACTAAATCCTCATAGGGAAACGCCGCCTGCGGGTACTTGTACAGCATCTTCATGTAGGAGTGCGTCGGCGTGTTATCTAAGAAAAAGTAGTATTCTTTGACATCTTCGCCGTGGTTCCCCTGCGGCCCGGACAGGCCGAACGGGCGCTCTTTCAGAATGGCGTCCTTGCCGTTCCACAGGGCCAGCCCGAAGCACAATTCTTGTGTGCTGTCGCAGAGCGCCCCCAGCCCGTCCTCGTTCCACCGATACGCTTTAGACCGCGCCGAGTCATGGGGCAAGTAGTCCCACGCCGCACCGTCAGTCGAGTAATCTTCGCGCACGGTTCCCCAGGCTCGCTCGGACACATACGGCCCCCAGGCCCGCCAGTCCGCGCCGGGTCGCTTCTCCCGCATGTCCTTCATCCGCTGCCGTTCTTGGTCTAAATCAGTCATGCCCTTTTAGTTCGGGAAAGCTTCAAGAGTTTCCTGCGTGGGATACGGCC
>CAXUBO010000215.1:0-4348 GCA_964249345.1 uncultured Armatimonadales bacterium | reverse complement strand
GGCTTCTTCAGCCATGCGGCGGCGCAGCGCAGGGTCGGCCAGGAGTTCCAGCGTCCGGCTTGCCAGGGCGTCGGCGCTGTCTTGGACTAAGAAGCCGTCTACGCCGTCGCGGATGGCTTCGGGAGCGCCGCCGGCATGGACCACGACGCAGGGCAAACCTGCCGCGAGGGCTTCGCCGACGGCCAGCCCCTGCGTCTCGGTCTTGGACGGGAACAGGAACACGTCGGACGCCTGGTAGAGCGGGTCCAGCTTGGTTCGGTTCAAGAAGCCAGCGAAGCGGGTACGGCGGTGAATGCCGAGCGCTCTGGCGCGGGCTTCCAAAATGCGGCGGCTTTTGCCGCTGCCGGCCAGCACTAAATAGGTGTCGGTAGTCCTGCCGGTGATGACGGCAAAGGCGCGGAGCAGCAGGTCCAAGTTCTTTTCCGGCGCAAGGCGGCCCACATACAGCAGAATGCGGGCGTCCGGCGGCAGGCCGAATTCCGACCGAGTTTCCGCCGGACGCGCCAGCACATACGGCGGCGCAGGGATCGCCGTCGGCACGACGGATACCGGCGAGTGAACTTTGTACTGCTCCGTCAAGACGCGCCGGGTCAGCTCAGACGGCGCGAGAACGCGGTCACAGGAATTGTAGAAATCGTGCATCCAGCGCACCAGCAGGCGCCGGGTGACGCCCACGGTCGGCAGCGGCAGGTAATGGGCATACTCTGTGTAGAGCGTGTGATTCGTGGCGACATGGGGCAGATGCAGGGCGTGGGCCGTGCGGCGGGCGATGAGGCCGAGAAAGAACGGCGACTGGGAATGCACGATGTCCAGCTCTAGTGACGCGAGAGCAGAGGTGATGCGCGGCGAGAACGGGACCGGCAGAACATAATCCGGCTCGACCAGGGCATTGACCGACGGGTAGCGGTACACCCCGGCCCGCTCCTCGGCGTAGTGCGGGTAGCGGGACGTGAAGACAAAAACGTCATGCCCTGCCGACTCAAGCTGGGCGGTGAGGGTCTGCACCGACGTGCTGACGCCGTTGATGAGCGGCGGATAACTTTCCGTGAAGATGCCGACACGCATAGATAAGCCTCAAAAGAAACGAGCCTCAAACAATCAGCCCTCAAACAATCAGCATGGCGTCGCCGAACGACAAAAAGCGGTAGCCTTCCCTCAGCGCCTCCGCGTAAGCCCGGCGGATCGCCTCGGTTCCGGCAAACGCGCTGACCAGCAGCAGCAGCGTGGAGCGCGGCATGTGAAAATTTGTGATGAGCGCATCTGCTATCCGCAAAGAGTAACCCGGCGTCACATACAGCGACGTTTCGCCGTCCATCGGCTGAACGCGGCGCGGGCCGACGGCGGCGCTTTCCAGGGTGCGAGCCGACGTGGTGCCGACGGCAAAGATGCGGCCTTTGGCGCTGTTGATAATCTCGGCGGCTTCCTCGCTCACGGAAATCCGCTCGGCGTGCATGATATGGGCGGCGACATCGTCGGTTTCAATGGGGCGGAACGTGCCGAGGCCGACATGAAGCGTCACGCGGGCGATCTGGATGCCCAGCGCCTCAATGCGCGAAAGAAGCTCCGGCGTAAAGTGCAGGCCCGCCGTAGGGGCCGCCGCCGAGCCTCCGCTGTCGGCATAGACCGTCTGGTAGCGCTCCCGCTGCTGCGGCGGCAGGGCGGTCTGGATATACGGCGGCAGCGGGGCCTCAGAGTGCGCGGCAATGGCATCTTCCACGAACACGCCCGGCGGCGAGGTGAAGCGCAGCTCTCGTCCGCCCCGGTCATCGGTCTTATTTACGACTTCCGCCCTGAGCCCTGCGCCGAAATCAACCACGACGCCGGGCAGGAGCTTCTTGCCGGGCCGCACCAGCGCCTGCCACAAACCGTCCTGAATGCGGTGCGTGAGAAACGTCTCCACGCGCTCGCCCGGATGCCCGGCCCTTGCGCCAAACAGCCGCTGGGCCGTGACCCGCGTGTCATTGATCACCAGTACGTCTCCGGCCCGCAGAAACTCCGGCAGGTCTGTAAACTGCCGGTGCGAAATCCTGCCGTCGGTGCGCCCCAGCACGAGCAGGCGCGAACGGTCACGCGGCTCAAGCGGCGTCTGCGCGATCCGTTCGGCGGGCAGGTCGTAATCAAAATCGGAAAGCCGTAAGCTCGGCGTGGGGTGTTCCATAACAGGCAGTATGCGGCTATTGCAGCGGAAGAAGGAAACGAAGTCAAGCCCGTGTTTGCGGCGGCAGGCGCTTGACAAGAACGGCGGTCATGCCGTGGCCGTCGTACTGAAGGTCTACCTGGTCCATCAGCGCCCGCATGAGGCGGATGCCGCGCCCGCCGAGGGCGTCCGCATCTTCTTCTGTTCGCACGGCGCTTGGGTCAAAACCCGTGCCTTCGTCCCGGACTTGGATGGCAAACCCGCCATCGGTTAATCCGTGAGACAAAAAGACGCGGCTGGAAGCGGCCGGGGAGCCGTACAAAATGGCGTTGGTAACGGCTTCCCCCACAGCAATCTCAATGTCGGCGAGGTCCATTCCGGCAAAGCCCGCTTCGGCCGCCGCGTCACGAACACGCTCGCGGGCCGGGCCGGCATTCTGAGGGTGCGCGGTGAATTCAAACTGATCTGGCAGGTCGTACAATAAACGCTCCGGAACACAAAGAGTGTACCCTAAGAACTTTTCGCAATCAAGCGATTATTCCCCTCACTCTACCCGGACGCCTTTGGCGCTAAACCTGAAAGACAAAGGCCGCAGGCGAAAACCTGCGGCCCCAATACCCCACAGACCTATTTAGTAAGCGTGATTGCCAGTATCTTGACGCTGTCGTTGTCCGGCAGGGTCAGGCTTTGGACGGTCTTTCGGGGGTCCAGCGCGAAGCCGTAGCTGTACGCATAAAAGTCGCGCGGGTCTTTCTCGCCGTCCGCCGTGTTGCGGTAGGGGGTTTTCACCGCCTCGCTTTCGCCGGGGGAGTGGGCGGGCTGGTACCAGTCACTGAAGTTCTGGGACAAATCCGCCGTGGTGCCGTCGGTGTAGATGACCGTCATCGTCTGCGCGTGCTGTCCGCCGTTGATCGCCGCGCCCAGCAGCCAGAGGCCGGCATACGCACCGGCGGGCAGCGGCAGCACCTGGCCCCGGCAGCTTACGGCGTCCGGCACGTCCGGCAGGCCAAGCTGGAAGGAAACGCCCTGCGCGGTCTGGCTTTGGCCCAGCGCCTTGCCGGAATACGCTGTCCCGCCGCCGTCGAAGCCGCTGGTCAGCGCGAACCGGGTGCTGTCACTGGTAATGCCGACGACGTTAAAGGCCGCCGCCAGCGGCACGGGAACGCCGGACCCGGCGGCGACGACCGGCAGGACGCGCGGACGGTCGGCAGCGGCGGCAGGGGCCGTGACAATCATTGCCGGGTCGCGCCGGTAGTCTGCGAGGAACTCGGCGAAGAGGGTGTCCACATCTTTGCCGGTGTAGTCTTTGAACACGCTGGGCTTGTACGTCCCGAACCGGACATTCTGGCTCAGCTTCGTGGTCAGGCGGCTGTCGTAATGCAGCTCGCACCAGCCCAGGAACGTCGCCGTGGTGCGATACGAGTCATGGTAAGTCGCCGTCTTGGGATTGATGCGGGCGGTGTAATTCTGCGGCTCAAACCGAATCCAGCGGATATAATCGGCAATGCCTTCCACCAGCCACACGGGATTGTAGGCGGAGTACGCTTGAATGACGTGCGCCGTTTCGTGAACCGTCAGGCCGGTGTCTTCGGGATGGGCGCGGCACCAGGCCGAGTTGACCGTCATCACGCCGCCGCCGGTGGCGGCGACGCCGGTAACGCCGGGGCCGGTTTTATAAACGACGTTGACCGCGTTCGGCGGGATAAACTTGTCGGAATACAGCAGAGCATCGGTGTCCGGCCAGGATTCTTCCATCTGCTTTTCGGCGGTCGCGGCCCAGACGGCCAAATCAGGCGCCTGCGAAATGTCAGGGAAGCCGCGTCCCGGCCCCAGCATCGCATGGGCAATCGGGACGGACCCGCGCACGGAAATCTCGCGGATGACCAGCGACGGCACGTTTTGGTCCGGCTTCAAACGAATGCGGATTGCCCGAACCAGCCGCTTTCCAGACGCCGCCGCGACGCCGTCTGCGCCGAATGCCGCCGCCTGGGCGTAATGCACGGCGTCCGGCGACGTTTCCACCACGCCTCCGGTGAGCGTGTCCTGCCCTGCGGCATCGCCGGTGACGACCCGCAGCGCCGTGACGGGAACGGCGCGGGACAAGATCACCCAGAAATCATCCCCGTCGTCCATGCCGTAAAGCGACCGGAAGTAGGTTTGGGGATCGCCGTCCAGCGCCATTTCCGGCCGATGCGCCGCCACCGACGGCAT
>CAXUBO010000214.1:0-4351 GCA_964249345.1 uncultured Armatimonadales bacterium | reverse complement strand
CCAGTATCAGTCCGAGCAAGCGCGTGTCTACCAGGCGGCTGTGAAGGTCGTCAGCGGCCCCAAAATCGGCGGCGACAGCGACGACTAACTTTGCTTGCTCTCGAGTTCTTCCTTTGGCCCCGGCTTCTGCAAGCTGGGGCTTTTTTGCGTCCCCGCGCCGCCGAACTTCTTTTAACCATTTCTTAATCTTCGCTTAATGCTTCTTTAACATCGCCCCCGTATAATTGCTAGACAATGACCGGGCCGCAGTGTGATGTTTAAAGGATGGGAGACACTTTTAATGAAAACCGCACGACACTTATTCGGTATCCGCGCTTTGATCGGCCTTGCCGCCGCCGGGGCCGCGCTGCTTTCGGCTTCCGGCGCTTCTGCTCAGACGCCCTCGCCGTACTATGCGTTCACCGTCAGCGACTTGACCGGACTTACCGGCAGCGCTCCCTATGACGTATCCGACTCCGTGAACTTTAACGCCATGCAGATTACTGAGACCTTCGCAGACGGAGTCACTCAGTCCCTGCCGATGCCGCTTGCAGGGGCGGGGGACGTAATGCCCAGCACACTGCAAATGCTGGCGGCTACTCCTGGCGGGGAATACTCTGATCCCGTCAACGGCGCTCTGATTTCCGCCGTGCTGACCGGCACGATGGCCTTCCCCGGCATCTCGTCCGACGGCACCGGGACCCTTAGCCTGACCATCCAGCCGACCTCGGACCCCAATAACACGTTCCAGCAGCTTGTCTACACGCCGTTCTCCGCCAGCCTGCTCGGACCCGCTCCGTCGGGCGTTCCCATCGGCGCGTTTAGCCTGCTGAACCTCGGCAGCAGCTTGGGAACCACCGTCACTATTGACGCCGCGCCGGTCCCCGCCGCCGTTCCCGAAGCCTCTACAAACATTTCGCTCGGCCTGCTGCTGGGCCTCGGCGGCGTGGCCGTCGCTCGCCGCAAGCGCACCGCCGGCGCAGGCTAACCCACGTCCCTACCGATCCTGGGCGACTACAGCCAGCCGCCCAAACTTCTCAGCGAGACCCTTTCTCGAAACCAGGAGACATAGATGACTACCCTGAACTTCCTCCGGCACAGCTCTCTTTTCTGCGGGGCAGCCGCCGTGGCCTTGCTTGGCGCGTCCGCGACGGCGCAAACCGTCACGCCGCCGTCTGCCGTAAACCCGCTCCCGACCGGCAAGAACATCACGCTGTCGCCGCTTGGCACAACCACCAGCGTCGGCAGCCTGCCGATGAACATGATCCTGACCCCGAACGGCAAGTTTGCCGTTTCCACCGACATGGGCTTTCGCCAGTCCCTGCACTGCCTGGACAGCACCACCGGCAAAGATGTGAGCGCCCCGCTTGTCTTCGGCCCGCTGAACCCGGCCAGCGGCACTTACGGCCCGCAAGGGCTGTACTACGGCCTCGCGGCTCAGGCGAACCCGGACGGCAGCACGACCATCTATGCGTCCGAAGGCACTGTCGCCCAGGCTGCGCCGAACCCCAACCTCGGCGTCATTGCGGTTGTCAGCGTCAGCCCCACCGGAGCGCTCACGCTGACAAAGACCATCACGATGAAGAACCCCGGCGACTTCCCGGCGGGCGTTGCTTTGGACAGCCGGGGCTACTTGTATGTCGCCGTCAGCGAAAACTACGGCAACGGCTCCATCGCAAATATCACGACGCCGGGCGCTCTTGCCATCATCAGCGCCAGCACCGGGACCGAAGTCGGACGCTACTCGTTTGTGGAGCCGGTCGGTACGCTGAACGTCCCCGGACCCACTACTCCATTCTCGCCGACAAACTTCCCGCTGTCCGTCGCCGCGCTCAGTGACGGCTCGCAGGTGTATGTGTCTTCGCAGCGCGACAATGCCGTGTACGCCCTCAACTGCGCCAATCCGGCGGCTCCGGTGCAGAGCGCGGTCCTTGCAACCGGGCAGCATCCGATCTCGCTGCTCTTAAACAAAGCACAAACCAAGCTGTATGTCGCCAATGCCCACAGCGAGACTGTTTCGGTCGTCAGCACGGCCACGAACACGGTTGCCAGCACCATTCTGCTTCAGCCAACCGGCGCACGCAGCCTGCCCGGCGTCACGCCGACGGGCCTGGGCCTCACTCAAGACGAAAGCCGCCTGTATGTGTCGCTCGGCGACCTAAACGCCATCGGCGTCGTGGATACGGCTGCGAACGCGCTCATCGGCTACATTCCGGCAGGCTGGTATCCAACGGCCATTGCCGCGTCGCCGATCAAGCCGGTTCTGCTCGTTGCCAATGCCAAAGGCACGCTGACGCGCTACCCGAACCCCAGCTATCAGCAGTTTACCTTCGCGGGCCAGTATGACCTGAACATCATTGAAGGCAATGTGGAGACGATCCGCGTTCCGGGCAGCACGCAGCTTGCGGCGGACACGCAGATGACGCTGGCGAACAACAAAATCGCCTCCATTGCGAATCCTGCGCCGAACCCGCTGGCCGCCATCAACCTCCCAGCCGGCGGCATCAAGCACGTTTTCTACATTATCAAAGAGAACCGGACTTACGATCAAGTTCTGGGCGATCTGCCCCAGGGCAACGGCGAAGCGGATTTGGCCCTGTTCGGCGCAGGCATCACCCCGAACCTGCACGCACTGGCGTCCCGCTTTGTCCTGCTCGACAACTTCTATGACTGCGCCGAAGCCTCCGGCGACGGCTGGCCCTGGTCCACGCAGGGACAGGCTTCCGAGTATGTCATCAAGAACCTGCCCTACAACTACAGCGGCCGGGGCCGGAACTATGATTTTGAGGGCGCCAACAACAATTATCCTGTCGGCGGCTTCCCAGCCACCGACCCTTACGGCGTCGCGCTTGTCCCTAACTCGCCGTTTCACGATCCCAACAATTCCGGCATCGCTCCGGCCATCCACGACGTTTCTGTCGCGCCCGGCGGCCACATCTGGGATGATGTCCAAGCCAACGTGAGTCTTGCCAGTACCGGCCTGAGCGCAAAGTACCGCAATTACGGCTTCTTTAGCTTGTTCGGCGACAACGTCAACACGCCGGATAACTACCCGACCGATCTTGGCCTGCGCCCTGCCGGCCATGACGGCGGCGGGGTTACGGACATTGATTTCCGCGAGTACGACGCCACTTACCCGGATAGCGAGGGACCCGCGGCGGTCAGCAGCCCATACCCTAGAACGGCTTACGGCCACTATGCGATGCCGAGCCGCTTCACCGAGTGGAACCGGGAGTTCCAGCAGATGCTGTCGGCGGACCCGAACGGCGGCACTGTTCCCGCGTTCGAGACCGTGCGCTTTATGCACGACCACACGCAGGGCGTTTCCGTTGTTCGGGACTCAAAAGGCAACTATCTTTACTCGAATCACCTGCCGACGGCGGAAGTCGCCGACAACGACTACGGCATCGGCCAGTTCGTGCAGGCGATCAGCCAAAGCAAAATCTGGAACTCGTCGGCGATTTTCGTGATTGAAGACGATGCCCAGGATGGCCCGGATCATGTGGACTGCCACCGGTCAACGTGCTACGTCATCAGCCCGTTCATCAAAAAAGCCTCGGTAGACCACACGTTCTACAACACGGACAGCGTCCTCAAAACAATGGAGCTGCTGCTGAATATCCCGCCGATGAACCAGTACGACGCCGTCGCCACTCCTATTGCTTCTGACTTCGATACTGCGCCCAGCAACACAGGCGTTTACACGGCTACTCAGCCTGCCGCGTCTGTTCTGAGCGGCCTGGCCCCGAAGCCTTCCGCCGTCGGCAGCGCCCTGCTTCCGCTGGAAGCGCTCTGCGCCGGCATGGACTTTGTTCACCCGGACAGCGCCCCGGAAGCTCTGCTCAACGAAGTCATCTGGAAGAGCGTCAAAGGCATGAAGTCCCAGATGCCGGCCATCCGCCGCAGCGTCCAGCTTCCCCCAGCGAAAAAAGCCGCTGCAAAAGCTACCCGCAAGAACAGTGACGACTAATCCCGCACAGGCGCAGAAAGCGGCGACGAGCAGCGTCCGCCGCCTGACATAAAGAAGCCTCGGCTCCAAGCAGTGGAACCGGGGCTTTTTGCATAGCATCACACGATTGATGCAGCATCATATAATGAACGCTCGCCGCCGCGAATGCCTCGTCCTGAATGGCAGACCTGTCCTTCAGGACGGGGCGTATTTTGGGCTTTGTAGACATCTTGGGAAGGAAATCTGCCCGCGCACGGCGAAATAGTATGCAGCGCTTTATCCAAGACGAAAGACGTAACCCTGCTGATGAAATTCCATGCAACCTTGCTGAGGACCGTCGCCTTGGCTGTCCTGCCCTTTCTCGCTGCGTCCGGCTGCGGCCCGAAAACCGCCTCTTCCGACGCGCCGCAGTCCTCGTCCACC
>CAXUBO010000213.1:0-4354 GCA_964249345.1 uncultured Armatimonadales bacterium | reverse complement strand
CCATGTTTGAGGCCGACCACAAGAAATTCGAGATGTGGGCGGTGGGACTGGTGCCGGCGATTCCACAGGAAAAGAAAGGCGCGGACGGCGGGATTGACGGCTTGGCGTACTTTGATGTCGGGGCCAAAGAGCTGCTCAAAGCCGTCATTCAAGTGAAAGGCGGAAAAAATGTCGGCTCGCCGGGTGTCCAGCAGCTTCGGGGCGCGATGACCGGGATGAACGCGGCGCTGGGGTTTTATGTGACGCTGGAAGCGCCGACAAGAAACATGAAGGCGGAAGCGCTGTCGGCAGGCTACTACAAAGCGGCCACGGGGGTAGGGCGGCAGGTTCCCGCCATGCAAATCCGCACGGTCGCCGAGCTGCTGGCCGGACAGGGGTTTGACTTCCCGGTCTCAGCGGGTTCCAATGTCTCGTTTAAGTCGGCGTCCGCGATTGCCGCCGCGTCGGGCCAGGGCGGGCTTGGCTTGTAGAAGTGGCGCGTAGGAACGGGAGCAAGCAGGAACGAGGGAGTAAAAGCCCTGCCGTTCAGGGCAGGGCTTTGAAAGGGCAAGCGCCCGCCTGCGCGGGCGAAGATATAAAGCAAGTCTGATGCCCGCGCCCCTCCGGGTAGCCAGTGCATATACGCAGTAATGCGTAGCATATACGCAGTAATCAGAATGATACCAGTGCAGAGGCGGGGAGTTGCTCTTCAAAGCACGGGGGTTTAGCCCCGTGGAAGATGTTTACGTCCTCGTAATTTGCCGTTGAAAACCTCGCCCTCTGGGTATGAAACAGCCAGGTGCGCTTTGCAAAAACGCACCTAAGAAAACGCACCTAAGAAAATGTGCCTAAAATTAGATTGCTGAGGTTCTTATGACAGACAGCCGGTATCAAAAGCAAGACCCACGGACGCAGTATCCGCAGCCGCCCTTCGAAAAGCAGCCGCAGCCCGCGCCAGGGCTGGGAAGCAAGATGCACCCGGTCCCGGACTGCGGCGAAACAAGCTACACCGGCTCCGGCAAGCTGGCCGGGCGTAAGGCGCTGATTACCGGCGGGGACTCCGGCATCGGACGCGCGGCGGCAATTGCGTTTGCGCGGGAAGGCGCGGACGTTGCCATCGGCTACCTGCCGGCGGAAGACGCCGACGCCCATGAGGTGATCGCGCTGATTGAACAAGCCGGGCGCAAAGCGGTCGCCATTCCCGGTGATATCACCGACGAGACGTTCTGCAAGTTTCTGATTGAAGCGGCGGTGGAAGGTCTCGGAGGGTTAGACATTCTCGTGAACAACGCGGCGTCGCAGGTGACGGAACCCAACATTTTAGACATCACGACGGAGCAGTTTGACCGAACGCTCAAAACAAACCTGTACGCGCTGTTTTGGATCACCAAAGCCGCCATCCCGCACCTGACCCCCGGCTCGGCGATTATCAACACAACCTCGGTGCAGGCGTACCACCCGTCGCAGGCAATCACCGATTACGCCATGACCAAAGCGGGCATTGTAGACTTCACCAAAGCGCTGTCAAAAACACTGATTGAGAAGGGCATCCGGGTAAATGCCATTGCGCCGGGGCCGTTCTGGACGCCGCTTCAGTCCAGCGGCGGCACGACGGAAGACAAGCTGAAAAACTTTGGGTCCGAGGCCCCTCTGGCCCGCCCCGGCCAGCCGGTTGAGATCGCGCCGGTTTATGTCCTGCTCGCGTCCCAGGAAGGCAGCTATATCACCGGCGAGATTTACGGCGTCACCGGCGGCGTCGGGATTGCGTAGAACCTCCCCCCAGCCCCCAATGATGGGGGAGCATAAAAAGAAAGGAGAAGTGGCCTCTTCTCTTGCTTCTGTCTCCCCCATTATTGGGGGCCGGGGGGACTCTTACTTCTTTTGCATCATCAAAACGCAAAGGAACAAGCCAAATGCCCCGGCAATGCGCCAGGGGTTCAGCGGGACACGCGGCACCCCGAACCAGCCGAAGTGGTCAATGATGACCGCCGACAAAAGCTGCCCAAACACCGTCGCCGCAATGACAATCCCCGCGCTGACTTTTGGAATGCCGATCAGGCCGATAGTCACGGCAAACGCGCCCAGCAGCCCGCCGCCCATCCACACCCACCAGTGCGTTTTGGTTAGCCCGGAAAGCTTTCCGTGGCCCAGTACCCCGAACGCCGCAAGCGCACCCAGCACAGCCGCGCCGACAACAAACGACAGCAGCGCCCCCAGCATTGGGGACTTCAAAACGCTGCGAAGCTGGGCATTCAGCGCATCCTGCACCGGCAGCCCAATTCCCGACAGCGCAATCAAGCCAATCAAAAGATACTGCAACTTTGCTCCCATCCTGCTCGGCCCGCACCGGCCGCCAGGAAAGAGTCTACCCCCATTTTCTGAAAGTGCAATGAATCCGGGACTCAGCGCGTTTCAGCCCGCAGGCCGGAGCGTGCGGGGTCAATCGCGCCGTTTGCGCTGTCGGCGTGTTCTTCTAAGTGCAGCTCGCGCAGGCCCGGCATCTCCGTCAGCGAATCGTCCTGCGGGACATAACCGACCAGCCGGCGGGCGTCGGAAATATCCAGCCGCTTGAAACGGTTGTCGCTCAGGCCGTGCAGGATCGCGAACGGCAGGTCTTCGGCG
Source organism: uncultured Armatimonadales bacterium (assembly GCA_964249345.1). Taxonomy (GTDB): domain Bacteria; phylum Armatimonadota; class Armatimonadia; order Armatimonadales; family Capsulimonadaceae; genus JANXMY01. The sequence continues at coordinate 1,753 of CAXUBO010000213.1, read as the reverse complement.
TCAATGCACTTTTGCAAAAGCTGGGTCAAATCCCGCTGGGAAACGAAAGCATCCAGCACGTCCAGCCCCTGCTCTTTTTGGACTGCTTCGGTCGGCAGAAACGCCCCGATGCGGACGGCGACGGCGCTGACGCCCTCTTTTTCCGCCATGTACCGGCAGAGCGCCTCCCCGAAGCACTTGGAAACGCCGTACAAGTCGCCGGGATTGACCGGCTCGCTGGTTTTTACCTGCACATCCGCCGGGTAGCCGCTGACGGCATGGATGGACGAGGCATAGACTACTCGCCTTACGCCAGCCGCCTTCGCCGCCGCGAACAGGTGATAAGTGCCGACAATGTTTGTTCCGAGCAGGTCGCTCCAGAGCGCGTTCGGGTCCGGGTCCCCGGCCAGATGAACGATGGCATCTATGCCGGCGCAGACTTCTTTCAGTTTGTCTAAGTCCGCCAGGTCCGCCGTGACCACTTCGCCCCACGCGCCGAGCTTCTCAATCCCCGGCTCGTCGCCGCGCACCATCAGCCGGAGCTGATACCTGCCGTGTGTCTGCTCCGCAAAATATGACCCGATCCGCCCCGCCGCCCCGGTCACCAGCACTTGCTTCATCGTCCGCTCCAATCTTATCCTGCGACTTTTCTTGTCCTGCGTTTTTTTCTTGCTGCCGTGCTTGTTCCCAAACAAAACCGAAGAAAAACGTGGCGGACACAACCATTTGCACGCGATGTTTGCTGATTGAGGCAGGGAAGACTTCGCCGGAAGAGGAAGGAAACACAATGAAGACACAGACGAAAAAGCCGCCAAAGCCTGCGGCTTGCCTGCGCGACTGGCGAGTCCTTATCCGCCACGGCAAAGCGCCCACAGATTTGCGTGCTAACGCCAAAACTGGTGTATAATTGCTTATGAAAAACACACTCTTGCTTTGTTGGCGCCTTCACCCTGCGGCGAGCATCGCGGCGGCGTTCCTGCTGCTGCCGCTGGCAGGCTGCGGCGGCAGCAGTTCTTCCAGCGCCCCAAGCCCGCCGGCGAACCTGGTGGGAACCTGGGGCGGAGGAACGTCGGAAGCCCCGGCCCTGCTGACACTGACCGCAACCGGCGGGAACCTAGCCTTTGCCTGCGGCAGTGGGGACGTGCTGACCCAGCCGCTGACCGCCGGGGCCGGGGGAGCCTTTGATGTCGTGGCGACCCAGCATTCTTCGCTGTTTGTGCCGGTCAGCGGCGTGTATCCGCAAGTGCATCTGGTCGGCACGGTGAGCGGCAATACGATCACGCTTCACGAGGTTGATGCGTCCGGGACAGGGACGGCCTATACCGTCACTTACAGCCAGTCCGCTCCAACTTTCAACGGCGCGTGTCCCGGCTGATGCTAAGAGAACTTGAAAGAAAAGAGAAAACAGAAAAATGATCGCGGAGTATCGAAACAAAAGCAACATTGGGGTTGGTGCCGGGTTTCTGCTTGAGATTGCCGGCCGCGTCGTACAAACACAAGGAGCGGTCAGCCAGGCCAATCCCGCCGGCAACCCCAGTCTGCTGATTGTCGGCGGCGTTGTTGCTCTTGCGGGTGTGGCGCTTTTTCTTTGGGGCTGCGTTCAGTATTGCCTCGGCAAAGGCTACTCCGGCTGGATGGGCCTGCTTGGCCTGCTGAGCTGTATCGGCCTGCTGGTGCTGATTTTCCTGCCCGACAAATATCCAGGCGGCAGCCCGCCGGCAGGGTATGGCGGCTACGGCGGCCCCGCCCAGCCGGGGACGTGGCCGCCATACCC
>CAXUBO010000212.1:947-4370 GCA_964249345.1 uncultured Armatimonadales bacterium | reverse complement strand
TGCGTTCTTTCCATTGAGCGTACTAAACTCAAGTAACTTCCGAAAATATGTTACAGACAGACATAAAGGAGACGCAAGGCTATGGCATTTAATGATTACCGCGACATCATCCGGCAGATGGAGCGCGAAATGCAGCAGTTGTCGGATGAGGCGTTTCGCGGCTTTTTTGCCATTCCTGCCGGCGGCGCAGGGCGCTTTTGGCAGCCGCCGATTGACATCCATGAAACCGACGAAGCGGTTTTAGTGAAAGTGGAACTGGCGGGCGTGAAGGCCGACGATTTGCAGGTATCGCTGTCACCGGATGACCGGCTGCTGAATGTCAGCGGCTCGCGCTCGGAAAGCGCACGGGACCGGGAAGGCCGGAGCCGGTGCCATCAAATGGAGATTTATTTTGGCCCGTTCGAGCGGGCGATTGCTCTGCCGAGCGGAATGCGCTTGGACCGGGACGCCATCAAGGCGTCTTATAAAGAAGGCTTTTTGCTGGTGACGCTGCCGAAGAAGCGCCCCGCCGAGCAAGCCGGACCGCAGATTATTCCGATCAGCATTGAAGATAACAACACAGAAGAGGACAACGAATAATTATGTCCGATCATAATACACACGAAGAACAAGTAGACGCCATCGCGGAAGACATGCCGATTGACGGCGAGGTCGCCGAGCAGATTGTGACCCAGATTAACGGCGAAGGGGAAGGACATCCGCCGATCCCGGAAGAGCTGTCGCTTCTGCCCCTGCGCGACACGGTCATTTTCCCGGTCTTAGTGGCCCCGATTGCCGTGGGCCGCGAGAACAGCATCAAGCTGGTAGATGAGGCCGTCTCCGGCGGGGACCGCATTATTGGCGTGGTCGCACTGAAAGACAGCTCGGTGGAGAACCCGACAGCGGCAGACATTCATCCCATGGGCGTGGCCGTCATCGTTCGGATGATGGCGAAAGTCCCCGACGGCATTCGCATGATTGTCCAGGGCGTCGCGCGTATCCAGATTCAGCAGATCACCAGCGAAGAGCCGTACCTCAAAGCGCGGGTCAAAGTGCTGGAAGCGAAGACTGACATTGCCGAAGAAGACAAAGTCGAGATCGAGGCGCTGAAGCGCTCCATCGGCGATCTGTTCCGCCGAACTGTTGCGCTGTCCCAGAATATGCCCGATGAGCTGGCGGGCCTGTCCACGTCCATTGATGACCCGGCGGTGATGACGGACCTGATTGCCGCCCATTCGCCGATTTCCGCCGAAGACAAGCAGCGCATTTTAGAGACGGTTGATCTCAAAGAGCGCATGAATTTACTTTTGACCCTGATGACCGCCGAAGTGCAGGTTTTGGAGCTTGGCTCAAAATTGCAGTCCCAGGTGTCGTCGGAGATCAACAAGACCCAGCGCGATTACTACCTGCGCGAGCAGCTCAAGGCCATCCAGAAAGAGCTGGGCGAGGGCGACGAGCGCGGCGAAGAGATGGACGAGCTGCGGGCAAAAATTGAAGAAGCGCACATGCCGGAAGACGCTTTGAAAGAAGCCAATCGGGAATTGGATCGGCTCCAGCGCATGTCGCCGGGTGCGCCCGACTACACCACGACCCGGACCTACTTGGACTGGCTTGTGGCAATGCCGTGGGACAAGTCAACGCCCGACAACCTAGACATTCCAAGCGTCAAAAAGACGCTGGACGAAGACCACTTTGGCTTGGAAAAGATCAAGGACCGCATCTTAGAGTATCTTTCGGTCCGCAAGTTCAGGCCCGAAGGCGACATCCGGCAGCCGATCCTGTGCTTCACTGGCCCTCCCGGCGTCGGCAAAACAAGCCTTGCCAAGTCCATCGCGTCGGCAATGGGCAAAAAGTTCGTTCGCATTAGCTTAGGCGGCACGCATGACGAGTCGGAGATTCGCGGCCACCGCCGGACCTATATCGGCGCACTGCCGGGCCAGATCATTCAGGGCATCAAGCGGGCGGAAACAAACAACCCGCTGTTTGTCCTCGATGAGATTGACAAGGTCGGCACTGATTTCCGGGGCGATCCGTCATCGGCGCTGCTGGAAGCGCTGGACCCGGAGCAGAACGCGACGTTTAGGGACAACTATTTGGACGTGAACTTCGACTTGTCCAAAGTGCTGTTCGTGACCACGGCGAACCAATTGGACACAATCCAGCCCGCTCTTCGTGACCGCATGGAGATCATCGAGCTGTCCGGCTACACGGAAGAAGAGAAAGTGCAGATTGCCGTGCGCCATCTGGTGCCGAAACAGCTTGCCGAGCATGGACTTACGCAAGTCAAGTTCACCGAGGACGGCGTCAAGGCTCTTGTCCGGGGCTACACTCGTGAGGCGGGCGTCCGGTCACTAGAGCGCCAGATTGCTGCGGTCTGCCGCAAGGCCACCCGTGAATTCGCCGAAGGGCGGAAGTCGCCGATGACGATCAACGCCAAGCAAGTCGAAAAATATCTCGGCTCGCCGCGCTTTGAGTACGAGGAAGTGGCCGAGCGCACTGAGCAGCCGGGCGTCGTGACGGGGCTGGTCTGGACTCCGGTTGGCGGCGACGTTGTCTTCATTGAAGCGTCGCAGATGACCGGCGGCAAGGGCCTTCAGCTCACGGGGCAGCTTGGCGACGTGATGAAGGAGTCGGCGCAGACCGCACTTTCCTATGTCCGCGCCCATGCGGGTGCGCTGCATATCGCGCCGGACTTCTACGAGAAGTCCGACCTGCACATCCACGTCCCGGCGGGCGCCGTGCCGAAGGACGGGCCAAGTGCCGGCGTCACGATGACTTCGGCCATCGCGTCGCTTCTGTCGGGCCGCCCGATCAAACCCGCACTGGCGATGACCGGCGAGGTGACACTCTCAGGAAAAGTGCTGCCCGTCGGTGGCATCAAAGAGAAAGTGCTGGCGGCCAAGCGGGCCGGGATCAAGACGATCATTCTGCCGGAACGCAACCGCAAGGACCTCATGGAAGACATCCCTGCCGAGCTTCGCAAGGGAATGTCGTTCATCTTCGCCAAAGACGTGGCGGATGTGTTAGACGCCGCCTTGCAGCCGATGGACGCGCCGAAGGCCGAAAAGCCCAAAAGCGGCGCTCGCCTCAAGACAATGGAGGCCGCCCCGCCGTCCGCCGACATCACCGCGAATGTGCCGAGCATGGCGGCGTGATGCAAAGTGAGACTAGCCCCCGCTTCGGTTGAAGCGGGGGCTTTTCTTGTGCCTCCATTAAATTCTTGCTGACCTTTTCGAATTTCATGCAGGAAAAGCGTTCTGCGTTCTTTAACTTTTGCGATAGCAGGCAATCATGCCGGATGCGTAGTTCGTTCAGAATGCAATGCGAAGGAGATCACCTCATGTACACCCACACTGTCGGCCTCTCCGCCGTCGCCGCCTTAGCCCTGCTGGCGGCGGCCCTTTCAGCCGTTCCCGCTGCCGCGCAGGCTCCGCTGCCTTCGAT
>CAXUBO010000212.1:0-937 GCA_964249345.1 uncultured Armatimonadales bacterium | reverse complement strand
ATCCTGCCGTCTTACACGTTTCATGCGCTGCCTGCTTTGGGCAGCACGACAACTGTTTCCGGCGTCAACAACTTAGGCCAGGTTGTCGGCAGCTACACCACAGGCTCCGGCTTTTCCACTTCAAGTTATGCGTTTTTGTCGGACCCGAACGGCGGCACGATCCATACCCTCGGAGCGCTGGCCTCTTCTTCCGGCTTTAGCGGCGGCACGAACGGCGCGGGTGTGAATGATTTGGGCCAAGTCACTGGAGAATCTAACAACCATGCTTTCTTGTCGGACCCCGGCGGCGGCCCGCTGCATGACCTGGGATTTATTGATGGTTATTCGGGCGCTCTCGGAGGCACCAGCGCTGGCTTGGCCGTCAACAACGCGGGCCAAGCGACAGGACAAAGCTTTGATGTGAATAGTTACCCTTTTCATGCTTTTTTTGCCCCCTCGTTCAGCGGACCGCTGCGTGACCTGGGAACTCTCAGCAGCGGCAGCGGCTTGAGCCAGGGCAACGCTATCAACAATTCGGGCCAGGTTGCCGGGTTCTCGACGACAGGGCCTCAAGCCGGCTTAGGCGCTCAACATGCGTTCTTGTCGAACTTAAACGGCGGCCTGTTAAACGACTTGGGAACGCTGCCGGGCCTGAGCGACTCAAGCACAGCCACCGGCGTCAATGATTCCGGCCAAGTCGCCGGTTCCTCCACCGGCGGAAGCATTACCCATGCGTTTTCGTCGGGAGTGAACGGCAGCCCCTTGTTTGATTTGGGGACGCTTGGAGGCAGCACCAGCAGCGCGGCGGGGATCAACAGCGCGGGGGAAGTCGTCGGAACCTCGGCGACGGCAGCCGGCGTCAGCCATGCTTTTTTGTATACGAACGGCCAGATGCTGGACTTGAATAACCTGGTCGGCAGCAGCGGCGGCGTTGTGCTGACTGCCGCAGCAGCAATCA
>CAXUBO010000211.1:0-4390 GCA_964249345.1 uncultured Armatimonadales bacterium | reverse complement strand
GGAAGAACTTGCCCCGACTGACGGCATCTCGCTGCTGGGGGCGCTCAGCGCCGTGGCGCTTCCTGATGACAGCCTGCCGGGTGGCAGCCTGACTTACCGGCGGATGCTGCTGGACCCGCAGGTGAAGGCGTGCCTGCAAACCAAGAAGTTCGCTGCGCTGTCTCAGAACTGGGAAGTCCATCCGGCGTCCGAGTCGCCCGAAGACCAGCAGATTGCGGCGTTCGTCCGCGCCGCGCTTTCGGGAATGCGCGGCAGTGTTTTGGATACGCTGTATGACGTGCTGGATGCGCTGGCCTACGGCGTGTCCATCGTCGAGATTAATTATGCGCTGATTCAGACCGGGCCGAATGCAGGCAGGGTGGGTCTGGCGAGCCTCAAAAGCAAAGACCCCAGAGGGTTTACGTTTGAGACCGCCGCGTTCGCCAATGTTCTCGCCATGCGCGGCCTGGACGGCGCCTCGTATCCGCCGGGCAAGTTCCTGCGTTACTGCTGGCTGCCGCTTTATGAAAGCCCGCTAGGGCAAAGCGATCTTCGGGCGGCGTACAAGCCCTGGTTTGTCAAGCAGCAGCTCCTCAAATGGTGGGCCAAGTATCTGGAAAAGTTCGGGCTGCCTACCGTGACCGGGACGTATGACCCGAACCGTGGCTACGGGCCGGACCAGCAGCGGGAGCTGCTGGCGATTGTGGCGCAGGTGCATAACGAAAGCGCGGTCGTGTTGCCGTCGGACATGCACCTGGGTCTTTTGGAAACGGCCCGCGCCCAATCCGCCGGCTTCGCCGAAGCCGTTGACTATCTGGACCGGACCATCGCCAAAAGCATTCTCGGCCAGACTCTGACCACGGACAGCCCCGCACCAGGCGGTGGAAGCTACGCGCTCGGCACGGTGCATCAGGACGTGCTGGGGTTTTATGTGGACAAGCTGCGGCGGGATTTAGAAGAAACCGTCCTCGGCGTACAGCTACTCGCCCCGCTGGTCGCCTACAACTTCGGCCCGCAGGCTGCGCGGCCTCGATTCGTCTTGGGAAAACAAAGCCAGGCCCAGAAAGAAGCCGGCGGGAAGCTGATCACGGAGCTTGTCGCAGGCAAGATTATCGCGCCCACCGAGCCGTGGATACGCGGCTATCTAGGGATACCTGCGGCGGCAACATAAGTCAAAGAACCCGGCGTTGAAGAACCCGGCACTGGAAGAACCCGGCACTGGAAGTGCCGGGCTACTTTTGAATGAAAGTCGAGGCGACTAAAGAATAGCAACTAATGAGCTGCTTTTCAGTGTATACCGAGGACGGCATTACTTCGTATCAGAGACACTTTCATTCAATAATAGCCCGGCACTTCCAGTGCCGGTAACAGTGCCGGGTTCGGATTCTTTCGCTTGCACCTACACCAGCCGCTCTGTGACTTCGGCCCAGCGGGCGGCGTCAAAGCGGAACTGCCAGGCGAAGGGGCGGCCTTTGCGGTCGTAATAGACGGCCATCGCGGCCCCGGCGACTTGGCGCGGCTCGGACCCCAGCAGCTCGCCCGCCAGCGCCGCCGTGTGGACATACGCGACAGCGTGCTTGCCGCTCATGCGCCAGGCGCGTCCCGCCGCCCCTGCAAAGTAGGTGGCAGGTGTTTCGGCAATCGTTTTCGCGGCGGGGGCGGCAGTTTTGACGGCGGGCGGCTTGACGGCAGCAGGCTTCTTGGAAACCGGCTTAATAGAAGTGGTCTTGACGGCGGCTGTAACGATAGTCGGCTTGACGGGAAGCGGGGCAGGCGTCTTTCTCATGGTCTGTGTCCTTTGGTATATCTTGGCGGCATTATAGCAAACAAATGTTTGCATTGTCAAGAGTGTTTCAGGACGATATTTCCACTGTCACGGAGCGCGGCCCGGCGGCTTCCGGGTAAAAGAAAGTTTTTGTTCCGACCCGTCCTTTGCTGTCCCGTACCGTGACAACATACGCACCGTAGAAAACGCGCCGCGTGAGTGATCCACTTTGGTCTGTCTGCCCTGAAAGATGCGTCCACCACGTTTTATGGATAAGTTCCTTTAGACGGGCATACGCAGGCTTCGCCGTCATGTCTTTCCGAAGCAGGCCCGCCGGGGCGTTCAGCCAGGCATGGTTGTCGCTGAAATCCCACCAGGTAATCGCGCGAACGGCGGGATGGCTGAACAACACCGTATAGAACTGGACGGCGTATTCGGCCTGGGCCGCTTCGCCGTCTGGGGTCGTGTTCCAGTCGGTTGGGTACGGGGCCTTGAAGTCAACAGTCCGGGTCGGGCCGCTCAGCACGGTTGTTTCAGTAAAATGGATCGGCCTGCCGAATGAAGAAAATCGCTGGCAGACGGCCCAAACTCTGGCAAGCGGCCAGACTCCGCCGTGCATGTGCGACTGCAAGCCGATGGCATCGGGAAGAGCGCCGTCCCGCTGCAAGAGCGTCAGCAGGGCGAAGTTGGCGCTGCCGACATCGTAGTCATTGAGAAGAAACGTTTCCAGCCTGCCTTGCCCGGCTTCTCGCGCCCAGCCCAGCGCCGTTTCCACCACGGAAGCGGGGCCTTCCCGCTTGATCCAGTTGCTTTCTCCATTTGGCGGCGAAAAACTTGCCGCCCCATTGGCTTCATTGACCACATCCCAGAACTGAATAAACTTGTAACGGCTGACAAGATCGGTGGTGCGGGCGTGCAGCAGCGGAATGGCAGCATCGGGGGTGTCGGGCGCCCAGGACGGCCAGACTTCGTGCCAGACCAGCGGGTGGCCTTTGGGGATGATCCCGTGGGCCAGGCACCAGTCCGCCATCGCTTGCAGCTTGGCATCGTCCCGTTTTCCGGGGGCCGGCTCAAAGGAACCCCAGTAAAACGGCAGGGTCGCATAGTTAAACAACGCTGTGAACTGGCTCTGGTACGCTTTTTGGGCGGGCGAACCATCAGCAGGGTCATAACCGAAGGCATTGCAGCCAAACAGAAACGCATGGCGCGTCTGCCTGATCTCCACCCGCGCGTTTGGGATCGGCCTGCCGTCACTGTCGGCGGCTTGGATCGTCAGTTGTCCCATGCGGTACTTTTTAATCCTGGCTTCAATGGCCTTTGGCTCCAGCGCCGTGTTCGCGGCGGCGATCTGGGGATCAAGTCCAAGATCGGTGAGCGTGATCTTCTTCACTTCCACCACCCCGGCCTGCTGCCCGGCCTGAAAATGAACGCTCAGCCCTCCGGGACCGTAGCCCGGCGACGCGCCGTTCAGGGTGAACGCCTTCCACTCCGGGGTCAGCGTTGTGCTGAGTTCCAGGGCGGCGGCGTAAGGCGGCCCATTCTGCTCCACGGTGACCCGCACCGGGTTTCGCGTCGCCGAGCGTGCCTCAAAGCGCAGCTTTAACAGATGACCGGCGGGAACAGCGGGAGGAACGTCCCGTACCATCTGCTCTAAATAAAACGGCTGAGACGGCGTCGTCACCGTGATTATCTCAGCGGGGCCGTCCGGCCCGGCCTGTTCCTGAAGCCGGGCATCTCCCGGATGCGGCGCGGCCAGATGCCAGCCGCCGGGCGCCAGCAGGCCCGGCGGCGTGGGGGCCGCATGTGCGGGGCTGTGCAGCAGCAGGCACCAAAGCGCAACCAGGGAACGGCTGAGTGAAGGCAGGGAACGGCTGAGTGAAGGCATTGTGGTTTCCTCGCGCCGGGCCGCAAGCCGCCCGGCTTAGATAGGGAGTAGATGCAGTTACGCCAGATGTCCCTAACTTTCCTGCTCGTGCCGACGGAAACAAAAAAGACCTGCCGCCCGGCAGGTCTCTCATGCTGTGTGCTCAGCGGTCGCCGCGACTGCCGTTCCCCTGGTAGCCGTTGTTCTGGCTTTGGTACTGAGTGTCGCGGTTTTGGTTGTTACCGCGATTTTGGTTGTTGCGGTTCCGGTCCTGATCGTTCCGGTCCTGATCGTTCCGGTCCTGATCGTTCCGGTCCTGGTCGCGATATTGGCTGTCGCGGTTCTGGCTGCCCCGATCCCAGTTACGGTCGTTCTGGGAGCCGTCGCCGCGATTGCGGCCATCCCGGTCAAACCCATCCCGGTTATAGCCGCCGCGATCAAACCCATCCCGGTTAAAGCCATCGCGATTATAACCGTCATGGTTGTAGCCAACACGGTCATAACCGCCGTGACCCCGGTTGTCGTAATGGTAATAGCGGCCATTGTTCTGGGACTGATCTTGGCGGTCCTTCTCGTACTGGCTGCCGGCCAGGGCTGCGCCGGCGGCTCCCAGCAGCGTCGCCGCGTTGTTGTGCGTGAAGAGGCCGTAAGCCGCCACCGCCGCGCCGCCAATCGCCAGGTTTCGGGCATTATTTTTATTGTTCTGCAAATTGCCGTGATCCCACGGGTTCGCCATTGCCGGAGCGATGGAGCCTCCGGCGAGTGCGGCGAGCAGTCCAAAT
>CAXUBO010000210.1:0-4463 GCA_964249345.1 uncultured Armatimonadales bacterium | reverse complement strand
GGTGAGTTTCCCGGCGACGGCAAGCCGAAGCCGGTGGCGTTCCCAGAACCGGGCAGCGCCGCGACGGAACTTGACGGAATACAAATGCTCAATCTGGCAGCCTTGTTTGATTTAAAGCTGGCGTCCGGCATGACGGGCGGAATTGAACGCTCCAAAGACATCACGGATGTGGTGGAAGTCGTCAGAATGCTCCGGCTGCCGGAAGAAATGGCGGATCAGCTTAACCCGTTTGTTCGTGAGCGTTACCGGGACATCTGGCAGGGACTGGAAGCGGCGCGAAAGCAGCGGGAAGCGGACGGCTTGTTGGAGCCGCAAGGATAAACGCACATGACACAAAGCGCGGTGGATACGGAGCTGGAAACGCTGATACGGGCGCGTTATCCGATTATTTATGTAGTCTCGTGGGAAGAAAAACGGGTGGAGGACGCCCTGCGGGCGATCACGAAAGCACGCGGCAAGAAGATGTACCAGTGGACGGTGACGCAGGGCATGGTGCTGAATCCGGCGAACCGGGACGAAGTCACCCGTGACCCGCTGGCGGCGCTGGATTTTGTGCTGGAGTCGCGGGACCAGGCTGTTTTTCTTTTGAAGGACTTCCATCCGTTCCTGAACGACACGGCATTAGTAAGACGCCTGCGGGATTTGACCTATGCGCTCAAAACCTCGTATAAGACGCTGGTGCTGCTGTCGCCGGTGCTGAAGCTGCCGCCGGAATTAGAGAAAGAAATCACGGTGGTAGACTACGAGCTGCCGTCCCTGGAAGACTTAGGCCGCTTGCTGGACTCCATCATCGAGTCGGTTCGGGCCAATCCGCAGGTGCAGACGACGCTCACGAAAGAAGAGCGCGAGCAGGTCCTGAGCGCGGCGCAGGGGCTGACCGCGATGGAAGCGGAGAACGTCTTCGCCAAATCGCTGGTGGAGCGGCGCAAGTTTGACGTAGACGTGGTGCTGTCCGAAAAAGAGCAGATTATCCGCAAATCAGCCATTTTGGAATACTACCGCGCCTCCGAAGCCTTTGCCGATGTCGGTGGCCTGGACCTGCTCAAAGACTGGATGGACAAGCGCACCGTCGCGTTTACAGAAAAAGCCCGTGATTACGGCCTCCCCGCCCCCAAAGGCATTCTTATTTTAGGCGTTCAAGGGTGCGGCAAGTCGCTCGCCAGCAAATCTATTGCGTCGCTTTGGAACCTGCCGCTTTTAAGAATGGATGTCGGAAAGATTTTCGGCGGCATTGTCGGACAAAGCGAGGAGAATATTCGCAAAGCCATTCGGGTCGCCGAAAGCACCGCACCGAACATTGTCTGGATTGATGAACTGGAAAAAGGCTTTTCAGGAACACAGTCGTCGGGCATCAGCGACGGCGGCACGACGGCGCGTGTGTTCGGCACGTTTTTGGCCTGGCTTCAGGACAAGACCGCGCCGTGCTTCGTCGTTGCCACGGCAAACGATGTGTCCGCCCTGCCACCGGAGCTGCTGCGAAAGGGCCGCTTTGACGAGATTTTCTTTGTGGACCTGCCCGGTGAACCCGAACGGGCCGAGATTTTCACGATTCACCTCAAGAAACGTAAACGTGACCCGGCGCAGTTCGATTTGAACGCCCTTGCCGAAGCGACTGAAGGCTACTCCGGGGCAGAGATCGAGCAGGCCGTAATCTCAGCCATGTACGATGCGTTCAACTTAGGCCGCGATATTACGACCGACGACGTTCTCAAAGTCGTCAAGCAGTCCATTCCGCTGTCCATGACCATGAAAGAAAAGATTGACATGCTGCGCTACTGGGCCGGAACCCGCGCCCGCCCGGCGTCCTCCGCCACGCCGCCTGAGACCGGCGAAGAAGGCTGGCAGGAAGACGAGGCCGAATATGTGGAAGATTTGACGGAGGAGGGCGCGGAGCCGGTCGCATTCACGCAGAAAGATTTGACGGAGGCGGCATGATAAAGCACCCACCCCGGCACAAGTGCCGATACGCAGTAATCCGCAGGATACCTTCCCCAAAGGGGAGGGTAAAGAGATTTGTATGGGACGTAGGGGCGCTGCTTGCCGCGCCCTTTTGTCTTGCCGCGCCCTGTGGCTCTTGCTCCTCACTCTCCCCTTTGGGGAAGGTATCCTGCGGATTACTGCGTATCGGCACTTGTGCCGGGGTGGGTTCCCCATGACCCATCACCTAGACGCTTACCTTGCCAATCTCTCCGCCGAGCGCGGCGTTTCGGAGAATACGCTGGCGGCGTATCGCTCCGACCTCACACCGTTTCTGGCCTACCTGCGCTGCGAGAACGTCACTCAAGTTGATGGTATTCGGCCCGGCCATGTGTACGGCTTTCTAGCCAGCCTGCGCCGCGCCGGCCTCGCTCCTGCTTCTCTATCCCGTAAGACCATCTCGCTGAAGCTGTGGATGCAGTATTTGTGCCGTGAAGAGCTGATTGAGACAGACCCGTCGCTTGCCGTTGATCCGCCAAAGTCGCCCCTGCGCCTGCCGACTACGCTGTCCCTACCCGAAATCGAGCGCCTGCTGACGGCGCCGCCTACCGACGCGCCGGAAGGTCTGCGGGACAGGGCCATGCTGGAAACCATGTACGGCTGCGGCCTGCGCGTCTCCGAGTTGGTCACACTCCAATCCGCCAGCGTGGACCTGCGGGCGCGTCTGGTGCAGCCCTACGGCAAAGGCAAGAAAGAGCGGCTGGTGCCGCTCGGCGACGGCGTTGCCGAAACTCTGACGGCCTACTTGAACATGGCCCGGCCTCAACTGCTGGCAAAGAAGCCGTTGACGCCGTTTTTGTTTGTTACAAAGCGCGGCGGCCCGATGACCCGGCATCACTTTTTGGTCTTAGTGAAGCAGTACGCCCGGCAGGCAGGCATTGCCCGGACCATCTCGCCTCATGCCCTGCGCCACTCGTTTGCGACGCATCTTTTGTCCGGCGGGGCTGATTTACGCGCCATTCAGGAAATGCTCGGCCACGCCAGCATCCAGACCACGCAAAGATATACCCGCGTTGATGTCGCCCGCCTCCGCGAAGTCTACGATAAAACGCACCCACGGGCATGAGACTTCAAGGGCATGAGACCATGACAAATGCACTTGACTATTTGCGACAATCCATGACCGTGCAGATTGACCGGCCCCCGGCTCACGCCACCCCCGGCATGGGTTCCTTTACCCGCTTAATTACGGCTTCATCCCTGAAACGCTCTCGCCGGACGGCGCAGAGCTGGACGCTTATGTTCTGGGCGTCTTCGAGCCGCTGACTCATTTTACGGGTGAGTGCATCGCAGTTATTCACCGGACAAATGATGAGGACGACAAACTGATTGTCGTGCCTGCGGGGACATCTTACAGCAATGACCAAATTCGGGCGCTGACGGAGTTTCAGGAACAATTTTTTACTTCCGTGATCCTGCGCTAACGTCCGGCGAGGCCGGTCAGAGAAATGCCCTTGATTAAATGCTTTTGGAACAGCAGGAATGCAATCAAGACCGGAATGGCCGCTAAGGCCGCCGCCGCCATCAGCGGGCCGTACTCGGTGCTGTAATGGCCCTGGAAAATCATCAGGCCGATAGGCAGCGTTCGCATTTCCTGGCTTCCCGTGTAGATCAGCGGTCCTTCAAATGCATTCCAGATGCCCATGAACGTGAAAATGCCCAGCGTCGCCAATGCCGGGCGCGACAGCGGCAGAATGACGTGCCAGAAGACGCCCAGCGGTCCGCAGCCGTCGAGGCGTGCGGCTTCTTCCAGTTCATTTGGGATGGTCTGGAAGAACTGGCGCAGCAGAAATACCCCAAACGCATTCGCGCCCGCCGGCACGATCAGCGCCCAGTAGGTGTCAAACCAGTGCAGCTCCCGAATGAGCAGGTAAGAGGGAATGAGAAGCACTTGGCCCGGCACCAGCATGGTGGCGATCAGCACCCCGAACACCGTATCCCGGCCCTTCCAGCGCAGCCGCGAGTAGGCATACGCGGCCAGGGCATCCACGGTCACGACCAGCGCCGTTGCCGCCAGCGCAATAAAGAGGCTGTTGCCGGTCCAGCGCCAGACGGGAAACTCTTCGACATTGGCGAGTACCTGACGAAAGTTTGCCAATGTTGCCGGGTGCGGCCACCAGCGCAGCGCCCCCAGGCCGCTGATAATCTCGCCCGGCGACTTCAGGGACGTGGACAGCATCCACACCAGAGGCGCGAGGAAAAGCGCGGCGGTGATCAGCAGTGCGAGATGCAGCATAACCTGGCTGCGGCCCAAAAGCTTCATGGGGACACTTTCTGTTTGTGAAATAAACTTCGAAAGCGCAGGAGCCGGCTTTGCCGGTCTTCTTTGTCTGCGAAAAGGCCGAACTGGAGGCCCGTGAAGATCAAGACAATCGCAAACAGCAGGTACGCCACAGCGGCTCCGTAGCCGATTTCGTACTGGCTGAAGCCCTGCTCGTACATATACAGCACCAGGGTCAGGCCCGCCCGGCCCGGTCCCATGCCGC
>CAXUBO010000209.1:0-4532 GCA_964249345.1 uncultured Armatimonadales bacterium | reverse complement strand
GGGTCTGGGCGCGGCGGCTGGGCATCCCGGCATTATGGGCGGTGGTTGAGTGGGCGCGGCAGTCAGGGACTTTAGGGCTGGGCTGGGGCGATCTGGCGTACACGCAGCATTCGGCGCTGCTGGTTTTGCAAACGACCAAGCTGACCGGCATCTGGGGCTTGGCGTTTTTGATTGTGCTGGTCAATGTCGCAGGGGCGGAAACTTGTTCCACGGGGCTGAACCCCCGCGCTTTGAAAGGGCAACTCCCCGCCTTCGCGGGCATGGGAAATGCGGGCGGGGTACAAATCTTCGCCCGCGAAGGCGGGGGCTTGAACTTCAAAGCACGGGGGTTCAGCCCCGTGTCCTTCCTGATGTCCTTTCCCTTCGCCGTCGGCCTGCTGCTGCTTGCCGCGCTTGTCTACGGCGCGGTGACGATCCATACCGAGCATCTCAGGCCGACGTTTGTGGCGGCGGCGCTGCAAGGAAACATCAACCAAAATGTCGACCAGAATGCAGCGTACCAAGCCCGCGTCGTGCAAAGGTTTAATGCCCAAAGCCGGGACGCGGCGGCGCGAGGGGCGATCCTGACGGTCTGGCCGGAAACGGCGTATCCGGGCTTTCTGCAAAACGATGACGCTTTGCATGTGCAGGTCGCGGCGGAAGCGGCGCGGAACAGGCAGACGGCGCTGATCGGCGGCGTAGAATACGACTGGACCGAGCGCAAGAGCGCCAATTCGCTGTTTGTGTTGCAGCCGGACGGGAGGGTGAGCGGCAGCTACCAGAAGCGGCAATTGGTGCCGTTCGGGGAGTTCGTGCCGGGGCGGCGTTTTCTGCCGTTCCTAGAGGCGCTTCATGTCACGACTTTTGACATGAAAGCCGGCGCGGACGCGCAGGCGCTTCTGGACGGTGGCCCGGTCATTGGAAAGGTCGGCGCGACTATCTGCTTTGAGTCGTCGTACCCGCGCTTTCTGCGGGAGCAGGTGGCGCGGGGCGCGGGCCTTTTGGTCATTTCAACCGATGACACCTGGTTTGGGCGCACGGCGGCGGCGCGGCAGCATTCGGCGATTGCGGCGGTGCGGGCAGCGGAAACAGACCGTTACTTGGTCCGAAGCGCGGCGACGGGCGTTTCACAGGTCATCTCGCCGACCGGGCAAGTGCTGGCCGAAGCGGGTTTATTTCGCCCCGCCGTCGTCGCCGCGCCGGTGCAGTCCCGTTCTACGCGGACGCCCTATGTCCGCTGGGGCGACTGGTTTATCGGCTTCTGCGTTTTTGTGCTGGCTGGGGTTAGTGTTCTGGCCGGGGTTAGTGTTCGTGTTCGCCGCGCCCGAACCGCTCGTAGTTCGGACCGCTGACGCCGCAGTCGTAGCGGGATGATCCCCGGTACAGCTCCAGCCCCGTCCGCAGGCCGCCGGGCGGGAAAAACGAGACAAACCGGAACATTCCCGACGTTCCCGGCATGAGCGTCCCCGCCGATACCAAGTATGTCGGCGTCTGCGCTTCACTTTTTACCACCTGCCAGTGCAGGCGAGACCAGCCGCGCGGAACGGACTTGTGCATCCAAAACCCTGATTCCGGGCCGCCGCGTGTTAAGCCAAGCGGCAAAGGTTTCGGCTGGTATTCCGGCAGAAAGTAATACGGGCCAAGCCGAAGTTGCGTGATGGCGGGCTTGCCTTCGTCGGCCCGCAGCAGCAGCTCGTACAGGAAGCCGTCGTTGTTCGCGGTGCAGGTCAGCATCGGGGCGACTTCGGGAATAATCATGTTGGCCCTCCCAGGCATAGAAAAAGCATAAAAACAAGCGTAGAGATACAAAGGGTACAATTGTTATTATAGCATACAATCGCGCCTGCTGGGAAAAAGCCGGCGCAAAGGAGACGACCATGGAACCTTCCGAAATCTGGGCGCGTGTCACAGACCGGGTCCGGCAGGAAATTGCTGACCCGACTGTCTGGATCGCCATGCAGCAGGCAAGGCCCCTGCTGATTGACGGCAGCTTCTTTGTCGCGGCCCTGCCGAGGCAGGAGCAGTATCTGGCCGCTCACCTGCTGAACAACCAAGCCACCATTGCCGTGGAAGATGCCCTGCGGAACGTCGCGGGCCGCATTCTCGCCTTTCGCCTCATCATCGGTGACTCTGCCGCCGACTGGGAAGCTGAAAAACGGCAGGGACAGGCCGGCGTCGCCGAAGAACTTCCCGCCGAGTTTCGCGGAGAAGTGTTCGGAGAGACTCTCCCCGAAGCCGCGCCCACGGCGATGACTCCTTTTGCGGCCCGCACGGCACCGTCGGAGCCGGCGCGGGACGTTTCTCCAACCTGGGAGAAGCTCTCCGAGCGGCTGAATCAGGGCTACAAAGCCGCGCCGTTCATTAAATACCCGCACGGGCAGGCCCAGTATGTGCTGACCGCCGTGAAAATGATTTCGGACACGATGGACGTGCAGATGCCGCCTGCCGGAGCGCCCCGCGACGATTCCCAGGAGCGCCTGCTGGCAAAGACAATTGAGCGCCTCAGCGGCATCGTCAATCTGGACCCGCTCTTCATTGCCCTGGAGCTTCTGCGTTACCGCGAAATCCACGGCAAGAACAGCGACATTGCGCTGTAAAGAGGCAGGAAAGATATTGACATTGCCAAACGCCCTGTGCTAAAATGAAATCGTGCGCGGGGCTATGGCTCAGTTGGTAGAGCGGTTCGTTCGCATCGAACAGGTCAGCGGTTCGAATCCGCTTAGCTCCATTCTGTTAAAACAAAAAAGCCGCTTCCTTCCAGGAGGCGGCTTTTTCGCTGTCAGGCCAGTGACGAGTTTTGGGCAAGTGACGAGTAGTTGAAAACTACTCGCTAGGCCAAATGTCCTGCGGACGGAAGATAACACCCGAAGGGTGCCTCTCCTAGCGAGCAGTTTTCAACTACTCGTATTCTTTCGCTCTCGCCTCCGCCGCCTGCTCCCGCGTCTTCCTGGTGCGCCAAAATACCAAGATTACGCAGGCACAGGCAGCCGTCAGATAAGCTCCCAAGAACACGAAATCTAGCTGCATTCTTTCGGATGTGATCATGACTCGCTCCAAGTGAGTAGCAGACGCATCGTGCCTGCGTTCTAAAATGATCCAACTGATATTCATAGCAGCAACCATAGTAAGCATGATAATGGGCGGCAGACACCCAGCCCAAGTCCAAAAGCCGCCGAGAGGCATTAAGATTGTGTGGCGGTCACAAAAGCTATTCACGACAGCAAGGCAGGAACGCAAGTCCAGCCCGGTCTCTTCACGCAGGTTTTTGATGAGGCTCAGGCGCGAGAGCGGCGGCTTTGGCGTCGAGCTGCGGATGCAAGCCGTTAGAAAGTCATCATGCGCGGACAGCGGTTCGGGCGTGCTAGGCGGCGGGGGCCATGTCGGCGGCTCGGTCATTTTGTGTCCCCTGACGCGCTCTCCCGGCACAGCTCCACGACCAGCAAGCGAAGATTAGAAGCGGGGTCGTCGGCGGGGGCGACGGCACTGAGGGCCGGGCCGGAAACGATGCCTTTCATCGCCATATCGCTCGCCAGCACGCGGCGCAGGCCGCTTTGCAGGGCCGGGTAGCTCCAGCCTCGTGCCTGCTCCTGTAGGTTTTTGAGCAAATATGACTGGCGCTGGGTAATGCCGAGCATTTCGCCCGACAGCAGCGGCTGAACGTCCGGCGGCAGGCCGCCTTTGATGTTGAAGCCGTTTAAGCGCTGGTCGGCCAGATACTTCGCCCCCCAAAGCTGGCGCAGATGCCGGGCCAGCATCACAAATGTCCGGGCGGCAACGCCGTCCGGCTTGTCCCCGGCTTCCAGCAGGGCGTCGGCTTCGGCCAAAGCGCGGCGGGCGTCTCGGTTCCCAATTGCGTCCATCAGCGCGAAGATGTTCTCCTGCACGGCGTCCTTGCCGGTCGCGGCGGCATCAGCGCGGGTGACGAGGGGCCGGTTCCCGGCGTAGGCCATCGCTTTTTCCAGCTCACTTGTTAAGACGTTGATGTCGCCGGTCTTGCCGCCCCCGCCGCGCTCCGCCGCCGTCGCTTTCGCCCGGTCTAAAATGAGAGACAGCGCAGCGGGTTCAATGGTCTTGCCGCGTCCCTTCAAAAGAGCGTTGGCTCGCGCTTGCAGGCCGCTTTCGCCGGGCGCGTCGCACTGCACCGTCGCCCCGGCTTTGCCGATGGCTGTGAGCATTTTGGTTCCGAGCGCCTTGCCTTTGACTTTGCCGGCATCGTACTCCGTGGCCGCCGTGATGAGAACCAAGCACGTCAAATCGCCGAGCTTCGGCAGCCCCGCTGCCAGCACGTCCTGGTCTTCTTTGCCGAGCCGCTGCACGTTGGTCACAATGACGACCCGCCGCTCCGACGCCAGCGGCACGCCGCCCGCCGAGGCGAGAATGGCCCGCCCGGCTTCGCCCGGCTCCCCAGCCCCCGTCGGCGGAATGTCTAGTTCTTCGCGGTCGAAGTCGGCAAACGAAGCGTCCAGCAGCGGCTCCGTCAGCTTTGCCAGCGCCTCGCGCTTCAGGGCATCGTCACTGCCAAGCAGCAGATACACTTTTTCAATCGGCTTCGG
>CAXUBO010000208.1:309-4588 GCA_964249345.1 uncultured Armatimonadales bacterium | reverse complement strand
ATTGGGTTTGAGGATGCCAAAGCCCATCGGCTGACGCTGCCCCAAAAAGGCCATTTTGCCGCGCATGAAGTCGCGCCGAAGCGCACCCTGCGCGAGATTCCTTTAGATGAAGGCGAAACTTTGGCTGAAGGCCATGAATTCAGCGCCGACATCTTTGCCGAAGGCGACAAAGTCGCCGTCACGGGCATCTCTAAAGGCAAAGGCTTTGCGGGCGTTATGAAGCGTTACGGCTGGCGCGGCAACAAGGCCACGCACGGCGCGTCCACGTCCCACCGCAAGCCGGCTTCCGGCGGCGGCACCGACGCGGCCCGCACGTTCAAAGGCTCCGGCAAGCCGGGCCACATGGGTGATGTGCAGGTGACGCAGCAGGGGCTTCGCGTTGTCCGCGTAGACACCGAAAAGAACATCCTGCTGGTTAAAGGGGCAATCCCCGGCGCAAATGGCGGGCTGGTTATGATCAAGAAATTCAAACGCTAAGGAGGCCGACCCATGCCGGATACCATTCTTAAGAAAGCAGATGGCACGAGCGGGGGAACACTGACCCTCAGCGACACGCTTTTTGCGGCGAAAATCAATAACGGGCTGATGCACCAGGCAGTCGTCAATGAAGCAACCAACAGCCGCCAGGACACCCGCGATACGAAAACGCGCGGCGAAGTCGCCGGCGGCGGGCGCAAGCCGTACCGCCAAAAAGGCACAGGCCGGGCGCGTCAAGGAACAATTTCGGCCCCGCACTACCGCCACGGCGGCATTGTGTTCGGCCCGCATCCGCGCGATTTATCGGCTAAGCTGCCGAAGAAGGCACGCCGGGCCGCTCTCGCCTCAGCCTTGACGACAAAAGCAGACGACAACGCGATTATCGTGCTGGACGTGCTCTCCATGGAGTCGCATTCCACGAAAACGGCTGCCGCGCTGCTGAAAACGCTCGGCGTCACCGGCAAGGCGCTGGTCGTGCTGCCGGAAACTAATCTGACAATCTACAAGTCGTTCCGCAACATTCCGGGCGTCACCGTTCGGGTTGCTCCCGCATTCTCGGTACGGGACGTGCTGGACGCAAGCCAGATTGTGATGACTCAAGGCGCTTTAGACGCGCTGGACGCCATGTACGGCGCAAAAGCGGCGGCAAGCGAAGCGCCGGCGGAGAACAAAGAAACTACGGAGGCAACAGAATAATGAGCGCACTCACAAAAAGCCCGTATCAGATTGTTGTCCGGCCCATCGTCACTGAAAAAAGCATGAACGGCGGCGCGGACAGCAAATACACGTTTGTCGTTGCCCGCAATGCCAACAAGTACGAGATCGCGGAAGCGATTGAGCGCATCCAGGCGGACAGCAAGAACGCCGTCAACGTGGTCTCGGTCAACACCATGGTCGTCAAAGGCAAGACCCGCACGGGACGCTTCTTTAAGCGCTCCAACAAGGGCCGTACTTCCGACTGGAAAAAAGCCATCGTGACCCTGAAGCCAGGCCAGTCCATTGAGCTGGTAGAGGGAGTTTAACACCTATGGGCATCAAACGCTACAAACCCACCACGCCGTCGCAGCGGTTCCGCACAGCGTCGGATTACGCTGAACTGACGGCCACAAAGCCCGAAAAGTCCCTGCTGCGCCCGAACAAGCACAGCGGCGGACGCAACAACAAGGGCCGCCGCACAGCGGTCAACACTGCCGGCGGAAATAAAACCCAGTACCGCATCATTGACTTCAAGCGGGACAAAGAAGGCGTCCCCGGCAAAGTTGCGACCATTGAATACGATCCGAACCGCTCGGCCCGTATCTGCCTGGTGCATTACGCCGACGGCGACAAACGCTACATTTTGTGGCCGGTCAACCTCAAAGTCGGCGATGCGGTCATTTCTTCCGAGACTGCCGACATCAAGCCGGGCAACGCACTGCCGCTTCGGGCTATCCCCGTGGGTACGCTGGTGCATAACATTGAGATGTCGCCGGGCCGGGGCGGGCAGATGACGCGCACGGCGGGCGGCTCGGCCCAGCTTATGGCAAAGGAAGGCAAGTACGTCACCCTGCGCGTCGCTTCCGGCGAAACGCGCATGATCCTCGCCGAGTGCCGCGCGACCATCGGGCAGATCGGCAACATCGAGCATGAGAACATCAAGCACGGCAAGGCCGGCAAGAAGCGCTGGCTCGGCGTCTACATGCACAACCGTGGCGTTGTCATGTCCCCGCGCGACCATCCGCATGGCGGCGGCGAAGCGAAGTCCCCGGTCGGACGCAAGAAGGGGCCGGTTTCGGCCACTGGCGTTCGCGCCAACGGCTTCCGCACCCGCCGCAACAAGTCAACGCAGAAGTTCATCGTTCGCCGCCGTGGCAGCAAGTAACCGGAGCTGAAGACGAAAGTTGAAGCAGGAGCGAGGAAGTAAACTTCACTATGCCTTCGGCATTACTTCGTATCTGCTGCATGGCATCCTTCGGATGAAAAGATAGCCCGTTGTTTATAGGTCGTCCGAAGGACGTTATTCAGTGAGAGAAGTTCACTTCCTCGCTCTGCGCCGCTGACAATTTAGGAAAATACTTTATGGGACGTTCACTGAAAAAAGGTCCGTATGCGGACGCGAAGCTGCTCAAGCGCATTGATGATATGAATGCCCGCAGCGAAAAGCGCATTATCAAGACATGGTCGCGCCGGTCCACCATTTTCCCGCAGATGATCGGGCATACGCTGGCCGTGCATGATGGGCGCAAGCATATCCCCGTTTTCGTGACGGAGAACATGGTTGGCCATAAGCTCGGCGAGTTCGCCCTGACCCGTACTTTCAAGGGCCATGCCGGCTCCAAAGACACGCGGACGACGCGCCGTTAAGCCTAAAACTTAGCTCAAGACTCGTGAGGAAAAACACATGAATACCGCCGCACGAGACCGTGCTCTGCTGCCCACAGTCAAAGACGTGCTGGGCCGGACGCCGATCTCCAAGCTGAAATTAACAAAAGAAAAAGACGGCAGCCTTAAAGTGCTGCTGCATTCCAGCCGCCCCAACACCGTGCGGATGGAATTGCAGGAACTGACAAACGCGCTCAAAGAGCAGATCGGCGCAAGCCGGGAAGTCAGCGTCGAAGTTGTCGCCGAAGCGCGGGCTGTCGCCAAGTATATCCGCATGTCTCCCCGCAAGGCGCGGCTTGTGATTGACGTTATCAAGGGCAAGCGCGTTTCGGAAGCTTTGGCGATGCTGCGCTTTATCCCGAACCAGGCCGCAGAGCATATCATGAAAGTGCTGATCTCGGCCGCCGCGAACGCAAACGACGGCTGGGGCGCAGGCACCGAAGACCTGAAAGTGCAGAACATCCTGGCGGACGGCGGCCCAAGCCTCAAGCGGGTCCGTGCCCGCGCCCAGGGCCGGGCGTACCGCATTTTGAAACGGACCAGCCATCTGACGGTCATTCTGACGACGGCCCCGCCGGTGGCGGCTCGCCCGCGCCGAACGGCAGTGCAGACTCCGGCGAAAGCGAAAGCCGCGCCGGGCAGCGCCGCGCCGAAAGCGCAGACAGTCACTGAGCAGTCCCGCGAAGAAGTCGGCCTCGATACTCCGGTGGCCGAGCCGGCGGAAGAAAACCGGCAGGTGCCGGGTTCAGAGCAGGGCCAGGGCGGGACCGGCGACTCGGCGAACACGCCGGACACCGGCAACGCGCCGAACGTCGGGCAGAAGCCGGCCGCGTCCGCGGAAACGAACCAAGCCGAAGCGGCAGAAATGGCCGATGAAGGCATGGATGCCGCTCCGGGCGAGACTTCCGAAATGCCGATGGAAGCAACGCCTGTCAGCGCGTCGAATGCCTCGGAAGAAGACACCAGTGACCGTGCGCCGGACCCGGACGAAGGCGCGGACCAAAAACGGGAAGAAGGAGAATAACGCATGGGACAGAAAATTCATCCTGTCGGGTTTCGCGTCGGCGTGAACCGGGACTGGGAAAGCAAATGGTACCTGGACAAAGGCTATGCCAAGGCGCTGGTCGAAGATTTCCATATCCGTGACTTCATCAAAACGCGCAAAGAGCTTGTTAATGCGTCCATCGCGCGTGTCGAAATCGAGCGGGCAGCGAACCGGGTTAAAGTGACCCTGCATACCGCAAAGCCCGGCATTATCATCGGGCGCGGCGGCAAAGGCGTGGACGATCTGCGCGGCATTTTGGAAGGCAAGTTCAAGAAATCGTTCCAGGCGAATGTCAGCGAAATTCGGCACCCGGAGCTGGATGCCCAGCTTGTGGCGGAAAGCATCGCCCAGCAGATTACAAAGCGCGTCTCTTACAAGCGTGCCATGCGTCAGGCA
>CAXUBO010000208.1:0-299 GCA_964249345.1 uncultured Armatimonadales bacterium | reverse complement strand
AGTGACGCGTGCGATGAAGCTTGGAGCGAAAGGCATCCGCATTCTCTGCTCAGGCCGCTTGAACGGCAGCGAAATGGCTCGCAAAGAAGGGGACCGGCTGGGTAAAATCCCGCTGCACACGCTCCGGGCGGACATTGACTATGGTTTCTCGGAAGCGGGAACGACCTACGGCAATATTGGTGTTAAGGTCTGGATTTACAAGGGCGACATCCTGCCGGGCCAGAAGCGCCTGACAACTGCGGACATTGCCTTGCAGCAGCAGCAGCAGCGCCGGCTGAACGCCGAAGAAGGCTTTGGTG
>CAXUBO010000207.1:0-4843 GCA_964249345.1 uncultured Armatimonadales bacterium | reverse complement strand
TACTACAGCACCTACACGAAGGCCACCGCGACTTACGGCGGGGCAAACCAGTATTGGCCTCAGCTTGTTTCCCCGTACATCCAAAAAGCGAACGGCAGTCTGGCAAATAATCAGGCGGCGATTACCGACCTGTCGCAAGTTTTTCTCTGCCCGGATGCGCCGCCTGCTCCCGCTAATCAGGCCGCAGCGGGCGTGACTGTCGGCAACGTGACCGCCTACGGCATCAGCGATGACCTTGTCAACTGGTATGAGCCGTCGGGCGTTTCAACGACCTATATTCCGGTCACTCTGGCTCAAATCCAGGCACCGGCAACCGCCACCGCCTTCATTGAAACATGGGATACGGCTGAAAACGGAACGCTGCCCGGCAGGGCGCTTGCCCTATGCCCGATGGACAATTACAGCGGCTGTCCGACACTGCCCTGTGCGCCGGGAGGCGTCAACGGCGCTCAGGAAACCCTGCCGGGCCGGCATGGTCAGTCTTACAATAAAACGTCCAAAGCGATGCCTCCTGATCCGAACTCGTTCACCGTAGTTGACTTCTGTGACGGCCATGTGAAAGCAATGCACACGGGCGACATGACAAAAGACGGCACCTACTGGAGCATCACCGGCAACGGCCAGTGGCCGTAAGCAGACTACAAAGGCAACTTCAGAAAGGCAGCAGCAACATGGTGCGATTGCACAAAAACACACCCCATCTCGGCTGGGCGGCAGCCGCGCTGACAGCCCTAGCACTGATGTCGGGATGCAGCCACTCAGACCCCGCCGCAGCTCCGGCGACCGCGCCGACCGCCGCCGCTGCGGTGCCGGGAGCGGCTGCCCCGCGTGACCCGCATGTTTCGCCGATGTCCCCGGAAGACCAGGCAATGATGAAGCAGAATGATGAAAAAGACAAGGGAGCGCCCCCCTAACGGATGAAGATGCTTGAAGCGCAGGTGCGGGACGCGCAGGCCGGGTTTCAGGGCTGGGTCAGCTTGTACGCCAAGAACTTGCGGACCGGCGCAGACTTCGGACAGGGCGCGGACACGCGGGTCCAGACGGCAAGCACCATTAAAACCGCAATCCTTGCCGGCGCTCATGCCGCTGTCGCCGCCGGGCAGGCAGATTGGGAAGAAATCCTGACCCTCACGGGTGACAACAAGGCCGCCGGGGCGGGTGTTCTCTTAGAAATGAACGACGGCCCGCAGCGTCAGCCGCAGGCCGCCGTGCATTTGATGATTGTCGTCAGCGATAACACGGCGACCAATTTGGTGCTGGACCGGATTGGAGCGGATACCGTCAACGATTATTTAGATAGTCTTGGCGTCACAGACATCCGCTGCCTGCGCCGGATCGGCGGCGGCGGAGACAGCCGCGCCGCCGCTTTGCCGGAAAACGCCGGGTTTGGGATTGGCGTCGCCACGCCGCGCAGCTTCGTGACCTTGCTGGAAGCGCTGGAAGCGGGCCGGGTCGTCAGCGCCGAATCGTCCGCCGAGATGCTAGGCGTAATGAAGCGCCAGCAGCAGCGGCTCGGCATTGGACGCCGCCCGCAAAACGGCATAGCTTACGCCAGCAAGCCAGGTGCGTTAGACCGCCTGCGCTCCGACATCGGCCTCCTTTGGAGCGCGGGCGGCCCGCTTGCCCTCGCAATCACCTGCGACCAGCTCCCCGAAACCAACTGGAGCGCAGACAACCCCGCCTCCCTCCTCATCGCCCGCCTGTCCGAGATTTTTACCGGCACGCTCGGCGCATAATCCCCGCCTTGTCGAAATTCCGGCCCTATGCGGTATACTTTCTGCATCTCCCACCACTTCATCTCTGAGTTAGTTCACCATGCAAGCCACTCTCGACGCCATCACCGAAGACCTGCACAAGCACCGCACGGAGGCGCTCCTTCCGAAGCTGGAAGCCGGGCTGAACCCACAGCAGCGGCAGGCATTTTTCCATGACTCCGGCCCGGCGCTTGTGCTGGCAGGCGCGGGCAGTGGAAAAACAACAGTTTTGACCCGGCGCGTGGCCCGTCTGCTTGCCAGAGGCGTTGATCCGCAAAGGCTGTTTGTGGCGACATTCACCAAGAAAGCCGCCGATGAAATGGGCCTGCGCCTCGCGGCCCTGCTTGGGGACGGCGGCGCGGCGACTGTGGAAAAGATGTGGATGGGGACGTTTCACGCCCATTGCCTGCGTATCTTAAAGCACGAATGGGCGCATTTGTACGGCAAAGCGGGTTACTTCCAGCTTGCCGATGAGAACTGGCAGGTGCGGGTCGCCAAAGCTATCTTAGGCGACAAGGACTGGATGGCGCGGGGGCTGCCCTCGCCGCCGTTCGGCCTGAACGTCGCCTATGACCCTAAAGGGGCGCTGTCGGCAGTGTCGGCAGTCAAAAATCGCGGCTTCAAAGTGGAGGAAGCCGAAGCCGCATTCCGGGCGCATGAGCCGAACTGGGCCGATCCGTCCATTCAGATTTTGGGGAAGTTCTGGCGCTGCTATGAGCAGGCCAAGCAGGCAAAGTTTGACATACTTGCGAAGAAGCCGTCCCGGCGTTTAGACTTTGACGATCTTCTCATTGAGACGCTGATTTTACTCCAAGAACAGCCGCCAATCCGCGAAAAGTACCAGTCATTTTTCCAGTATTTATCCATTGACGAGACTCAGGACACAAGTGCGGTCCAGTGGGAAATCTCGCGGCTGCTGGCGGCGAAAAGCGCGAACATCTTTATCGTCGGCGATGTCGGGCAGGCGATTTATTCCTTTCGCGGCTGCTCCCCGGAAGCGACCGTGGGACAGTTCGGCGCGGCGTATCCGAACGGCGAAGTCATCCGGCTGCCGGCAAATTACCGATCATCGGCAACAATTGTACGGGTTGCCAACGAGCTGATTGAACGCTCCGGCATTGATGCGAAGTACCGCTTGGAGATGGCGGCAACACGCCCCGAAGGTGAGGCGCTATCCCAGCATGAGCATGAACACGCGGACGCCGAAGCGCAATTTGTGGCTGAGGCGCTGAAGGAACTGCAAGGTGCGGGAATGCCGCTGCGGGACTGCGCTGTGCTGTTCCGCACCAACGCCTACTCACGCGCTTTAGAAGAAGCGTTCGTCAAAGGCGGCGTCCCGTATGTTTTGCAGGGTGCAATGGGCTTTTATGCCCGGCGCGAGATACGAGATTTGATCGCGTTTTTGCAGTTGTCGGTAGAGCGGGACAGCCCGGCGGCGGATGAGGCCGTGAAGCGGGTCATCAATATCCCGTCCAAGACCTTCGGCAAGCCAACCCACTTTTTAGGTCAAGCGTTTGTTGCGGAAGTCGAGATGCAGGCCGCCCGCAAAGGCCATTCGCTTTATAAAGCCCTGGCGCTGGGTCAGTTTAAGACCACCAATCAAGGGCTGGCCGTGAAAGACTTTCGGGACCTGGTGCGCGACATCGCGCTCGGCGGTGATTCGGCGGAGGCGCGTTTGCGGAAAGCGCGGGAATTGGGCTATGATGACTGGCTGCTGCGCGAAGAAGGCCATGTTGAAGACGAAGGCAACTCGCGCCTGGATAACTTGGAAGAGCTTTGCACCGCCGCCGCCGCGTTCCCCACGCCTGCGGACTTTCTGGCGTTTGTGGCTGCCCAGAACAAGGCCAAAGAAGACGGCGAGGCCGGCGACGCGGCCCAGATGATGACCATTCACCGGGCCAAAGGCTTAGAATGGCCGGTCGTTTTTGTGGTCGGGTTTGCGTTTGGAATGCTGCCCCACCACCGTTCCCTGCGCTGGCTGGACGATGAAAAGACCCAACTCGCGTCGGACAGCCTGGAGGAAGAACGGCGCTTGGCGTATGTCGCCATCACCCGCGCCAAGCAGCGCGTTTTCTTGTCCTGGCCTTTGCAGCACCAGACCCGCGCCCTCAGCCGCTCGCCGTTTCTCACCGAGATGCCGTCACTCGGCGAGATCACTGCCCTGCTGACGCCGGAAATTCTGACGCAGGAATCCGGCGATCTCGCGGCGAACGAGAATACCAAATCTGTCAACGAAGAATAAGAGAACCGAACATGCCAAAGATACCGATTGGATTGCAGCTTTACACACTGCGCGAGGACATGAAAACTGACTTTGCCGGGACGCTCCAAAAAGTCGCGGCCATCGGCTACGGATCGGTTGAGCTGGCGGGCTACGGAAACCTGTCGGTGCGCGAAGTGGCCGACCTGCTGGCGGACAATCACCTGCAAGTCGCCGGGAGTCATATCGGCTTAGACGCTTTGGAAGCCGATCTGCACAAAGTCATCCAAGAAAACCTGACGCTCGGCAACAGCTACATTGTCGTCCCCTATCTTGCCGAAGAGCGCCGCCAGACCAGCGACGACTACAAGAAGCTGGCGGAAATTCTCAGCGGCATCGGCGAAACGCTGCAAACAGCCAATATGACCCTGTGCTACCACAACCACGACTTTGAATTTAAGGCCCTTTCCGACGGTCAGCTTGGCGAGGATGTGCTGCTGGAAAATTCGGACCCGCTGTTTGTCAAGATTGAAGCCGACGCTTACTGGATACTGAAAGCCGGCCATGATCCCGTCGCGTTCGTCAAAAAGCACACGGGCCGGGTTCCGATCATCCACCTCAAAGACCGGGATTTGACCGACGGCTCGTTCGCCCCGGTCGGCACCGGCGACCTGCCGCTGGACGCGCTCGTTGCGGCGGCAGGCGAGGTCGGCACGCAGCATCTGCTGGTGGAGCAGGACATCTGCAAAGGCCCGGCGCTTGAGGCGGTGACGCTCTCATATAACAACCTCAAAGCGAAAGGGTATGCGTAAGTTAGACGCAAGCATCAGGAACGCGAGGGAGTAAACTCCTCTATGCCTTCGGCATTACTTCGTATCTGCTGAATGGC
>CAXUBO010000206.1:0-4877 GCA_964249345.1 uncultured Armatimonadales bacterium | reverse complement strand
CGGCGTATGGTCTTCGGCGTACTTGGCTTCCTGCGCTTGCTGCTGCCGCGCCCAGACCGTTTGGACCCGCTTGTAACCCAGGGCGGCGAAGCACAGCAAAACCAAAGCCGCCAGGATAAAAATACGCTTCATCGGATTTTCTTTTTCTGCTGTCAACAATTTACAGAGGGTCTTACGGAGAGCTTTAGCCGAGAAACCGCGTCGCCAGCGGCGTTTCCGTCACACCGTCGCCCTGACGCGCCACGCGGTAGGCGAGCGCAGACGGACGAGACGAGAGAACTTCCGCAAGCTCTGTCCCCACAAAGTGCAGGGCGGCGCTGTCATCTGCCGCATAGCCGCTAGGCAGGCCGTCCGCGATGAACTGATGGTAAGTGGAGCGGCGCAGCGCTTCGCCGTCGTAATGCGGGCAAAAGCTGCCCGGCAGGAAGCCGAGGCAATCACGCACGGGCGACAGGCCGCTGCCGAAGGAGTCCGTGCTGCCGCCGTTAAACCAGCAGAGCGCCCCGGCGCTGACGCCGCACAAGACCACGCCCGCGTTCCAGGCTTCGCGCAGAATGGCGTCTAATCCGTGCGCCCGCCAGACTGCCAGCAGGTTCACCGTGCTGCCGCCGCCGACATAAATCGCGTCCTGCGCCAGCACAAACTCCCGCAAGGCCGCTTCAGTCCGTGGGAACAGGCTAAGCCAGGACGCTGACGCACGCTTGGCAGAGAAAGCCTGGTAAAAACGCACCACATAGCCTGACGCATCGCCGGATGCCGTCGGCACAAAGCAGACTTTCGGCTGAGGCTTCCCCGTCAGGCTGAGAACGAAATCGTCCAGCAGCGGATTGTCGGGTTCCATTGAGAACCCGCCCCCGCCCATGGCAACAATGTGTTTAATGTGTTTCATGTCGGCACAAAATTCGCCACGGAATAAATTCCGAGGCTGGTAAAAGCCCAGTGTCGCCGCGACACAGGAACCGAGCCGCCGAGCATATCTTCCGTCGCCGCGACGGTGGGAACTTGCCAGCCTCGGAATTCATTCCGTGGCTTCTTACTGCTCTTGTGGCTTCTTGCTCCTCTGCCGGGGTTTTCTATAAAATCAATAGATTGGCCCCGGCATTCTGCTAATACCGCTGAGCCACTGGGACAAAGACCGTGTTCGCCACATGCGCCGTGTACAAGCTGCCGCGCTTGGCCGTGACCTTCAGGCTGCCGTTAAACTGCCGGGCCGGGTCATAAATTGTGACGGACTCGGTCGAGTTCGGCTGGGTGTAGTAGCCGTCGGGGTTCGCCGACTGCACATAGCCGTCGGGGTCCAAAGGCTCTAGGCGAAATGAATAAAACTCCTGCGCGTCCATCTCGTCCGCCGCATCCGCCGCCGCGCCGCTGCCGGAGCCGACCACCAGATTGACCGGCACTTGGACGCCGTTAGTGGCCCGGACATTCTTGCAGACAAAAGTTAATTGGCCCCGCCGCCCAAACCGGTCATGCGCGGTAGACGCCGTCACTTTTCCGGTCGCTTCCATGCCCTGAGCCAGCAGCAGCGTGTGGTCCGCGCCGTACACATCCCGGTCCACCGTGAAGCGCACGGGGTCACCGGGCTTGCTTTGGCCTGCTTCTAAATCCGTGTCCAGACGCAGCCGAACAATCGTGCCTTTGGGGAGAACGCCTGCGGTCAGCTTGCCCGGCGTCACTGCCGGAGCCGCCGGATCGGCGTAGACGCTGCCTGCCGCGAGCGTCAGCGCGGTGCAAATTGTCGGAATTATGAAGCGCATGAGTTTTTCCTTTTTAAGTTTATTGTGTCATCTTCTACAACACTTTAATACCCAATATCGCTCCACAAGGCTGGCTGCACGAGGCCATGCGGGTACAGGTTACGCTACCGCTTCTAGAGGGGCATACGCGATCCCTAGGCGCTCCGCTTCTTCCGGCGTAAGGCCCAAAGCGACACGAAGGGTAGACGCAAAAACTAATCCTTTTGCAACGCGATAAGCTTCCAAAACAATTTCCGAGCGTTCCAACTGCGTAAACTATCCCCACTCGCTCCAAATCACATAAAGATGCGTCGGGGTTTGCTGCCCCTGGCTTTCCAGAATAATAATCGGCTCCGCCGCTCCCGGCTGAGGATTTTGGATTTCTTCGACAAGGCGCTGTGCAAGAGACATTTATTTACCTCCGGGGAGTATACAAAGAGCCATCACGGTAATGGCTGCGAATCCAAGTGACGTCTTCATAAACGGCATTGACTTCAGACCCTGTGGCCTGTGCCGCGCGGTAACGCAGTTCCACAAACCAATTGTCTGCAAGACGTTGTGTACGCTGCGCCAAAGCAAGTTCAACATTCGGCGGCAGTGGACGCGCTTCCTGTTGCCGCTTTTCAATAAGTAGATCAGTCCAGAACGTAAGGTCATGGTAGTTCTTGAACGGCCTACCAGGAAGGAAAATAGACAATGCGAGCTTTGCTTGGCCTAACTGCGTCCCGATCGGGAACGTCGGCGTGGTTGACCTATCCAGTAGAAAATAGCTGTTTTTGAGCAGCATTTCGGCGACATACCCCAGCAGATAAATCCCGGCTGCCCCCTCGCCGCGCGTCATCCGCTCCAGGCCGGTCCAGTAGCGCTCTTCCGCCGCCAGCTCAAACTCTTGGATAGTCTCTATTGTCGGCTGCAAGCGCAGGCGCAGTGTCATGAACTTTTACTCGCGCCCGAACACTTCCCGGCGGGCGTCGCGCTCGCGGTCGCGGTCGGCGATGGAGTCGCGCTTATCCCAGAGCTTTTTGCCGCGCCCGACCCCGATTTCCAGCTTGGCAAAGCCGTTGTCAAAGAACAGCTTGGTCGGAATGACCGACAGGCCGCGCTCGTTGACCCGCGTGGTCATCTTTGTAATCTGCCACTTGTGCAGCAGCAGCTTGCGCTGCCGGCGCGGCTCCGGGTTATACCGATTGCCCTGGTCATACGGGGCAATGTAGAAGTTGTAGACCCAGACTTCGCCGTTTTGGATGCGGCAGAACGAGTCCTGCAAATTGGCGAGGCCGAGACGCACCGACTTGATTTCCGTTCCCGTCAGCGCAATCCCGGCGACATACGTTTCTTCAATCTCGTATTCATGCCGGGCCTTGCGGTTCAGAAGAGAAACATTGCGCTTGCGGGCGTCATCTTTTGCTTTTGTCGCGGTAGCCATAATTAACGATTATAGCAGATTTGCCCCGAAGCGCGGTATGATGGTGTATAATGGGCGTGGTTTTCTCCTCGGCTCTGCTTTCGACTTGACTTCGGAGTGCATTTCGAGCAATTCTCTTCGGCATCGGCAATCGCCGAAACGACAAGGAGAATTGCGATGATACGCTCCAACTATTTCGCCGTCAAAGATGCTGAGGCGTTTTTCGAGTTTTGCGACCGCTGGGACTTTGAGCCGATCCAGAACACCGAGAACCTGCACGGCTTTTTGTGCGTGGAAGAAATGCTTTTTGAAGAAGACGAGATTTTGGACGAGCTTGCCGATTTCATTGCCGCCGACAATGTCGCGGTCGTCATGCAGGTCAACCACGACAAGATGCGCTGGCTGGATGGCACAGCCTGGGCTGTCAACAGCCGGCATGAAATCAGAAAAGTAGACCTGCGGGACATCTACAAACTCGCCGAACAACTTGGCGCGTTTGTGACGGAAGCCTTGTATTGACACAATTATCCTGAGTGCTGCTTGGAGTTCCGCTTGGACACGCCTGAACCCGACCCGCTGCAAGAAAAAATTGCTTCTATTCACTCGCTTCTGTCAAACGCCCAAGCGTCAGGCACAAAGGTCAACGAAGCACTGACTGAGCTGTGGGTCATCAATCCGCTCTTGGAAGCGCTGGGCTATGGCCTGCTGGAAATTCACAAGCAGAGCCACAACGCGCATACCAAGCAGTTCCCGGATTACACCATCCTGCCGCACGAACCCTGCCGCTGGTTTTTAGAAGTCAAAGCCCTAGACGCGCCGCTTGGAGGAACCGAAGAAGCGCAGGCAGTTGGGTATGCAGTCAACAAAGGCGCGGAATGGGCGGTTCTGACCAATGGCCGCCGGTGGCTGATTTACAAGGCGCACCTGCTGAAGCCGCTGCCGGAAAAGCTGGTCTTCGAAATCAAGGATTTGTTCGGGGAGCCAAGCGCCGCCGATACTCTGCGGCTGCTGTCCCGCGCGTCAATCCTGGCGGACGGCCTCACGCACGCCTGGCTGGCCGGTCAAATCGGGCCGATTGTTGAGAAAGAACTGGCGAATGCTCAGTCGGCGACGCGGAAGGCGCTCCGCAAGGCGGTCGCCGCCGAAACGCAGTCTGTTGTGAGCGACTCGGCCATCGCCGACGCGCTCAAACGGCTGATAGGTATCGGCTTGCCCCCGGTGAAAGAAGGGGATTTGCCTCCACTTTCTTATTGGGCGCAAAATGTTAATCTAGTGCCTGGGCAAAGACCCACGCATCTGAAGCTAGGTGAGGCAGAGGCAGTTCAGGTCAAGTCGTGGAGCGCGTTAGCTCAGAGCATTGTCAAGTTTGTCGGCGAGAACTATGGCTTGCCGCCGCTGCCTTTTACGGGAACTAAAACCGGAACTAAATACTTCCTTAACGGCAATAATGCTCAGGCGACAGGCAAACCGATGACAACAATGGCAAATGTCGCAGTGTCCGGCAAAACCATTTACCTGGAAATGAACCGCAGCGCTGATGATACGATCTTGCGGCTGACGGCTCTGCTCCAAGCCGTGGATGCACCTTTGGATGCCGTCAAAATCAAGGTCATCACACAGAAATAGAAAGCAGCAGCGTTTGACACTTTCAGTCGTCACCGGCGGCGCGGGATTTATTGGGTCGCACCTCGCGGTCCGGCTGGCGCGGGACGGGCATCTAGTCCGCATTCTGGACA
>CAXUBO010000205.1:0-4925 GCA_964249345.1 uncultured Armatimonadales bacterium | reverse complement strand
CCGGTGCGGCAATCAGTGTGAGGCTTGTAAACGGATTATCAGGCAGCAAGGGCATAGCGATCTACTTTGTGCTGCGAAGCGTTACTAAATTGAGCGGCTCAACGCCCGGCAGCGTGACGACGCCGCTGTGCATCACGGCATAACCGGCAGGCGCGTCGCCGAGGCGGCTGTCGGAGCGGGAGACGGCGAAGCGCAGAAACTTGACGGGGGCCAGTTCCGGGACACGCACGGTGACGGCGTAAGTCTCGGCGTGATAGCCGCTGTTGTGCAGGGCAAAGTTTTTAGCGTCATCGGCGTTCTGAAACCCCGGCGCGGTGAAGTTGCTGAGTCCAATCGCCCAGGTGCCGTCCGGGTTCCGGGCCACGGCGGCATTGAGGTGCGGCTTTTTGCCGTAGGTATAGGTCATCTCGCCGTCTAAGCTGCTGAGGCTGTGCCGGAACACGGCCCCGACATCAAACGCCTGCGTGATCTGCTGCAAGTAAAAGTACTTTTGCAGAATTGTCAGATGATAGGGCAGGTCATATTTGAGAATGCGGTCGGTATTGCCTCTAGGGTCCGCCTGCTCCGCGCCGATAAAGAACTGCCAGTGCGTGACGCCGTGGTTGACATCGTTTAAGAAGTGCGACGCGATGCTTGCCGCCTGCAAACTATCGTGCGCGTCTTCGTCGGCGTCCGTAATGCCGCCGGATTCTGTCGTCCAGTATTGCTTGCCCCGCGATTTCTGGGCCATGTCTTCGGTTGCGGCATTATTATAGGAGTGCGTCGCGATGCCTTGCAAATCCTTCCAGGCAGCAGGGTCTGCGTCCATGCTGTCTACGACGGCGTAAGCGTCCGCGCCGCAGGTTGCCGACTCAGGCGCGACAATGCCGACGGCTTGCAGGCCGCGCGAGTCCAGGGCCGCGCGAAGGGCTTTGATGAGAACGGGCCACTGCGCGTCCGACGGTTTCACGGGCCGGTCGTTCGGCTCGTTCAGCACGCCGCAGTGGTTAATCAAAATGCCGGTCTTGGCCTTGAACTGCGCGATAAAGTCCGCCAGCAGCGCGGCGTACTGCGGGATGGCATCGCCGCGCACAAAGCCGTGGCCGTCATTCATGGACGGCGGCATGTGGTCGGGCGCTAAAATGAGATCAGTCGCCCCGGCGGCAATCGCGTCGGGCAGCTTGTGCGTCCCAACATAGCCGTCTACATAGAAGTCTACGGACTCCTCGCCGGGATGTATCCAAAGACGAACCGAGCGCAGCCGGGCGTCATGCCAAAGCAGCCGGGCCATTTCGCGCGTCTCGGCAGGCGTCACCTGCGCGTTGTAAATTGCAGCAGGCGTCCAGGGAAAGATGCTTGCACCCAATCCCGCGAATACCTGCCGTTCGCCCGGCTGCACCGTAATTGTGACGGCCTTGTTCTGGGCCGCGCTGCCTTCGGCAAGGCCGAGGCACAAAACTGCGCTTAACAGCAGATTATTTAATAGCAGATTATTTAATAGCAGATTAACAGATGTTTTGGACACAAAGTTATCGTTCGCCCAGCGTTTCCCAGACTTCGACTTTGCTTTGAACGCGGTGGATGACCGAGTCGGTGAACTCGGAAGTCGTTGAGCCGCCGCCGAGGTCGGACGTGCGGAGGCCGTCGTGGATGGCCTCAAGCGCCGATTCATAAATGGCGCGGGAGGCGCGAATGGCGGCCGGGGTCGGGATATAAGTCAGCAGGGACGCGCCCGCCAGGATCATCGCCAGCGGGTTTGCCAAGTTTTTGCCTTGCAGAGACGGCGCCGTGCCGTGGGGCGCTTCGGTCATCACCACTTTCGGCTCGAACTTGTCATCAAAGGCGATCAGCAGTGACTCGGAGCCGGCGATGGACCCGTAGAACGCCAGCACCAAATCACTTAAACAGTCGCCGTCGCGGTTCAGCGCAGGAATGACCAGCGGCTCGGACGCCCGCGCCAGCAGCAGAGCGTAAGTCGCATCAATAAGCTGCGGCTCATAGCGCACGTCGGGAAACTTCTTCGCCGCCGCGTCCATTTCTTCCTTGAACATGCCTTCATAAATCGGCGAGACGGTGTACTTCGGACCGCCAAACACTTTCGCGCCCATTTTGCGGGCATGGCGAAACGCAAATTCCGCGACCATGCGGCAGACGCCCCGGTCCAGCGTTTCCGTGCGGTACGACTTCTCCGCGTAGCCTTCGCCTTCGCGCCATTCCTTCGCGCCGTAAGCGTCCCCGACCGCCATGCGAACCACCGACATCGGAGCGAACACGCCGCCGACGGACATCACGCCCGGCAGACGCCGCCCGGTACGGACAATCACCGTGCCGTCAATCTCGGAGCGCAGAATGGCATTCGGGGACCCGACATCGCCCTTGATTTCCGGCGTGATTGTCGCGGCTTTCAGCCCCAGCCCGTGCCGCTTCATCGCCTGGGCGGCATCATGGACGACCTGGTTCCCCGTCGCCCGCCGGTTTTCCAGCGACAGATCGTAGGTTTCAAACTGAACGTCCACTTTGGTCACGCCTGGGTCAAGCACTCGCAGCGCTTCGGCTAACAGTTCCTGCCCGGTTTGATCGCCTTCCATCACAACGATGGTATGTGCCATAACTATCCTCTTGGGTTGACCCGGCACTGCAAGTGCCGGTCTACTTTGGAGTGAAAGTCCCTGCGGGACTGAGGATTAAGACGCAGAGTGTTTGCTGCTCTTCAATCGCTAATCTTCAGTGTCGGAGACACCTTCATTCCAGAGTGGACCGGCACTTGCAGTGCCGGGTTCTTGATTGCGGAGTTTCTACTGAAACAAAGCCATTGACTTGTGCAGTGTTTGTATAATACCCCAAGCCAGCGGCAGGCTGACGACCAGCCAGCGAAAAACCAAAATCGGTGCCGTTCCCATGAGTTATTTCTCCTAATGCGTGGCCTGCTCTTGGAGCAGAGGAAGCTGATCTTCCGGTGCATAATGCGACGTCACGGCTGCAACCAGAAGGTTGCAGAAGAAGCCCAGCACCAGCAGTCCCGCCATGATGTGCAGGGGCAAGTTGTACTGCTGCGCCGCGGGAACATGATGCGACTTCTGGTACTCGCCCAGGGTCGTGAACAGCAGCGGCCCGGCGATGCCGGCGGCAGACCAGGCTGTCAAAAGACGCCCGTGGATCGCGCCGACTTGCAGTGTCCCGAACAAGTCGCGCAGGTAGGCCGGGATTGTGGAAAAGCCGCCGCCGTACATGGAGATAATCAGCGCCGCACTGCCGATAAACAGCCCGATACTGCCCAAATGTGCGGCAATCGGCACGAAGAGGTACAGCACGCAGCCAAGCGCAAAGTAAATGAAATACGTCGGCTTGCGCCCAATTTTGTCGGACAGCGACGACCACAAAAAGCGGCCTGCCAGATTAAACAAGCTGAGAAGCCCGACAAAGCCCGCCGCCGCGCTTTTGCCGACATGCGGGAACAAGGCTTGAATCATCGGCGACGCGGAGTACAGCAGCCCAATTCCCGCCGTGACATTGAAAAACAGCACACCCCACAGCAGATAAAACTGCGGGGTCTTGATCGCGTCCGCTGCCGTGACCCCCTGCGCGGACACCAAAGCGCTCTTGTTTTCGACAGGGACGAGGCCGTCCGGCATCCAGCCTTCCACGGGAACGCGCACCGTGAAGACGCCGAACAGCATGGCGGCAAAGTAGAATGCGCCCATGACCATGAACGTCTGCACAATGCCGGTATCCGTGGCCGAGATGAAGTGCTTCATCAGGCCGTCTTCCAGCGGCGCTCCAATCAGCGCCCCGCCGCCGAACCCCATAATCGCCAGCCCCGTCGCCATGCCGGGCCGGTCCGGGAACCACTTGATCAGCGTGGACACCGGCGAGATATACCCAATGCCCAGCCCGATGCCGCCCAAGACGCCGTAGCCGAGGTACACCAGCGGAAGAATGTGCAGGCCCAGCCCAAGCGCCGCCACATAAAAGCCGGAGCCGAAGCACAGCGCCGACGCCAGCATCGCCTTGCGCGGCCCCGCGCGTTCCATCCACTTGCCGAACACGGCGGCGCTCAGACCGAGACAAACAATGGCAATGGAAAAAATCCAGCCTACCTGAACCTTGTTCCAGTCGCCCGGCGCAGATTTCGTGATGCCAAGAAGCTGAGTCAGCGGCATGTTAAACACGCTGAACGCATACGCCTGCCCCACAGACAAGTGAATAGCGAGAGCCGCCGGCGGCACAAGCCAGCGGTTAAAGCCGGGCGGCGCGACCGTGCGCTCCCGATCCAGCCAGGACGACATGATTTGACTGCTTTCTAAGTGACGGCGTACAAGAAAACGGCTTGCGAGGATCACTCACGGGGTTTGTTTAGCTTCTTGTACCCAAAAAAGCAGACCCTACCAAACAAAGTCAAGCGCGTTCAAAAAGGCGCGGGCAATGACCATGTGGCCGGTCTGACTCGGATGCACCCGGTCCCAGGAAAGCGTCGCCGGGTACAAGTGCTGCAAGACTTCGTCAAACGCCGCCTGCGTGTCTACGAAAAGCGTCCCATGCTTCGCCGCCAGGTTTTTGACAATGCCGCCGTACTCATCCATTCTAGCCCGCATTGGGTCGGATCGGTTCGGCTCCAAATAAAACGGCGTCATCAGCGCCATTTGTTTGACATGGGGCAGCGTCTTCGCCACCAGCGCGTCCAGCGTTTCGGCGTACTCATCCGGCCCGACATGGGTTTCCGGCTGACGCGGCAAGTCAAACTGCCGCCACACGTCATTGA
Organism: uncultured Armatimonadales bacterium; assembly: GCA_964249345.1. Classification (GTDB taxonomy): domain Bacteria; phylum Armatimonadota; class Armatimonadia; order Armatimonadales; family Capsulimonadaceae; genus JANXMY01. Next base: position 187 of record CAXUBO010000205.1, on the reverse strand, counting down.
TGCCGATCATCACCGACACCCAATTTGGCTCTAAATCCAGGACATCCGACTGCCAGCGTTTTTCTAAATCCCGCACCGTGTTCCCGCCGAGGCCCATGTTGACCACGCGCACCCCAAGCTGCGGGTACACGCTCCCCAGCAGCGCATCCACTTGGGCGACGTACCCCCGCCCCAGCGCCTCCAACAG
>CAXUBO010000204.1:0-4937 GCA_964249345.1 uncultured Armatimonadales bacterium | reverse complement strand
GGAGTGCCGCGCACGGCTTGTTCCACGGCCTGCTCGTAAGTGACGAAGTCTAAGTCCGACGCGCCGCTTTCGTAGTCGGCGGCGAGGGTCTGCGCGGCGGCAAGCAGGGACACTTCAAATTCCACTGCGCCCGTGTCCGGCTCATGCCACACCCGGCCAATGGACGCGCCAAAGACGCTGCCGCGCGGGACGGCCTCCAGGAAGGGGTATGCCCAGCCGGACGGCTTGTTGCGGGCCGTGGCAAAGAAAACCAGCTCGCGCGGGGCGGCGTCCGCATCGCCGACAATCTCAACAAACGCGCCGTCTTCCAGCGCGTTCGGGGACGTAGCCGCACGCCGGAAAATCGCTTCCCACTGCGCGGCGTCCAGGTTCCACGCCGGAGTTTCCCATTGATCCGCTGTTTGCTCTGCCATGCCTGCAAGTATACCCGGCGATCTCTCAGTCAAGCGCGGGCGGCGGGCAAGGTTAAAAATCAGGGGAAATCGGGAAAAATGAGTTATGCCCCGAACGTGTTCCCAGTGCGGCACTGAGCTGCCTCACAATAGTCCTCACTGCTTCCACTGCGACCAGATACAGGATCAGATGCAGGGCACGCCGCCGAGCCAAAGCCCGCTGCCGGAAGGCGGGCGGCCAGAAAGCAGTCCAGCCGAAGGCAGCCCAGCCGAGCGCGACCGGCGCTTTCCGCTCTGGCAAATCCTGCCCTGGACCCTGCTTGCCGCCGCGCTGCTGCTGCTGCTGCCGCCCCTGCTTCGCCGGCAGCATCCCCGAAATGCTGTCTTCAAAGATGCTGTTCCCCGAAATGCTGTTCCCCGAAATGCTGTTCCCATGCAGTCAGCCGCTGCGTTAAGTGTTCCATTACGGCCTGCCGCGCCGCCTCGGAGCAGCGCGGCGCCAAGCAGCGCCGTCGTCCACACGCCTGTACTTACGACAACAGCGCCGTCCCCTGCCGCGCCGGTTCCTGTCAGCGCGGCCCCGGTGCCACTTTCCGTCACGCTGTACAGCGCCTACAAAGGCAAGCATGTGGCGGTCGGGACTCCGGTAACGATCTCGGTATATGCGGCCCTGCCGCTGGGACAAAGCGCGACGCTGGCCGTTTCCTACGGCAAGGACGGCGGCCCGAAGTCCCTGCTTTCGCTGGCGCAGGGCAGCCTGTCCAGCACCACCTGGACGCCGCTTTTGCCGGGCCGGTACTTGTTCACAGCCAGCGCCCTGGACAGCCGCAAAAACGGCGTGTTTTCCCATCCGGTGCCGATTTTCGTGGATGCGCCGGCTTCCGCGCCGCTGCCTGTACTGCCCGCTCCGGTTCATATCGCGGCGAAACTCCTGACCGTGAGGCCAATTGTTCCCAAGCCCCATTTGGCGGCGAAAGCTGCGGGGAAACTAAACACATCCAAGCCGAACCCGCCGAAGCGGCGTTCCGCTCCCGTGTCCGTACCGTATCATGTCGCGGCGGCAGTGTTCCCGATCCCGCGCATTGCCGCAACCCTTGCCGGGGCGCTGCGCGGGCGGGGCTTCCATGCGCTTGTGCGGACCGGCACGGACGGCAGCGGCAAAGCGGTCTACCGCGTCGAAACCGGGGATTTTACCCGCCGGGCTGACGCCGACACGCAGGTGCGGCTGCTGAAAAAGGACGGCTATCCGGCATTCTTGTTTCAGACGCATTAGCCCCAGCCTATTAGCCCCGGCGTAACAGTGAGGGAACTTTTCGGCAGGCCACGGCCTTTTTTCTTTATCACCGCGTTGTGGTAGAATAAAGGTTATGACTGTCATGCTTTCTTCTTCTCGTGTGCTGTCCCATCTTCAAGAGCTGGAAGCGGAGGCAATCTTTGTCATCCGCGAAGTGGCCGCCCAGTTTGAGCGGCCTGTGCTGCTGTTTTCCGGCGGCAAAGACTCGATTATTTTAAGCCACCTGGCCCGCAAAGCCTTTTGGCCCGCGCGTATCCCCTTTCCCCTGCTGCATATTGATACCGGCCACAATTTTCCTGAAACGCTTTCCTACCGGGACGAGTGGATGGAAACCATTGGAGCCAAGCTTTTAGTCCGCTCCGTGCAGGACTCGATTGACGCAGGCCGAGCTGTGGAAGAAAAAGGCTACAACGCCAGCCGCAATCTGCTCCAGACCGTCACACTTTTGGATGCCTTAGAAGAGCTGAAAATTGATGCCGCGCTTGGCGGCGCACGCCGGGACGAGGAAAAAGCGCGGGCCAAAGAGCGTTTTTTCTCGCACCGAGACGAGTTCGGCCAGTGGGACCCGAAAAACCAGCGTCCTGAGCTTTGGAACCTGTTCAACGGCCACAAGCATTTGGGGGAGCATTTCCGGGTGTTTCCCATTTCCAACTGGACCGAGATGGATGTTTGGCAGTACATATTGCAGGAACAAATTCCCCTGCCTTCTCTTTATTTCACGCATCAGCGCGAAGTCATCGACCGCGACGGCAACCTGCTGGCCGCTTCCGACTACCTGAACACGCGCCCGACTGAAGCGCCTGAAGTCCGTCAAGTCCGCTTCCGCACCATCGGCGACATGACCTGCACCGGCGCAGTCCTGTCGCCTGCCAACAGCTTGGAAGAAATCATACAGGAAGTCGCCGCTTCCCGCCAAACCGAGCGCGGCACCCGCGCCGACGACAAGCGCTCCGAAGCCGCCATGGAAGACCGCAAAAAAGAAGGCTATTTTTAGAATGGAAACGGTTGAACTCGAAGTACCTGTACCTTTGCGTGACTGCTTTCTGCACAGCGAGACGATTTGCGTCCGCGAGTGCTGCGGCATAGATGCGATCTCTCAGGAGCCTACACGGGTTACAGACTGGAGCCGCAAAGAGGGGCATCAAGCGGTGCTGAAAGCTTTGGGACAGATCAAAGAGCTAACCGCGCAGGTGCAAGACCGCTCCCGTAAAGTTGTTGTGCCGTTTCTAAATGCACTTGCTGACGGCGAGGTCACGCGAGAAAAGCTGCTGTCATTCTTACAAGCGTTTGAGGTTGCGCTACGAGATTGTCCTGTGCATGAAATGGCAGCCGCTAACGAAATGCTGACTGTGAAAGAAATCAAGGAGCGCTTTGATGCAGAATGGGTGTTGCTCGGCGATCCTGAACTGACGGAAGACTTGCAAGTTGTACGCGGCAGGGTGCTTTGTCACAGTGCAGATCGTGATGAGGTCTATCGAAAAGCCGTGGAGTTGCGCCCAAAGCACTCGGCTTATCTTTATACTGGCCGAGTGCCGGAGAACACGGTTATCATGCTATGAGCGGCTTTTTAACCTTGCAGAAACTGGGAGCAGTGCTTGAACACACAGCGACTTGAACAGCAGATTACGTTTATTTTGGAAGTGGACCGGCTCAAAAGCATCCTGCGCCGGTCTTATCTCTTGAATGAAACGCGCCATGAGAACTCGGCGGAGCATTCGTGGCATTTATCCGTCATGGCCCTGGTGCTGGCGGAACATGCAAACGCTGAAGTTGACACGCTTCGGGTTCTCAAGATGCTTTTGGTGCATGACATTGTGGAGATTGATTCCGGCGACACTTATATTTATGACGCCGCCGGAAACGTCACGAAAGCCGAGCGTGAGAACGCCGCCGCCCGGCGCATCTTCGGCCTGCTGCCCGAAGACCAGCAAGCGGAGCTGACCGCACTGTGGCAGGAGTTCGAGGCACGGGAAACGCCGGAAGCCAAGTTCGCCGCCGCCTTGGATAGATTGATGCCACTGCTGCATAACTCCCATACGCAGGGCCGCTCGTGGCAGGAGCATGGCATCACGAAGCAGCACGTCTTGACCCTAAACCGCCACATGGATGAAGGCTCGCAGACGCTCTGGGAATACGCAGAGGCGCTCATTCAAGACGCAGCGGCGCAGGGATTTTTGGGTACTAAGCCAGCATAACCGCACCAGACGGGACAAGAAGGGAACTTGAGTCATGTCTCACGAGACCACGTCACTGAATTATGTCCGGTACAGCCGGTCGGTGGAAGAAAAACAGCCGCACGAAGACGAGACAAATGCCGAGATCAACGCTGTCATGGAGCGGATCGGTGAGAACATGCTGGACCGCTTTCGCCATGGACTGCGCCCGGTTCATGCCAAAAGCCACGGCCTGCTGAAAGCGGAGATGGAAGTTTACGGCGACCTGCCGGAGCCGCTGGCGCAGGGCTTGTTTGCCCAGGCTGCGTCATACCCCGTGATTATACGCTTCTCGACAAACCCCGGCGACATCCTGCCCGACAGCATCTCGACCCCGCGTGGACTGGCTGTCAAGGTAGTCGGCATCGAAGGCCAAGAGATGCTGCCGGGCCATACGGGCGAAACCACACAGGACTTCGTGTTTATCAACGGCAAGACGTTTGCAGATAAAGATGCCGCGGAGTTCTTGCAGCAGCAGAAAATCATTGAAAAGAACGCCTATGATCCTGTCGAGTTCAAGCAGGTTGTGTCCGATGCCGCACGCGGGGCCAATGCCGTGCTGTCGGCGGTCGGTCATCCCAGCGCAAAGCTGGAAGGGCTAGGATACCCGAAAACCCATATTCTCAGCGAAACTTTCGGCAGCGCCGCTCCCCTGCGCTATGGCGACTACATCGCCAAAATTGTGATTGCGCCCTTGTCGGAAAACCTGCTGGCGCTGGACGGCGAGAAAATCCACACGCGCGGCCACTATTCCGCGCTGAAAGAAGCTGTGCAGGAGTTCTTCCAAACCGAAACCGCGGTGTGGGAAGTCCGTGTCCAGCTTTGCACGGATTTGGAAAAGATGCCGGTGGAAAACGCCGCCGCTGAGTGGCCCGAAGACCTCAGCCGCTATATAGCAGTCGCAAAAATCACGGCCCTGCCGCAGGAAACGTACAGTCCGGAGCGCCGCGTCTATGTTGATGACGGGTTATCGTTCAACCCCTGGCACGCCCTCGCTGCCCATCAGCCGCTCGGCGGCATCATGCGCTCCCGCAAAAC
>CAXUBO010000203.1:0-4990 GCA_964249345.1 uncultured Armatimonadales bacterium | reverse complement strand
ACGCGGCCCAGTCGGCAAGGAACGCGACCAGCGCGTCCGCAACGCCCAAGCCGCGCTGCTGCGGGGCGACCCAAAAGGCTGTCAGCTCGGCAGCTTGGGCGTCTTCTGCCGAAAGGTAGGCGCTTGCCATGCCGCAGGGGACAGCGTCCAGAAACGCAAGGCACCCAGCCGCAGGCGACGTCTCGGAAAAACGCTGCGCCCGCGCCTGCCATTCGGCGTCGCAGTACGCCTGCGCCTCAGCCCAAGTCGTGCCGAACGCATCCGGCGCGTCGGCCAGCGCCCGCAGGCGAACGTCTTTCAGCAGCGGCCAGTGCTGCGGCAGGATGGGTTTGACTTCCAGCATAAAATTATCCAGTCGGCAGGCTACCGCCGGGGCTGTGGCGGCCAGACGCCTGCGTCTTGTTCCATGTTCTGCACCGGCGGCTCCCCCACGCTCGGCGGCAGGCTTGTGAGTGTCCTCCAAAGCCGCACAAGCCAGACAACGTGAAAAGGAAGGCCGGCCAAGGGCAAAAGATAAACAACGCATCCCAGGGCGTAATCACGCGAATGGGTTGCTCCCAAGAAGGCAGTCAGCAGCAGCGCGAGGGCGGTCAGGCTGCTGCCAATCTGCAAAGGCAAGAGCCAGTAAACATAAGACTGAAGGTGCTTGTGGATAGCCCTCCCCAGCAGCAGCCAGCCTAAAACGCAAAGAACGGGGGACACAAACGCGCTGGCCCACAGGTACAGCTCCGCACTGGCTCGGTAAAGAGGATAATAAGGCATGGCTGCTCCTTGAACGGCACGTCTTAAAATGGCACATTTTGAGGCTAAGTATACCTACAATCCAAACAAAACCCGCAATCCAAGCAGTGAGTGTTTTTCGGGCAGGCGGCATAATGAAAAGTGTAGGCGGGATCGCCTGCCGGAGCCGTTCTTGTCCTGGAAGTGTGGGAAGAGCGTTCCGCGTGCCGAGGCCGCCAGGTCCTCTTTTCGGCCCGCCCGGCGGCTGCTTCCTCTGCAACGGCGCAGGCGGAACGCAGCCGCTCTTGGGGGGTTGCGACAGTGACTTGACAGCATTTTTTTCGATGGATTCTCTTTTGCTGGATTCTCTTTTGCTGAGTTTTTTCGGAGGATAGGATGATTTACCGAATGCCGTGTCCCGGCAAAGGCGTGTTTGTCGCCAGCAGTGATCCCAACCCCGATGGGGCGGACCGGGAGCTGCAAGGGTGGGCGGCAGGGAACGGCTACCGCTTTGCCGTGGCCCCGCGCTTGTTTACCGTCTACGGGCGTGAGCAGCAGCCACGTCAGTGGGTGCTGATGGAACGGGCTGCAAGCGCTAAAGGACAGTTAAATACTAAAGGACAGTTAAATACTGGACGCTGAACTTTTGCTCCGGGTCGGTCCACACCTGCCGGACCTCAAACCCCGCAGAGCCGGCCAGCGCCGCGAACTCCGGCAGGCTGTACTTGTAGGAGCATTCCGTCCAGATGGTTTCGCCTGCCTCAAAACAAATCGTTTCGCCGCCGACTTGAACCGCCTGCGCTTTTAAAGCAAGCAGGTGCATCTCGATCCGTCCGATGTCTTCCTGGTAAAAGGCCTGATGAGCGAAGCCGTCCAAATCAAAACTCGCCCCTAACTCCGCGTTCATCCGCCGCAGCAGGTTCAGATTAAACTCCGCCGTGATGCCCTGGGCATCGTTGTACGCAGGCTCTAAAACTGTGGGCGACTTCCGCAGGTCTACCCCAACAAGAAGCCCGCCGCCCGGACCACAAACGTCCGCGATGCCGCGCAGGAACGCTGCCGCTTCGGGCCGGTGAAAATTACCGATCGTGGAGCCGGGAAAATAAACAACGCGCGACTGCACGGGCCGGGTCGCTTCCGGCAGCTCAAACGGGGCCGTGTAGTCCGCGCACAGGGGCAAAATCTCCAAATGAGGATACGCCGCCGCCAGGCTGTCTGCCGTCTGGTGCAGATGCTCCCGCGAAATGTCCATCGGCACATAGCCGGCCAGATGCGGTAGGTGGTCCAGCAGAATGCGCGTCTTGGTGCTGCTGCCGCTGCCGTATTCAATCAGCAGGCAGCCTTCGCCGAACACCGATGCCATTTCGGCGATGTTGTCTTCCATGATGCCGGCTTCCGTGCGGGTTGGGTAGTATTCGGGCAGGCCGCAGATTTGATCAAAAAGCTGGGAGCCGCGCAGGTCGTAAAAGTATTTGCAGGGCAGCGTCTTTTGCGGGTTTTTGAGGCCGGCCAACGCTTCTTCGAGAAAGAACAGGCTGGGGGCGTCTGACATCAGCGTTGAGGTCAAAGGCGGCGTCGCTGCCGTGAGTGTCATAGGGCGCCTTTCTGAGTGCCGGGGTTATGGAAAACCCCGGCAAAGAAGCGTGCTTCGCACGAAGATTGCAGACCAATCGGCCTGCTCTGTGTCCGAAAGACATTTCCTGCCGAGATTTTCCACAACCCCGGCTCTTTATCTTGGGTTAAACATCTTTCGCCAAACGAATGCCCATAAACTGCCAGCGGGCATCCGGCGGAAAGAAATTGCGGTAGGTCGCCCGCATGTGCGAGTGCGAAGTCGCGCAGGAGCCGCCGCGCAGCACAAACTGGTTGCACATGAACTTGCCGTTATACTCGCCCAAAGCGCCCGGCGGCGGGGCATAGCCGGGATAAGGCGTGTACTGGCTGCGGGTCCACTCCCACACGTCGCCGAACATCTGATGCAGCTTGCCGGGCTGTGCATCGGCGGGAAGGAGCGGCGCAGGGTGGAAGCGGCCAGAACCCGCAAAATTGCCGCACAGGGGGACCGTTTCCGACGCCGTTTCCCATTCGGCTTCGGTCGCAAGCCGCGCTCCCGCCCAGCGGGCGTAAGCATCCGCCTCAAACAGCGATACATGGCAAACCGGCGCGGCCAAACCTAAAGCCTCCATGCCGGCCAGCGTGAACTCTTTCCACGTCCCGCGCTGGTTCCACCAGCACAGCGGCGACGACCAGCCCAGCTTCTGCACTGTTCCCCAGCCTTCGGACAGCCAGTATTCGGGTTTTTCGTAGCCGCCGTCTTCGATAAATTTCAGATATTCGCCGTTTGTCACGAGGCGCGAGCCAAGCGCGAATGCCGAGACATACTCTTTGTGCCGGGGCGTCTCGTTGTCAAACGCAAAGCCGCCGCCCTCCCAGCCGATCTCTTGAACGCCTGCGCCGAAGGCGATCCATTCCATCTCCGGCACGCCGCAGACAGCCGCATCACGGCGCGGGCGGTAGATAGGGCAAAGCGGGTTCTCAAAAAAGTTGTACTTTAAATCCGTCACCATCAGTTCTTGATGCTGCTGCTCATGGTGCAGGCCTAGCGTCAAGAGCGGCTCCAGCACGGCAAGCCGTGCGCCATCCGCTTCGCACAGCAGCGTTTCCATGTGCTTGTCTACATAGGCCCGGTACGCATACGTTTCGTCTACCGTAGGCCGCGAGACCACGCCGCGCTTGACCCGGCAGTGCCGCTCGCCAATCGCGTTGTAGTAGGAATTAAACAAAAAATCGTACTGGGGATGAATGGAAGCGTAGCCGTCCAAGTGGGGTTTTAAAAGAAACGTCTCATAAAACCAGCTTGTGTGGGCCAGATGCCACTTGGCCGGGCTGACATCCGGCATCGCCTGTACAACATAATCTTCGGGAACTAACGGCTCACAAATCTTCTCGCTGAACGTGCGAACGGTTCGGTACTGGTCAAACAAAGCTTGAGATGACGGCATAAAAGCCTCCTCGCGTTTTCCCTGCTCGGCAAGGAACGACTCCGGGTTCTTACCCGCAGGTTATCCGGTTTAACCGAGAAGGCGGCGGAGAAGTTCCGTAAGAAAAAGACTCCCCAGCCCCCAACAATGGGGGAGCCAGAGTAAGATAACCTAAGTTGCGTTTCTGTGTCATTGCGAGCATACTGTAAGCCAGCACGGTCAAAAAGCCCTTTAACTCAAAGCCGCGCGGCGTTACTGCGTAAATGGTTCGCCCGAATGCTGCTGCAATCCGGCTGAACACCGTCTTGATGCGCTTGCGCTTTGCAATATAGCTCACCCACGGCAAGAATGGCTCTTTGCTGTTCTTGCGGCGCTGGGCCACCAGATGCAAACCGGTGTCTGCCAGCAGCGCTTCTTCGTGCTGATCCAGATAGCCTGCGTCCGCGAAGATGTGCGCCTGAGGCGGCAAGTCCAGCGGCAAGCGCCGGACTAAGCAAATCCGGCCGACCTTTTAGATTAGCAGGAGCGGCTGTTGACAAACCAGCGCCGATAAAAAGCGCTGCCTGTTTGTCATCTATAGCTTTGCCATACTTATTGTAAAGTGAAGTGAGGTTTGTGGATTTTTTCGCCATTTTCAGCGTCTCTTAGCCAGCTTGCTTAATTGCATATGGCTTGCCCGCTATTATATCATAAGAACAAACGAATGTTCCCGACAGTCAACGAGCTAAACTTAGAGCTGCTTCTTTTGCAAACAGTGGTTTGCATGGTCACGGCTTGATACTATCGCCCCTTTGCCTCACTGATACGCTCCTTGTAACGTTCTCCCCAATCCAAGAGCAAGATAATTATAGGCTCTAGCGTTCTGCCAAAGTCTGTGAATGCGTATTCGACTCGCGGAGGAACTTCGGCATATACTATGCGCTCTATTACCTCATCATTTTCCAACTCGCGCAGTTGCAGGGTCAAAGACTGCTGAGAAATATTCGGTATCAATTTTCTCAGTTCGCCAAAACGTTTTTTTTCTTTGAGGAGGTAGTACAAGATAACTCCTTTCCATTTTCCACCGATCACGTCAAGAGAGGCTTCGACGGGACATCCATACGGGCCAACGTGCCGCTTGTTTACCTGTTCGCTTTTCATTTTGTCCTCCGCCCGGTTTGTGTTCATTAGAGTGTATCTCATAAATAGCGGGGGGCTACTAAATCATCTGACAATGCTCCATCTGAGCAGCCTGTTTTAGAGTAGTTCTGCCTTTTTTAGAGTAGTTCTGCCTTTGTCGGGGTGCTGTG
>CAXUBO010000202.1:0-5146 GCA_964249345.1 uncultured Armatimonadales bacterium | reverse complement strand
TTATCACTTAACCGACTGATTAGGAGAAACCATGTTCACTACGAACACCCCGCCGCGCCGCCGCGCCGGCTTTACGCTCATCGAACTGCTCGTCGTCATCGCCATTATCGCCATCCTCGCCGCCATCCTGTTCCCTGTCTTCCAGAAAGTTCGCGAGAACGCCCGTGCCGCTTCCTGCGCTTCCAATGAGAAGCAAATTGGTTTGGCTTTTGTCCAGTATGTCCAAGACAGCGACGAAGTGTATCCCATGATCAACCTTCAAGGGGGACAATTCGGCGATGAGGAGAACTGGGAGCAGGCGATTTACCCGTATGTGAAGTCCACCGGCGTATATCTTTGCCCGGACAACATTCCCGGCGCTCAGTTCTCGGCTGATGGAACAGGCCGAAACTCGGATCATACCTGCAAGAACGGGAATACAACACCGCCGACCTCCTGCGCGATCAACGGCGCTCCGTTCCTGCCGGTGTCTTACGCCCTTAACTATTCCGTTGGACAGAGTTATGACGACCGTAAAGAACCTGGTTCACCTGGCTATGATCCCAATAATGATCCACTTAATTCCTCTCAACCAATTACGCTCAGCTTCATTCAAGAGCCGTCCAGCAAAATCCTCGTAACGGACACAGCGGGTGAGTATGGTTTAGGATACTGGGACTGGCTGGGCGGCGGCGGTCCTAACAACAGCGGCTTTGCCACCAACACGCGCGGCTTTGTTCCGCACAACGGCCGCTGGAATTGCCTGTTCCTGGACGGCCATGTGAAGGCCCTGCTGCCGGTGCAGACTGCGACTCCAATCAATATGTGGGGCAGCTTTCAGTCGAACACAGCCGCCGACGGCCCCAACTGTGGCGTCACAATCAACATCAACTGCGATGCCGCGCCCGGCGACGGCTCTTTGCAGAACAATCTAGGCTATTTGACCCAGCGGTCTCAGTAGAGCCGAACGGTTTTAAGCCGGTAAGGGCAAAACGTCCCTGCCGGCTTCCCAGAGATGTTCTTTTTTGCATTGAATCTTTATCGACCTTATCTACTTTATTAAGAGGTGTTCCCATGAAAACTCGTCAGCGGCAAGGCTTTACGCTTATTGAGCTGCTCGTCGTCATCGCCATTATCGCCATTCTCGCCGCCATTCTGTTCCCGGTATTCCAAAAAGTGCGCGAGAACGCACGCAAGACCGCCTGCTTGTCCAACATGAAGCAACTTGGCCTGGGCCTCATTCAGTATTCCCAGGACAACAATGAACTGCTTGCCGATTCGTGGTACGGCGGTGGCGGCTACAACGCTTCCGACTCGACCCCCGGCAACATCAAGTACAAGTGGATGGACGTGATTTACCCCTACGTCAAAAGCGTGGATGTGTACCACTGCCCGGATGACAGCGGCGACGCCTCCTCATACACCGTGAAGGGAACGACAAGCGCAGCGCCTACGGGTCCTAGCGGCAGCACAAACAGCACGGCCACCGGCAAGTATGTCCCGTATTACAATCTCGGCCAGCCCGGCCAGCCGGGAACGCCGAACCAGTGCTACTACGGCAGCTACGCGATGAACGCCTACAACTGGGGCGGAACGTATCCTGATGTCGGACCGGGCAACAACATCGGCCAGAATGTCGGCTACACGATTTCCACGCTGAAGTCGCCCGCCAACACGATCTGGCTGACGGAAGAGGCCGGCAGCTTCCAGGAAAGCTGCAATGGTTCGGTGCTGGATGTGGGGACATCGGGCAGCTACCCGGCCATTTTCTGTGACAACCAGGGCGACAGCCTCAATGATGGTAACCCGGTCGTGTTCCGGCATGGCGCTCCCGATCTATCGAATGTCCTGATGTGCGACGGCCATGCCAAAGCCATGCGGGTCAGCGATCTGATGCAGACCTCGGTCAGCCCCGCTGACGGCAAAACGTACTTGTATCACTTCACGATGCGTGGCTCTTAGTTTATTTTCTCCCAATCACATTTTTGTGACACAAGCGCCGGGGGTGTAGAAACCCCCGGCAAAGCAGTATACTTCGGATAAAGAAGCGCACACTGCCTCTTCTACACCTCCCAAGGACGTTTTACTGCCGGGGGTTTATACACCCCCGGCTTTCTTGCGCCTGCTTGACAAACCCTCAGCGCTGCTTTATCATTGGCCAAGTGATAATTGCAGCATATAATGATTTCACCATATCACCGCGATTGTTCGCCAAGTTATCTGAAGACAGCTTATTCACTGATGTTACGCAAGGTATGGGGAAAAAGCGAGGGAGTGAACTCCTCTCGCTGAATAGCGTCCTTCGGACGGTCAGAGAAGAAGCGCAACCTAATCTTTCATCCAAAATCTTTCGTCCGAAGGACGCTATTCAGCGAGAGGAGTTCACTCCCTCGCATGTCTTCCGTCAAAGCGACTGCGTAACATCAGTTATTAAAAGACAGCTTATCATCTGAAGACAGCTTATAAAAAGATAGCTTGCAGGAAAGGGCATAATTTGAAACCGATTTACTCTGGACTTAGGTTGGGCCGCTGGACGACGGCGCTGGCCTGTACGGCGGCGCTGGCTGCCGGAGCAGTTTCCGCCGACCCGGCGTTCCGGCCTCCGGCGGTGCCGCTGGTGACGAACGACCCGTATCTCAGCGTCTGGTCGGAAGCCGACCATTTGAACGACGCGAACACCGTCCACTGGACCCATCGGCAGGCGTCTTTGGTGAGCCTGATTCGCATTGACGGCAAGCCGTACCGCTTGATGGGCTATGACCCCGCCGATGTTCCGGCGTTCCCGCAAACAAGCGTCACGGTGACGCCGACGCGCTCGATTTACCAGTTTGAGGACAGCGCCGTTCATGTCACGATGACGTTTATGACGGCGGCGCTGCCGCACGATTTAGAGGTAATGGCCCGGCCCCTCAGCTACATCACTTGGAACGTGCGCTCAGTCGACGGCAGGCCGCACACGGTTTCTTTGTATGACAGCACCTCATCCCAGCTTGCCGTCAACGAGCCGGGCCAGGCCGTGACCTGGCAGCGCGAAGCGATGGGGCCGCTGACGGCCCTGCGTGTCGGCACCCAGGCCCAGACTTTGCTGCGGCCCGCAGGCGACGACACCCGCATTGACTGGGGCTATGCGTATGCGGTCGCGCCGTCGGCGGACGCAAAAGCCGCCATCGGCGCGGATGACGCGCTGCTGGCGGGATATGTCTCAAACGGCACACTGCCGGCGGCCGACGATCCCCAGGCGCCCCGCGCCGTGTCCGACCATCAGCCGGTGCTGGCGTTTACGTTTGACCTCGGCCCCGTCACCGCCGCGCCGGTCTCGCGGCACCTGATGGTCGGTTACGACGAGCTGTATTCGATTAAGCTGGCGGGAAAGAACCTGCTGCCGTACTGGAAGCGAAACGGCGCGACCCCGTCCGAGATGTTCCAGGCCGCTGAGAACGACTATCCGAGCCTAGTTCGGCGCTGCACGGAGTTTGACGACGGCTTGACTGCCGACGCCGCCCGCGTGGGGGGCGCACGCTACGCGCAGATCATTGCGCTGGCATACCGGGAATGCCTGGCGGCGAACGGCCTCGCCGCTGATGCCAACAAGCAGCCGCTTTTGTTTACCAAAGAAAATACCTCAAACGGCGACATCGCCACGGTGGATGTCATCTTTCCGCAGGACCCGATGCTGGTGCTGCTGAGCCCGACGCTTGCCAAGGCCTCGGTCGCGCCGGTGCTGGCGTATGCGTCTTCGCCGGTGTGGAAGTTTCCAAACGCGCCGCATGACCTCGGCACCTACCCTATCGCCTCGGCGTCCGGCGATGCGGGCGAGGAGATGACGGTGGAAGAAAGCGGCAACATGCTGATTCTTTGCGATGCAATCACGCAGGAAGACGGCAATGCGAAGTTTGTTGACGCTTACTGGCCGACGCTTTCCAAGTGGGCGGGTTATCTGGCGCAGTACGGGCTTGACCCCGGCGACCAGCTTTGCACCGATGATTTCATGGGGCATTTGGCCCATAACGCCAACTTGTCGGTCAAAGCCATTGTCGCGCTTGCGGCTTACGGCGACATGTGCAAGCGCCGGGGCGACACGGCAGGCGCGGACAAATACGCGGCGCTGGCCCGCGCGGACGCCGACCACTGGATGGCCGTCGCCGACACCGGCAAAGCGTCCCTGCTGGCGTTTGACAAGCCCGGCACCTGGAGCCAGAAGTACAACTTGGTGTGGGACCAGATTTTGGGATTGAATGTCTTCCCGCCCGCAGTCCGGGCCAAAGAAGTGGCCTACTACAAGACCGTCATGCAGCCTTACGGCGTGCCGCTGGACAGCCGGACGCACATTACCAAAACGGACTGGACTATTTGGAGCGCGACGCTGGCCGATAGCCCGTCGGACTTTGAGACTTTAGTATCACCCATCTACGATTATTTGACCCAGACTTCCACCCGCGACCCGCTGGCGGACGAGTACACGACCGATGACATCCATTCCAGCGGAATGCACGCTCGCCCGGTAGTCGGCGGCTTGTTCATCAAAATGCTTTCCGACCGCGCCGCCTGGGCCAAATGGTCTCAGGGCGACAAGGTCGCGGCTGCGGGCTGGGCGCCGCTGCCGACGGCCCCGAAGGCGACGTACATTGTCCCGACGTCGCAGGTCACGCCTGCCGCCTGGCGCTATGTGACGACGGCGAAGCCGGGCGACGACTGGATAAAGCCGGGCTTTGACGACAGCGCTTGGAAGACAGGCAACGCGCCGTTCGCCAATAATCCGCCTGGCGGCATCCCGACGGGGACCAACTGGAACGACACGCCCGGCGACATCTGGCTGCGGCGCACGGTGACGCTGCCGCCCGGCTCTTATTCCAATCTCTCGTTTATGGTTTACCATGACGAAGATGTCGAGATTTACGTCAACGGCGTCCCGGCGGCGTCGGACGGCGGCTACAACAGCGGCTACCAGCCGCTGGACATTTCCCCGGCGGCGGCGGCGCTGCTGAAGCCGGGCGCAACGGTAGTGCTTGCCGCCCATGTCCATCAGACGACGGGCGGGCAGGGGATTGACATCGGGCTGGCGAGTTTGGCGGCACATTAAAAGCAGCAAGCGAAGACGGCAAGGACACCGGCACGGCAAGGACACCGGCACGGCAAGGACACCGGCACGGCAAGGACACCGGCACGG
>CAXUBO010000201.1:2744-5193 GCA_964249345.1 uncultured Armatimonadales bacterium | reverse complement strand
CCCTACAAACGCCAGGCCAAGCCGGGCGGCGCGAAGCACTGAAGATGTGCAAAAATGAGAAAGCATAAACGACGGTTCCCTTCAGCGTGCAGAGTGCGCCCGCCGCGAGCAGGCGCAAAAAAGCAGCACCAGCGCTGCCCACCCTCGCCGTCATTTTTGGCGTTGGGAAGTCCTATTGTAGCGTACATTTGCTTTTTTTGCACACGGGGCAGCGTGAATTTCAGGATTTATTTGTTAGGGGCAGTGGAAATGGAACGGGGAATAGATTAAGAACCGAGGTCGGCAATCAAATACTCACTGAGCTGACGCAGAAGCCGCTCGTGACGTGTGACTGAAATCGCACCTATCACTCCCCCAATGTCAGCAAGCGGCTGTACGGTGAGGAAATCCAGCCTAATCAAAGAGCTAAGTCTCAAACCACTTGCTGCAAAGTCTGCATCGGAAGTCAAGACGATCTCATCAAAACCGACCACTTGATGATGCATTTGGGTACTGATACCACAGATGAGGATGTCACCAAAGGCCGGCATGATTCGCAGAGCAATCCCTGGACGTATTTTTAGTTGACCGTCTGCCTGTGGAAGCGTCGTAAGAACAACTTCCCCTTCTTCGACGTTCACATTTTTGGCCCTCGGTACAACGGGTTTTGTTTCTTAATGTCAGCAGCAGTATATTCAGGCTCATCATCACCATAGGCGGCTGCTAGGTTCTGCCGACCAAGCCTTGCCCACTCAGCCCGCTCCTCATCTCCAACAGGCTCGGAAAGCACTGTCACGCTCAACGCTGTGTTAGGCTCTAACCGATACGGCTCATCAAGAACAATCTGCTGGCCGTCAAAGTGAGCAGACAATGTCGCTGTGTTCATGGCTTAGTCTCCTATTCAACATACTCGCGGAGGCGGCATTTGCTGGGGTGGCGGAGTTTTTTGAGGGCTTTGGCTTCAATCTGCCGGATGCGCTCGCGAGTCACCTCAAAATGGCGTCCGACTTCTTCCAGCGTGTGCGGGTAGCCGTCGTCCAGGCCGAAGCGCATTTTGAGAACGTCGCGCTCGCGGGGGGTCAGAGAGGAAAGGGCCTCGTCGATTTTCTCGCGCAGGAGAACGAATGTCGCGGAATCATTCGGAGAAGAAGATTCGTCATCGGGCAGGAAATCGGAGAGGCGGCTGTCTTCTTCCTCGCCAATCGGCGTTTCCAGAGACAGCGGCTCCGGGGCGATCCGCATGATCTCGGAAACACGCTCGACGGAAAGGTCCATCTCAGCGGCGATTTCTTCCAAAGTCGCCTCACGGCCCAGCGTTTGCAGCAGGTGGCTGCCAGCTTTGACCAAGCGGTTGATGGTTTCTACCATGTGGACGGGAATGCGGATGGTTCGGCCCTGGTCGGCAATCGCGCGAGTGATGGCCTGGCGTATCCACCAAGTCGCGTAGGTGCTGAACTTGTAGCCTTTGCGGTAGTCGAACTTCTCCACGGCCCGGATGAGGCCGATGTTGCCTTCCTGAATAAGATCGGGGAACGACATGCCGCGCAGGGTGTACCGCTTGGCAATGGACACGACAAGCCGCAGGTTCGCTTCGGTCAGGAGCGCTTTCGCTTCGGGGTCGCCCCGCTCGATTCGCTTGGCAAGCCGGATTTCTTCTTGCAGCGTCAGCAGATGGGTCCGCCCAACTTCGCGCAGCCACATTCGCACGGAGTCGTCGAGCGGCAGACCTTCCAGGACAGACAAATCTTCGGGCGTTAAATCGGGCGGCGGCACGCCTCGGTCTTCTTCGGCGAAGGCCGCGGACGCCAGCTCGGAGGCACGGCGGACTGCCGGCACGTCTTCATCCATGAATTGCAGGACATCATCCAGGGCCGCTTCGCCGAGGCTGCTGTCGCCCAGGCTGCTGTCGTCCAGTTCTACCCGGTCGCGCCCCGTATTTCTGCCTTCGCGATCCGTACTCTCGCGATCCGTTGGGGACGGCGCAGCAGCAATGCCCGCGTTCCCGGTCAGATTGTTTCCTATCAGCACGTTTATTTTCCTTCGCGGCCCGCTGGGGACTTCGGTGTCCCGCGCAGCTCGCTTTGAAGCTGGGCAAACTGCCGCAGCGTCTCCGTATCCGCCGTGCCTTCGGCGATGCGCTGCTTCAGTCCTGCCAGCGTCTGCTCTTTGGCACGGTCTTTTAAATGTGCGATTTCTCCGGCCAGCGCCTCCGGCAGCAGCGGCTCTTCGCTGCTGTTCATCAGCAGGCCCGCCAGCGTGTCAGCGCGGGGATCGTCCCCCAGCGCCGCCAGCACAGCGTTCGGCTCCAGCGGCTGCCCCTGCCGGTACTGCTCCTGCATAAACAATGCCAACGCTCTCGCCCAGCCGGAATGGAACTCGTCCGGCGTGATTGCGTCCAGCGCCGGACCGGCCAGCGCCGGGTCTTCGCTGACCATCGCCCGGAGCAAATGCCGCTCCGCCTGCTCGGTCG
>CAXUBO010000201.1:0-2734 GCA_964249345.1 uncultured Armatimonadales bacterium | reverse complement strand
GCCCCCAGGCGGCGGCATTGGAACCGGCGCAGGACGGCGGCTGCGCGTTTCGTAAAATTGACTGCCGCCACTCTGACTGCTTTGGCCGGCAAGCTGCGCGGCGACATCGTGACGAATATGTTCTTCCGCAAACGCCGCACCTGCACCGTAGTGCGGATGGTACGGAGCAAGCATCTTGACGTACTGTTCTCGCTCCAGCATGGTAGGAACCGACGCAAGAATCGGCAGCGCTTTTCGGAACAGCGCCACGCGGTCTCGATCGGTTTCTGACGGCCCCTTGCGGATCAAGCGCTTGATGCGATATTCGGTCAGCGGCAGCGCGTTTTCAACGGCCTGCTCAAACACGAGGCGCTTGCCGGAGCGCAGCAGGCTGTCCGGGTCTTCGCCTTCAGGCAGGTCCAGAACGCGCACTTCCACTTCCTGCGCCTCAAAAATCTGTGCGGCCCGCGCAGCGGCTTTTAGTCCTGCGGAGTCGGCATCAAACGCCAGCAGGACCACGGACGCCAGCCGTGCCAGTGTCTGGACATGCTCTTCGGTCAGCGATGTTCCCAGCGTGGCGACGACGTTCTCAAATCCAGCTTGATGGCAGGCGATGACATCCGTGTAGCCTTCCACGACAATCGCCTGCTCGCGGGCGGCGACGGCTTTTCTGGCACGCCACAGGCCGTACAGGGTGCGGCTCTTGGAAAAAACAGGCGTTTCCGGCGAGTTCCAGTATTTCGGCTGTCCGGGCCGCGCTTCGGCAATCAGCCGCCCGCCAAAGGCAATCGGCCGCTCCTGCACGTCAAAAATCGGAAAGATCAGCCGCCCCCGCAGCTTGTCGAACGTCCCGCGCTCGCCGATGGTGACCAGCCCCGCTTTTTCGGCGTCGGCCAGCGCGACGCCTTTTTGAGTCAAATGCCGGCAGAGGCCGTCCCATTCGTCGGCAGCGAACCCCAGCGAAAACGCTTCCTGAGCCGCATGAACCAGCCCGCGCTCCTGCAAGTAATCACGGGCGCCGGAAGAGCGGGCCAGAACGTCTCGGTAAAAGCGCAAAGCCAGCGCGTTGATTTTGTAGATGCGGTCCTTTTCGCCCGCTTCGGAGCGCGGGCTGTCACCGGGAGATGCATCGCGCGGCCCGCGTCCGGTCAGCGTGACGTTCGCCTGCAAAGCCAGCCGCTCCAGAGCTTCGGGAAACGACAAGTTTTCGATCTTTTGAACGAACTTGAAAACGTCGCCGCCTTCGCCGCAGGACCCAAAGCAGTACCAGCGTCCAATTTCCGGGCTGACCGTAAACGACGGCGTTTTCTCCTGATGGAACGGGCAAAGCCCTTTCAGCTTGCCCCCGGCGCGTTTCAGCGTGACATACCGCTCCACCACGGAAACAAGGTCAATCCGGGTCCGCACCTCATCAATGTCGCTACGGTCCGCCATAGGTAGTGCGTAATCTCTTTAATTTGTGGGTTTCGGCTGAAGCAGAGCAGCAACAGCCGTTAAAACCTGACCGAAGGCCGCCGGGTTAAGAATGCCGATTTCCGATCTGATCAAGCTGACGTTTGCCGTGAACAGCTTGCCGGGCCGGGCATAGCTGACAACTCGCAAAGAGCTGGAACTGAAACTACCGATGTCCAGGAGAACCGCGCGGGCATCCGCGTAAGCGTTGCTAGTGATCTGACACAAAATCCAATCGCCGCGTCCGCCGCTCGCAAGAACAACCGCAGGACGCACTTTTGTTTGTGTCAAATCCGAAAATAGAAACGCGACCAGAACTACCGCACCGGCTGAAGATGGGACCATGCGGCTTCCTCCTCCGGTCGGTTCCAATCCTCAGCCAGCGCCGCCTCGCTCAACAGAGATGTTTCACGACTGCTTGGCTCTTCTTCCAAGATTGTGACGAGCGCACGGTGCGGCACGGACAATGCCACGCTTTCCTGAAGCAGCACTGTGCCGCGCTCATCAATCACAGCTTCAACAGTGCGAATCATCTTGATCAGCCTTTCTTATTCTTTCCGCCAGCGCCTGACCCTTGCGCCAGATGTAGTAGGACATACTCCCGACGATGCCGAGCAGAGTTACCGAAGGCCAGGTGTGATTAATAAGCCGTACCACAACAGCAAGGATCATCACGGTCAGGAGGTAAAGACCGACCTTTTTGACTGGCCCTGACATTGGTTTCGACACGGTTTTGTTTGCTAGTCCGGCGAAACGACGATGATGCCGACGAGGCGCTGATCTAAGAACTGAAATCCGCAGTGCAGGGTGCTTTTGTAATCAATGTTAATAATGGAACCCGCGACTTCCGTATTTTCCGGGTAGCCGTACTTTGCGACGACGGCGGAATAGGAAGTTCCCAGCTTGATGCCGCGTGCCGTGCCGTAGGTGCCGGAGTAGCCGGTTTCGCGGATTTGGACCACGCGCTTGTCCGGCGAGATCGTAAACTCCAGCGAGCCGCCGTTGGGCCGGTTGTAGATTAATGTGACGGGCGGTTTGACGGGAGCCTGCGTCGCGTCACTGCCGGGCGCACCGGGGAAGCCGCCGCCGGGCGCACCAGGGAAGCCGCCGGATGCGCCGGGAAAGCCGCCCCCGCCGCCACGGCTGTCACCGACGCCGGGGAAGCCAGGCAGCGGACCGGCGGAAGAGCTGCCGCCTGAGCCGGGGAAGCCGCCGGACGCTCCGGGGTAACTGGCTGACGCTCCAGGGTAACTGGCGGACGCTCCGGGATAGCCGCCTTGCCCGCCGCCGGATGCTCCGGGAT
>CAXUBO010000200.1:0-5216 GCA_964249345.1 uncultured Armatimonadales bacterium | reverse complement strand
GTGGCGGCCTGTGCCGGGCTGATGGCGGGCGGCATTCTCTGGGTGCATCTGGCCGACCCGGTGCGCCTGCCTTTATTTTTGTTCTGCGCGGCGCTGGCGGGGCTGGCGGTCCTGCTGCCGGCGACCGGGCCGCACGGGCAGCGGGTCGGCCTGCTGCCGGCGATTGGGCTGGCGTCGCTGCTGCTGCTGCCGCCGGCGCTGGCGCTGGCACCGCTGCTGCTGGCGAATACCGCGTATGCTTTCTCGCGCGAGACGCCGCTGTCCTGGCGCCTGGCCCATGAGCGCGGGGCGTTCCTGCTGCTGGCAGCCCTGGCCTGCGCCTTGCTTCAAGCGCTGTGCGGGCGCTCGGATGCGGCGGGGATGCTGCCGGGGGCTGTTCCCGTTTCTTTGGTCTACTGCGCCGTTTTCATGCTGGGACGGGGCTTGAGCCTGGGGCGGCACTCCCAGGCGGAAAGCACGGTGCGTCGCCATGCGTTCCAAAACTGGCGGCTGGAAGCGGCCACTTTGGCAGTGACCGCACCCGCGGCGCTGCTGATGGCTTCGGTGTTCCCGGATTTCGGCCTGCCCGGCCTCTGCGGGATGGCGGCGCTGTTTGCGCTGCTGGTCGTGGTCGCACACTTTGGATTTGAGGTTTTGGGCCTGCGGGAACAAGTGCGGGCCATGCAGGCCATCAGTGCGGTGACGGTCTCTCAAACCAGCGGCCCGCGCGTGATTGAACAGTTTTTGCGGCTCAGCACGGCGCTTGTTTCCTGTGACCGGGTGGTGCTGTGGCTGACCGACGATTCGGAAACGCGGCTGGAGCGCAGCGGCGACCAGGGTGTCAGTGTCCGCTTTGGGGAAGGTCTAGTCGGGCGGGTAGCCGGGCGGAAAAGGCCGCTGATCGTGGGGGACGGCGCTCGTGATCCGCGCCTGCTGGCGGCAGAGCAACGGCGCTCCGATCTCTCGTTTGCCATGCTGCTGCTGCCGCTGGTCGCCGGGAACCAGGTCATGGGCGTAGCCCAGTTTGAGCGGGATGCGCCCGGCGCGTTTACAGGCCGCGACTTGACGCGCATTCAGCCTTTGGCGTCCCAGTCAGCGGCGACGCTTGCCAATGTCCGCGCCCATCAGGACGTTTACAGCCAGTCCGTCACCGATGCCCTGACCGGCCTCTTTAACCGCCGCCAGATGCAGATGGTCCTGACGGACGAGCGCCGCCGGGCCGAGCGTTACGGCCACCCGCTGTCGGTGATCATGCTGGATGTGGACGGGTTCAAGTCCTACAACGACACTTACGGCCATGTGCAGGGCGATATCCTGCTGAAGATGATCGCCGCGATTCTGAAAGCCGGCGTGCGCGGCGTGGACAGCGTGGGGCGTTTCGGCGGCGAGGAATTCATCGTGGTCATGCCGGAAACCTCGCCGTCCGAAGCCTATCAAACTGCCGAGCGGCTGCGCCTTGCGGTTGCCGACACTATCTTCCCCGGCTTCGCGGGTGATCCAGAGCTGGCCGTCTTCAAGACCGTTTCTCTTGGCGTCGCCACCTTCCCCGACATTACCCAAGACACGCAGGCGCTGGTGACGCTGGCCGACAACGCCTTGTACCGCGCCAAGCGCGGCGGCCGCAACCAGACAGTCCAGGCCGACGCCGCCACGCTGACGCTGGACCGGGATTAGTTTGTTTTTTGTTCCGCGTGCCAGCGCCTGATGTTGGCCTGCATTTCTTCCTGCTCCCGCCGCCGCTCCGCGTCTTCCTCCATCTGGTTTTCTTCCGTCTGGTTTTCTTGCAAGCCTTTGGGCTTTTCCAAAACAACCGGCGGAAGAAGCTGCGCGATCAGGTGATGCAGCACCGTTTCGAAATCCACCCCCGCCGCGTCCGCCAGGGGACGCAGGGCGTGAACCTCTTCCTCGCTCAATTCCAAAATGATCTTCATGGGCGCGTGTTCCTCAGAAGCGGACGTTCTTGGCAAGTTCTTGAACTAAAAGATGCACCGTCGTGCAGGGATTGTCCTGCTGCGGATTATGCGGCGCGTACTTCGCCAAAAGCCGCTCTGCCCGCCGAACGGCCTGTGCTTGCCGGTTTTCTAATTCTCGGTACATGGCCGCGCTGTTCTTTTGGTAGGCATGACCAAGACGCTGCGTAAGCAGCGGCCCGTACTGTGTGCGGCTGAGTGCGCTCTGATGATCGTCAAAGTGCAGCAGATACCACAGCTCAAATGCTTCGTTTGTGTAAGCGACGCGAAACCCAGCGGCTTCCGCTTTACGAATAGCGCTGTTGAAACCACTGTCCGAAAACGAGTCGCGGTCAAAAACGCACCAGCACTGGTCGTAATCCTGCCTTTGCTCCTGCTTCCGCCGGATTGCCTCGTCTACCAAGCTCACCGTGTTGTATCCGGTCCCGACGACTTCCAGAACCCGGCCCGGCACCCGAAACCCTTCAAAATAAAGCGGCTCTGTTATTTTGCCCTCGCAGACAATTAAAAAGCGTTCTTTGACTTCCCGTGCGTCAAACGAACGCTGTTCCCGCGTTCGTGGGGCTTGCGGTTGAAACTGCGCTTTCTGGCTGCGGCTAGGCATGAACCGGCTCCTGCTGCGCCGTGTCTGCGTCCTGCGCGTCGCCTTGTGCCTGCGCCCACGGCAGACGGCTCAGATCACCCAGAAATGGGATTGCCCCATAGCGCCCTTCCAAATACTGCTTCTCGAATGCCGCATCGCTCCGCACCCGGTACTCCGCCAGTGACGCCAAATGCGTTGCCCCCTGCCGGTCTTTCTCCGCGAACCAGATTTGATCCCGCCGAAACAGCGTCTTGTCCAGCAGATTCGTGTCATGGGTGGCAAAAAGGAGCTGCGCCCCGTTTGGGTTGGTCAAGGGCGAGTGGAACAGCTCAATAATCCGCCGCGTCATCAGTGGATGCAGCCGCGCATCCAGCTCGTCTACGAACAGAACATGACCGTGATACAAGATGCTGTAAAGCGGCCCTGCCATTGAAACCAGCTTGCGCGTCCCCTGAGACTCGTGAGTATCTAAATCAAAAACTTCAACATCCTCTGGCGTTTCCAGTGGTTCTCTTATGTAGTGCGCGATGTAGATTGCTCGTGACAACTGCCTCATAGCCAAGTCTTTTACTTCGTCAGACCAGTCTTGCGGCAGCATTTCCAGAGAGGGAAGGTCTGAAACTGTGACATCCCTGACACCCAGGTCCAGGTTGCGAACAAATCTCACTAAAGCGTCTTTCACTTCCGGGTCACGCAGGCTGTTCAGCGTAAACGCACGAAATTTATCATCTTGAAGTCCTGTTTCCACCGCAAAAGATACAAACCATTCCTTGATCTTCTGCGCCATTGGACCATTGAACAGAGCCGCCACCGATAGAAACAAAGCCTCCGGCCTCGTCTTCGTTTCTAATCCTTTGCCTTCTTTAAAGCCAGATTTAACCTCAATCCCCTGCCCGTCACGGATAAACAACGCGACTTCTTTTGTCTTGGGTACATGAAACAGCCACTCGGAAATTACCCGCGCCTTGTCCACTTCAAAGCCATAGCGATACTGCCTTTTGTCCATAAGAAAAACCATCTCGAAGAATGACGGCTGGGTGCGCGTCTCACGATCCAAACGGAACGGCTCCAAGCCAACCCCGGCAGGTGTGAGGGCTTCGCGAGAGGAGTTCAAGATAAAGTCGCGCAGGAAGCGCAGGGCTATTCCTAAGTTGCTTTTGCCGCTGGCGTTTGCGCCGTACACGGCGGCGCTTTTGAGCAGGCTCAGGTTTTTGGAAACGGGAATGACGTTGGCGGTGTCTAATGCCGGGTCTTCCGAAGTCAAATTAGCCGCAATCATGCTGAACGTGGTCTTGTCCCGAAACGACTTAAAGTTGCCGACAGTGACTTCAATAAGCATATTCAGCTCCTATTTGCGGATCATCCGCAAAAACTGCGTTCATCTAGCTTTATTTGCTCAAACAAGTGTACCTGATGTATAATACAATTATGTCCAACACGCTTTTCTACGGCGACAATCTTTCCATCTTGCAGCAGCATGTTCTTGACGCTTCGGTGGACCTGGTTTATTTAGACCCGCCGTTCAACTCCAACCGGGACTACAATGTTTTGTTCCGGGAGCAGTCGGGCCGCGAAAGCCCGGCGCAGATCAAGGCGTTCGGCGATACCTGGAACTGGGCGGGGGCTGCCGAAGCCTGGGCGGATTTTGCCGCGCTGTGTCCGGTCCCGAAAGTGATTGAGCTGATGCGGGGGTTCCACAACACGCTGGGCGAGAATGATGTCATGGCGTACCTGGTAATGATGGCCCCGCGCTTGTATCATCTGTGGCGCGTCCTCAAGCCCACCGGCAGCCTGTACCTGCACTGCGACCCTACGGCATCGGCTTACCTTAAGTTGATCCTAGACTGTATCTTCGGTGCGAAGAACTTCAAAAACGAGATTATCTGGCGGCGATATGGGACGCACAATGATACAGGGCAGGGGTCAAAGCACTTTGGCAGAGTACATGATACGATTTATTACTACACCAAAGGGCCAAATGCAATTTGGAACCAGGTGTATATGCCTCTGCGCCCTGAATACATTGAGCAAACATACCGTCTTGAAGAGCCAGGGACAGGCCGCCGGTTTATGACGACCCCTCTGACCGGGCCAGGAGGGGCCGAAAAGGGTAATCCTGTTTTCGACTGGAAGGGTCATACAAGGGCATGGCGCTACAGCCGTGAGACGATGGAACGCTTGGAAAAAGAAGGTAGGTTACATTACTCAAGCACCGGCTATGCGAGGCAAAAAAAGTATATTGATGAGTCAAAAGGTATACCTGTTCAAGATGAATGGACCGATATTGGCTCTTTATCCGGCGCACATTCTGAGCGTCTCGGCTATCCGACGCAGAAGCCGATTGCGCTGCTGGAACGGATTATCAATGCGTCCAGCAATCCTGGCGACGTGGTGCTTGACCCCTTTTGCGGGTGCGGCACGGCGATTGTCGCGGCACAGAAGCTGGGGCGGCAGTGGCTCGGCATTGATGTCACGCCGATTGCCACGTCACTGATCCAAAAACGCCTGTTTGACCAGTTTGAGGCCCGCGATGTTCGCCTGCTGTCCGCCGCCGACAAAGCAAACGCGGCGACGCTGGCGCGGGCGTTCCAGGTGGAAGGGCTGCCGACCGATGAAGCCGGGGCGCGGGCCATGTTTGAGGCCGACCACAAGAAATTCGAGATGTGGGCGGTGGGACTGGTGCC
>CAXUBO010000199.1:2238-5316 GCA_964249345.1 uncultured Armatimonadales bacterium | reverse complement strand
TGCCGCCCAGGCGCTGCTGCGGCAGATGCTTCAAGCGGAGAACACGCTGCCGCTCAGCGGCGATCAGGTCACCCTTGTGGTGCGGAACGGGCTGGATATTTCTTCCGAGCAGCAGGTCCAGCGCGACGGCGCCCGCGCTCTGCGTCTGGACTATGTGCGTCCGGCGCGGCTTGCGGGCGAGCAGATCGTTGACAATGGCCGGTTTTACTGCCATCTGATTCCTGCAAAGAACACACTGGAAATCAGCCCGTCGCACATTCAAGCCCTGCGGGTGCGGGTGCCGCAGGTCATCGGGCAGATACGCTCCGGGCGGCTTCTGGTGCGTCTGGTCGGGCAGGACACTGTCGCGGGCCATGCCTGCGCTGTGCTTCAGGTTGCAGTCCGAAGCACTGTGCCGGTGCCGTCGCAGAAGTTCTGGGTAGACCCGGCAAACGGAGCGCAGCTTCGCAACGAGCAGTACGACAGCGCGGGCCAGCTTCGGTCGGCGTCGTATTATACCCAGGTCGTCTACAATCCGGTGTTCCCGAAAGGCGCGTTCCGCGTACCCGCCAGCGGCAAAATCGTCGCCACCGGCTTTGTCGCTCCCACTCTGACCTTAGACCAAGTCCGCGCCCAGGCCGGCTTCTCAGTCCAAGTGCCGGCCGCGCTGCCGGAAGGCTTTCGCTACCAGGGCGGCTCCGTCTCCGCCCGCGAAAGCACTCCCGTCGTCGAGCTGCACTTCTCGAATGGCGCTGCCGGCTTGTCCCTCTTTGAAGCCCCTGAAAAGCTCGGCGGCGGAACCACGCCGCCCCAGCACCCCCGGCACGGCGTCTTGTTTGCCCGCCAAAACGGCCTTAAAATCGTCATCATCGCCAACCTGGAAAACGCCGAACTAGATAGCACGCTGGCCTCACTGCGCTGACGGAGCGCAGCAAGTAGCTTTCCACTGATTTTAGCAGGTAAAACAAAATTATTGGAGATGCTTGACGACTTCATATTTGGCAGCACGCCGAAACTTGTCCAGTTCATAAGTGACGGTGATAGTTTTCACACCAGTGATCATAGCAGTCGTTCCAAAGACAGCCACATCATTGGAACCGCTAAGATGATTGCCCTTAAAGTCAAACGTGTTGCCGGGACTGATGACACTGCTCAGAGTACGCTTGAGGCTGACCCGGCGATGTCCCCGCTGCCTGCGTCGATCTTCTGTCTTCAACAATTCGGCAACCCGAAAATGCTTGTTTCGTTCAGCAAGGGTGAGAGCCGTCTGCTGAACTCTGCGCGGAGAGCCGTCTTCCTCCTTCAATGTGTGCCACGTTTCCGCCCCCGCTCCTAAAAGCATTTTGACGCCTTCATAATCCCCAATGGTAGCCGAGCAGATGAGCGGCGTGTAACCAGAGTTATTGGCAATGTTCACATCCGCGCCGTTTTCTATAAGGAAACGAACACATTCCTGCTTTCCATGCTTGGCAGCATGGAGCAAAGCCGTGTTATTGAAAGAACTGCGGTCATTGACTGAAACGCCTTCCCGAACCAGCCTTTTTAATTCGGCCAGGTCACCTGATGATGCGGCATCGCGCAGTTGATGGGCAGGCGTTTTTTCTACAATCTTGTTGGTCATAGTTCCCTCGTTACTGAACGTAAGGCATTGCGTGAGAAGCAAAGCCCGCTTCGCTCTCGCCATCTTGAGCGCATCTTAGATAAGCATCAAACTCGCTGCCGTTCCAGTGCAGCCAAGCCTTTAGGAAAGAGCCTGTCCCTGCCACTATGGTGCTTTTGTAGTATTCCCACATATCGTTTTCGGTTTGAGCGACATTCTGTCCACAATGCGAGAGAACTGCGTCAATCGCGTTGCCCTCACCGGCAGAGCCGATAGGCTCAGGTTCACCGTCTAAAACAATGCCGTCAAACTCGTTGGCGGCGACGGTATTCATTGCTGCCGCAGAGTCAACACAACCGCTAAGTTGTATTGTTCCCATGCTGAGTTATCCCGTCAGCGAAGAAAGCGGAACACCGGCGGGAAAGAAGGCATCTTTGCGGTCCTGGGCGAACTCGAAGACTTCAGCCATGAGGGGGTCCCAGGTGAAGTAGAGGTCGGCGACATCTTCCCAGGCGGCGAGAATCAGGCCGCGCGACTCGGAGCCTTCAGGAATGGGGGCGAACGAAAAGGCTTCGGCGACAAAAACCGGGCAGTAGCGGGTTTGTCCGGCGTCAGCGCCGGTGCGGGGCATCAGGCGGTAGCAGCCGATGAGTCGGCGGCGGGCCGGGTCAAGGTTTGCGCCGGTTTCTTCCCAGGCTTCGCGCACGGCGGCGGCGTCCAGCGTCTCGCCCGGCTCAATGCGGCCTGACGGAATGGTAAGCCCGCGTCCCTCAATGTCGGCCAGGGCAACTTTGTCGCCGTAAAAGACGAACATCAGGACGGCCCAGAGCCGCCCCGCGCTTTCCGGCGGCAGCGTTTCCCCGGCGTCGAAAGTCGCGTCGGAGTCCCACTCAGGCCAGTACACGGTTGAAAAAGGCTCAGGCATGGAAGTTACCTATCAGGAACGAATCTACCCGGGAGTCATCTGCCAGAAGTCAGCTCCGGCGATGTCCCAGGGCAGGCGGCGCTCGTCGGGATCGTTTAGGTTGAACTGCTGGCTGACGTAGTAAAGAATGGTCGCGGGCTGCTGCCAAATATTCGCGCCGCCGTGCCCGACCCCGCGCGGAATAAAGAGAAGCTGCGCTTTGCCGCCGCCCAGGACAAACCGCATGGTCGCGCCCGATGTCGGCGAGTCTTTGCGGGCGTCAATCAGCCCAATCAAGAGGCGGTCGGTCGGCGGGACAAACCAAACGTCTTCCTGATTAAAATGCAGGTGGAACGCTTTAATTGCGCCCGGCAGCACCAGGGAGTACGACGACTGGCGCACTTGGAAGTCAGGGATGGCTTCCAAGCGGCCCGCCTCGTCAAAGCGCACCAGCTCGGCGAACGAGCCGCCGTCATCCGTCATCAGGCGCAGGTCAATGATCTTGACGCCGTCAATTCGGATTCCGCTGCCGTACTGCTGCGTCGTCAGCACTTGCTGGAACTCCGGCCCTAAGTCATCCGGCGACAGCTTAGTC
>CAXUBO010000199.1:0-2138 GCA_964249345.1 uncultured Armatimonadales bacterium | reverse complement strand
TACCCTATGCCCAGCAGCTCGACATCAAACAGCAAGGTAGCGTTCGGCGGGATGACACTGCCGGCGCCGCCCGCGCCGTAGGCAAGCGCCGGCGGCACGGTCAGAATGCGCCTCCCGCCGACTTTCATCGTCGCCACACCTTCGTCCCAGCCCTTAATGACCTGGCCCTTGCCGATGGTGAACGCAAACGGCTGATTTCGGTCCCGCGACGAGTCAAATTTGCGCCCGTCCGGGAACGTCCCGGTGTAATGCACGGTCACTTTCTGTCCGGCGCTTGGGCTTGCGCCGTCCCCGGCTACTTCATCCACATATTCCAGCCCGGAAGCTGTCTTGATCTTGTCCGCCATGTGCGTATCTCCTCCAAATTCAGTAAACTTACTTTTATGATACCCCAACCTGCCCAGCTCTTTTGCAGAAAGGACTCGCGAAAGCCGGTAATTATACCGAGAATGAAGACAGCGGACTTTGGATGTGCCGCTGAGTTTCAAAAACAGAGGACAAAATTATGAGTGTCAGCAGCATCTTCAGCAATGCCGGCAGTTCCACCGATCCGCTGAGCGCCTTGTATGCGCCCGGCCTGACCGCCACACCGGCAAGCGGCGCTTCCGGCAGCACGTCTGCCGTGACTTCGTCTGCCCTAGCTTCTGCCGCGTCGGCCACTTCCCTTTCGGGAAGCGGGTCCCTGCTTTCCCAGCTTCAGCAGTTGTCCAGCAATCCCGCCGCGTTCAAGGCAGCGACGGCGGACATTGCGACTCAGCTTCAAACGGACGCGCAGCAGACCGGCGGCAGCCAGGGGCAAGCCTTGTCCAGCCTTGCCGCGAAGTTCCAGTCGGCCTCGCAAACAGGCGATCTGTCATCCCTGAATCCCGCTCAGGCCCATCACGCTGGGCATCATCATCGCGGCGGCGGAGCCGCAGCGTCCGCCGCTTCGGCGTACCAGGGGAACACTGACGCTTTTGGAGCAGCAACAGGCAGCGGCGTGCAGTCTCAGGTCAGCGACATAATCAGCCAGGCGCTGACGCAGACAAGCGGCGCCCCGGCAGCCATCGCCGCGTGAGCGTCTGCCGGGGGCTGAGGGTAAGCAGCCTGGACAGCCTCGCGGCAATCAGCGCGTAAACTGCGGGGAAAGCAGGCGCATTAAGTATTCGCCGTAGCCGCTTTTGACAAGCGGCGCGGCGATTTTTTCAAGGTGCGCGGCATCAATGAATCCCATCCGGTAAGCCACTTCCTCAATGCAGCCGATTTTCAGCCCTTGACGCTCTTCAATGACCTGCACAAAGGTTCCGGCCTGCATCAGCGACGCAAACGTGCCGGTATCCAGCCAGGCGACGCCTCGGTCTAAAATCCCGACTTGAAGCCGGCCCTGGGCTAAATAATGCTGGTTAATGTCGGTGATCTCATACTCGCCGCGCGGGCTGGGCGCAAGGCTGCGGGCAATCTCGATAACCGCGTTGTCGTAAAAGTACAAGCCCGGCACGGCGTAAGGCGACTTAGGCGACAGGGGCTTTTCTTCAATCGAGATGGCCCGGCAGTCGTCGTCAAACTCGACCACGCCGTAGCGCTCCGGGTCGTTGACGTGGTAGGCGAACACAACCCCGCCGTCCGGGTCATTGTTGCGCTGAAGCATCTCGGCCATGCCGGAGCCGTAGAAGATGTTGTCGCCCAAAATCAGCGCGACTTTTTCCCCGCCGATGAACTCCTGTCCGATCACAAATGCCTGCGCCAGACCGTTCGGCTCCGGCTGGACGGCGTACTGGAAGACGCATCCCAGCCGGCTGCCGTCGCCGAGCAGTTTTTCAAAGTGAGGAAGGTCATGGGGAGTTGAGATAACAAGTATCTCGCGGATGCCCGCCAGCATGAGAACGCTGAGCGGGTAATAGATCATCGGCTTGTCGTAGACCGGCATCAGCTGCTTGGAAACCGCAAGCGTCAGCGGATGCAGCCGCGTCCCTGAGCCGCCTGCTAAAATGATGCCTTTCATGCCGTTATGTCCTTCATGCCGCCATTATACCGTGAAGTTCCAAGAAGCACCAACGAATAGTTTGCTTCTTGACACCTTCTTCGGGCCTGTGCTATGATTTGGCACTATGGCCCAAAGCACATCACCGACTGACCCGGATTCGCCGCGTCCCCTCCCC
>CAXUBO010000198.1:0-5316 GCA_964249345.1 uncultured Armatimonadales bacterium | reverse complement strand
GTGTTGAGCGTCATGGGGCTATTGTAGCACAGCTAACAAATTGTGTCAAGAGATATTTTTGCAACTTTAGAGGCGGGTTACATCTGGGCGCGTTTGGCAAGAACGGCAGGCTTGCAGATAATCCAGCAGCCGGTGGGCTTGTCCCACAGCAGCGTGCCGGACGCGCGGAAGGCGGTGAGGGCGCGGGAAACGCGCTCGCGGGTCGCGCCGACAAGCGCGGCAATGTCGCTTTGAGTCAAGGTGACCGCCACGCGGATGCCGCCGCCCGGCAGAGGCACGCCCTGCGTCTTCGCGAGGCGCAGCAGGCAGTCGGCGACCCGGCCCGCGACGTCGCGGGTCATCAAGGTTTCCGTCCGCTCGTTCTGGTCCCGCAGCCGCTGGGACAGGATTTTTAAGAGGGTCCAGGCTACCAGCGGCTGCTCGCTGATTGTCTCGCGCAGGGCGTCGCCTTCCAGCAGCAGCAGCTCCGACGGCTCCAGGGTGCTGATGTCGGCAGAGCGCGGCTCGCCGTCCAGCAGGCTCATTTCGCCGAAAAAATCGCCGGGACCCAGCACGGTGAGGATGATGTCGTCGCCGCTCGCCGTCGCTCCATGAACTTTGACCCGGCCTGACGCAATCAAGTACATTGCCCCGGACGGGTCGCCTTTATAGACCACCGGCGTCCCCGCCGGCATCCGCCGCCGCCGCAGCCTTCCGGCAAGCGCCGCCAGCGCATCCGCCGGCAAATCCGAAAACAGCGGCACCCGCTGAAGAATTTCTGTTTCCTTGCTCATTTCTTTCTCCCGCTTAGGGAGCCTCCGTGACCTCTACCGATAACCTTTTGGTTTCGCCGTAGCCGTAGAACGTGGCCCAGGCGCAGTCGGCGGCGTCGCGCCCGACGGCAATCTGCACTAAAGCCGGGCGAGGCTGGCGCTCAGTGGCATCAAACGACACCCAGCGGCCATCCAAATAGGCCTGAAAGTAGGCATGGAAGTCCGGCGGCGTGAGGCCGAGGCAGTAGCCGGACACATAGCGGGCCGGAATGTTCAGCGCCCGGCAGAAGGCGATGCCCAGATGCGCGAAGTCCCGGCAGACCCCCATCCGCTGGGTCGCCGTGTCGTAGGCCGACGTGCCGGCGTCCGACGTGCCGTACTGGTAAGTGACGTGTTCGTTGATCCAGTTGCAGACGGTTTGAACGCGGGCAAACCCCGGCGCAGCTTCGCCGAACATATCTAGGGCCATCGCCACCAGCTTGTCCGACTGGCAGTAGCGCGAGGGCAGGGTATAAAGCAGCGTTTCCGTCGGCAGGTGCAGGGCATCGGCTTCGTAAGGCTTCAAAAGCGGAAAGCGCATGTCCGGCTGCACCACCGTCGCGGTGTATTCCACCTGCACGTCCCCGCCCGGCATCAAAAGCCGCCGGCAAGGGTTCCCGTAAAAGTCTGGAAACGGCTCCGCCTGGGCAAACGGCGTAATTGTCAGCGCCGAGGCTTCCACCGCCTGCGCCTCGCCCAGATGCGCCGCCTCAATCTGCATCGTCGTCGGCGTCGCTTCCGCCAGCGCCAAATCCGCAGCGACATGAATGCTTAATCTCAAAGCGTGTCCTACTCCACAAAATAGTTCTTCAAAATAGTTCTTCTGGAATTGTACCCCGTCAAAGAATTGTACCCCGTCAAAGACCACAGCACGGTCAACACTGATAGGAACGCGCGGCCCGGACGAAAGCCGCTGAAAAAACCGACAATAATACGGAGAAAGAAAAACTTGTCTGCCCGCTAAATCCGCATTTTTTGTGTTACAATAGATGCGGCGTTCAAGAAAGACCCTCGAAGGCCGCTCGGTATTTTCAACTTTTTCACAGTTTAGGAGTTTTCATGCGTTATCTTTATGCTTCTCTGGCTGCCGCGCTGGTTGCGGCGGCCGCTGTCCCTGCGTCCGCCAAAACGCTTTTGGTCCCGCAGCAGTTTTCCACCATCCAGGCGGCGGTGAATGCCGCCAAGCCCTACGACACGGTTTTGGTATCCGGCAAGCTTAAAAGCGGCGTCTACAGCGAATCCATCACGATTACCACGCCTCATGTCACCCTGCAAGGCGTCGGCAACCCAATCATTGACGGCTCCGGCTTTACTCCGGTCAGCGTCCCCATTCCGGGGTCTTACTATTCCAACACTGTTTATCCCGATGCCATTGACATCCAGGCCAACAACACGACGATTTCCGGCCTGACCATTCAGAACGTGCCTGGCTCGTATTACGGCGGCGGCGGCGCCGGAATCAATGCCGGCTACACGTCGGCGGACGGCACGGCCAGTTATGGCTTCAGCAACCTGCTTCTCAGCGGCTTGACTCTCAGCAATGACTACAACGGCGTTGTTGTTTCCGGCTCCAGCCTTCAGATGGTAAACGGCGCGTATGCGGCTGCATCCGCCCAGAATTTCAGCTTGATCGGCAGCACAATCACTGGTTCCACCAGCTACGCGGCAGAAATCACCGGCACGAACAGCCTGCTGATTTCCGGCAACAAGTTTGTCGGCAATAGCGGGACGGGACTCAGCATCGGCGGCGGCTTTTCCGTGCCGACTGCAAACGCGCTTGTTGCCGGGAACGTGTTCAAGAGCAACGGCTACGACGGGCTGGATGCCTACGGCACGGGCCTGACCGTGACCGCCAACGAGTCCGCGCTGAACGGGGACTACGGCATTCTGGTGGATACCATCCCCTTCAGCTTTTCCGGCACGGGCGCTACTCCTGCCGGCGCCGCTCCCACGTCGGTCATTTTCAACTCCGTCCATGACAACAGCGGCTACGGCATTTCCGCCGTCGGAGCGGTCACCATCGCCGGCAACTGCGTCGCCAACAATACGGACTATGGAATTTACTTGGACGACGCCGATAACTCGACGGTGACCGGAAACACCGTCACCGGCACCACCTTTTACTACTACTACGATGGGGATGGGGCCGGCATTTATAGTGACAACTGCCTCGCCGCTGGCAGCGCCGCCGCTGGGGACAGCAAAATCAACGTCTCCTTGAACCAGGTCAGCGGCAATGCCGGCGACGGCATTTACTTTTCCGCAACAACAGGCGGCACGATTTCGTTCAACAGCGTCACGGCAAACAAAGGCATCGGAGTCCATCTGTCCAGCTACAGCTACGACTACTCCTATTACAACGATCCGGTTGCACCGACAACGGTGGCGCATAACCAGGCGCTACACAACGCGATCTTTGACGCCCGCGACGACACGTCGGGCGTAGCCTCCAATGGGGCCTACCCCGGCTACGTCTTAGACAGCAACGGCGAGTATTATTACGGCTACGGCGCTTCCTCGGTCAATGTCTGGACCAAGAACATCTTCGGCACCGCCGACCCGGTCGGCCTCGGCAAGTAACACTCCTGCTGACCCATAAAAACAGCCTCCGGCTCACTGGGCCGGAGGCTGTTCTTTCTTTACGCAGGCCCGATAATCGTAAACGGCCTTTTGCCGTTCAATCGGTAAGTGGAGAAGTCGCGCCGGTCTACCGTGAAAATGCGGTCCAGCGACAGACGCTCGGCAAGAGCGACCAAAGACGCATCGGCAAAATCCATCGGAAGATCATTGTATTTGCTCATCAGCTCCGGCATACGGACAAGCTCTGCGGGCGAGGGGTGTTCTATGAGGAGATCGCCATGTAAAATCAGCTTCCAAAGCCCTTCTTGTGCCGCCCAGCCGACACGTTTGCCGAGCAGATACATGGCCTCGCCAAGAACCGGCAGGGTCGTATAGAAGGGAGAGCTGAAAGTCCGAAACAAGCGAAGACACTCCGCATAGTAATCATCGTTGCGATTGAGAACAGCCGCGAGCGGACCGGCATCAATGAGAGTATCAGAAAAACCGCTCATTTGTGTTTCTTGCTTTCGTATTTCTCATCCATGATTTCCGCATAATACTCTTTGTGACGGCGGGATAAATCGGCAGGTCCTTCACCGACGCCGAAAATGCTGTCGTAGAACGGGTCATCGTAACGGCTGGTTTTCTTCTCCGGCATCTCACGCTCAAAGTATTCCATCAGCGCCTGCCGATGGACTTCCGACAGCGTGAGGCCCTTCATCGCAGCAACCTGCCGGACTTTTTCTTGCGTCTCCGGGTCCAAGCGAACACTTCCCATAGTAGTTTCCTCTGGCAGCAATTGTACCACAAGCACTGCTTCCGTATTACGCCACTTTTCTAGGGCAGATGGCCGCCGGGATCATAGCGAACAAGCTTGCCCTGCGAGAAGTACGCCGTCGCGTAAAATGGCTTGAGAGCGTCATAGCGCCAGGTGGTCCGCCGCGTAAGCTGCGCCAGGCTGCCATACTCGGTCGGCCAGCCCAAAACGGCGATGACCTGCGCCGGAGTGAGGCCGGGCCGCAGCTTTGGCGTGCGAACAGGCGGCGGGCTGAGGCGCAGGACACGCTCCATCTGCCACGGGTCGGCAAAGTCCTGAAACAGCGGCGGCTGAAAGCGCGGCTCGATTAGGCCACCTGACCAGCCGCGTGCGCTAAACTTCAGGCGGCGCGGCTGGTCAAAGAAGACCCGCAGGGGATGATCGGTTCCAAAGTCGCTATTGGAGTTGCCCCGGCTGTCCCCGCCATTCATGTTGAGGTCGTCGCTCTGCGAAAGGCGGGCAATGGACTTGATGCGGAACGAGGTCGGCGGTGCGAACGTGTAATCGGCGTCACGCACAGGGCCATGTAAATCCAGAAACTCTGCCGGCCAGACACGCTTGTTCAAATACTCTGCCTGGGCGCGGCGCAGGCCGGCGGGATCAGGCAGGTAAATAAAATTGGCGGCTGTCGGAACAGGCACAGTAAACGGCTTTCCCGCGCTGTCGGTCGCCTGCACCGGGACGGAAACTTGGAGCGAATAAAGGCCCGGCGGCAGCCCGGCCGTCTCCCACCGCAGCCCCAGCCGAGGGTCTTCCGCAGGCGGGGCTGTGACACCCGGAATTCCGGGGATCGGCAGGGCAGCGGGCAAAAGCGTCACCCGCGCCGGGACTGTCCGCCGCGTCCCCTGGTCCTGAGCCTCGGCGCGTAGCCCTGAAGGAACCGGCGTCAGAGTCAGTGCGCCTTTGGGATAGGATTCCAGATATATGTCGTAGCTGCTAGGCTGCGTCGTTTCGGCGAGGTAAGCGACCGCCAGCCATTTGCTGCGGGGAGGCAGCGGCCCAGGCGGGTTCTGCGCCCGGCAGACTCCGAGCGACACCAGCAGGCCGAGGCTAAACAGGCATGATGCCCGGCGTAAGAACAGTGTCATAATAAGTTTTGGTAGTGGTACTCATTTAGTTGTTTAGGATGATTTGGATGCGTCTGTTGTG
>CAXUBO010000197.1:0-5439 GCA_964249345.1 uncultured Armatimonadales bacterium | reverse complement strand
GGCCCAGCTTGCGCTCGGTCTTTTCGCGGTACATGTGGGCGTCGGCGGCGGCGATGAGGGACGCGAAATCCGTGCCGTCTGCCGGAAAGCAGCCGTAGCCAATAGAGACGCCTAAATGCAGCGCTCCGAGGCGCGGGTGGAACAGGCCCGGCTCATAGGACTCGACTGCCGCCTGCAAGCGCTCCGCCAGCGCTTCGGCGTCTTCCGCGCTGCCGCCTTGCACGGAAATCAAAAACTCATCCCCGCCGTAGCGGGCCGCCACATCGCCGGGGCGCAGCGCCGCCAAGAACAGCGCGGACAAGTCCCGCAGCACCTGGTCGCCTTTTTGATGGCCGAAGTTGTCGTTGATCGGCTTGAACGAATCTAAATCCAAACACAGCAGGGCAAACGGCGCGTCTTCCCGGCAGCATTCTTCGACCTGCTGGGTGATGTGGCGGATATTGTACAGGCCGGTCAGCGGGTCGGTGAACGCATGGGAGCGGGTCCGGTCAAACAACAGGCCGTTAAACAAGGCTGTCGCCGCCCGGTCGGCAATGGTCTCCAAAAGCTGCCGGTCATGGGCGCTGAAGGCATTGGGGTTGGGATGGTACAAGTTGATGGTGCCAAGCACCTCGCCTTGATGGACTACGGGAACAATCAGTGCGGTTTGCAGCGGCGTCCACTGCGTCGTCTGCGACGAAATCAGCAGCAGGTCGTCGGCGTCATACGCGCCCAGATACGTCGCGCAGTCCCGCGCCACGGCAAGCGAGGTCCGGCCCAGCGTCTTCGCGCCGCTGAAGAACTCCCGGTTGACCCCGACCGCCGACCGCACAACCATTTCTTCCGTCCGCGTTTCTTCCGAGTCCGGCTCGTCGCCGTCCATCCGGCGCAGCAGAAACAAAGCCGTCGTGCCGGGCAGCAGGGCTTCCAGCTTGCGTCCTAAAATTTCCAGAGTTTCCGCAAGGCCCATGCTGGACGACAAGGTCTGCACGACCTCGTACAAGGCCCACAGCTCCGAGGATGCCCGGTGGATCGCCCGCGCCGCCTGATCCGCGGGGCTTGCCGGGGCCGCATCCGGCGCGGCAGCCAGCGGTCCGTCGCCGGCCAGCGCCATTTCCTCAACGACCCCCGTAATGACCTCTAAAAACGCATCGGCGATCACGGGGTCAAAATGGGTGCCTCGGTCTTTTCGGATGACTTCGCAGGCCCGTTCGTGCGTCCAGGCATTGCGGTAAGAGCGCGAAGAAGTCAGGGCGTCGTAAACGTCGGCGACCGCCAGAATCCGGGCGGTCCGGGGAATGTCTTCCCCTTGCAGGCCGTCGGGGTAGCCGGTGCCGTCCCACTTTTCGTGGTGCGACCGGACGACCGGCAGGACCGGCCAGGGAAACTCGACCGGGTCCAAAATCGCCGCGCCGATTTCCGGGTGCTGCTTGATTTTGGCGAACTCTTCGTCAGTCAAGCGCCCCGGCTTCAGCAGGACATACTCAGGAACGCCCAGCTTGCCGATGTCGTGCAGAAGAGCGCCGGTGTTGATGGCTTCCAGCTCGCTGCCGGTCAGTCCCAGATGCTTTGCAGCGGCGACGGCGTAGCGCTGCACCCGCAGAATGTGCTGGTGTGTGTACTGGTCTTTGGCATCAATCGCCAGCGCCAGGCTCTTGATGGTGGCAAGGTAGAGGTCGGCCAGATGCTCCTGAGACAACTGCAATTCTTCAATGTGCTGCTGTTTTTCTTCCGTGCGGGCCGTGGTTGTGGCGTAGTTCTGGTACAGCACCCAGCCGACCGGCGACAGCAGCAGCAGGATATACGCCGAGTGGCTGCTGAACAGCAGCAGGCCCAGGGTACTGACACACGCGCCGGCAAAGAAGCTGGAGGCGGTCCAAAGAAACGTCGTGCGCCAGACATGGAAGCAGTTCTGCCCGGAGCAGAGGCCGATGACGATGGCGACCCCAATCGTGTTGACCAGAAAGAAGACCAGGCTGGCGGCCCCCACGGCGGGATAACTGCCGGGGGTTCGCAGAACAAGTGAGTCATTGTTCAGGCCCACAAACACCCAGCCGGCAGCCAGAGCTTCCACCATCATAATGGCGACATTGAAGACAAGCTGATGCAGCGGGTGCCGCTTTGGGTAAAGGCAGCCGGACAGGGCGCCCACCGCGCCGACCACAAGAGCGCCGGTGGGACCGAACCGCAGCAGGGCGGCGAATGTCAGCACATATCCCAGCGACATGGTGACGTTGTCTTTTTCATCCCGGCGCTGCATCAGGCGGATTTTGGCCCGGCTGACCAGCGCCGCCAGCGCCAAATACGCGCAGAACTCCCAGGGGCTTGCTTCCGCCCTGACTGTGGGGGCCAGCGCGGCGGCCCCGGCAGCGGCGATCCCCAGCAGGTAAATTAAGATCAGGTAGCACTGAGCGCTTTTTGGAAGATTTTTCATAAAGAGAGTAAACTCCTCTTTATTTTAGGCGTCCTGCGCTGGAAACTAGAGCGGTATTCCCGCAATAATCACCGTGTCTTAGGCTGCATTTACTTGGCGCATTGGTAAAACTGTGGTAAGATACAAGCGAAACCGTTTTGATCGCTGCTTTTCGAGCGCCGCTTTCGCGTGACGCCATCAGCTCAAGGTACCGGATGCCGCCTCAAGCTCGCATCCTAGAAAGAATTCCAAAAATCCCAAAGTTCGTCCATGTTCCGGGCGCTGATCTCCAGCCCAGGAACAGGAAAGCAAGACCCGTGCCATCAACGCCTCATCCTCCCAGCGAAAAAGAACACTCCAAAGAACACTCCAAAGAACACTCCAAAGAACACAAAGCCCGGAAACAAATGAGCGAACAGGAACGGCTTGCCAGCCTGCGCCGCTGCGCCCTGCTGGACACGCCGCCGGAAGCTGCCTTTGACCGGCTCGCGGACCTGGCTGCCCGCACGTTTGAGGTGCCGCTGGCAGTCGTCAGCCTGAGGGACGAAAACAGGCTTTGGTTTAAGTCCTGCCGGGGCGCTTGCCGCGCGGCTCTGCCGGCGGAGGCCGGCCGCGCGAATGCGCCCTGCACGGCAGTAGTCCTTTCGGAAGAGTCGCTTGTTCTGGAAGATGCGCGTCTTGACCCGCGCTTTGCCGATCATCCGCTGGTGGCCGGCCCATTCGGCCTGTGCTTCTACGCCGGTGCGCCGCTGATTTTGGCGGACGGGGCCGTGGCCGGTACGCTTTGCCTGCTGGACTTCGCGCCGCGTTCCTTTTCCCCCGATCAGCGGGCGATGCTGGAAAGCCTAGCCGCAAGCGTCGCCCGCGAAATCGAGCTGCGCGGCGCTCTGTCCGCTTCCACCGAAATCGAGCAGTTGTATCAGCGGATGTTCGCCGACAGCCCGCACCCGATGTGGGTCTTTGATGCGGAAACCCTGCAATTCCTGAATGTCAACGACGCGGCTCTTGCGCTTTACGGCTACACACGGGCTGAGTTTTTGGCGCTGACCATTCTTGACCTGCGCCCGCCGGAAGAGCGCCCGCACATGCAGAAGCGTCTTCACGAAAGCGTCACGAGCGGCACCTGCCATGTCAAGCAAGGCGTCTGGCAGCATCTCACCAAAAGCGGGCAGCGGCCCTGGATGGAAATTACCGCGCATCTGATCCCCAGGGAAAACCAAAAAGAAAACCAAAACGTGTTTATGGTGATCGCGCACGATGTCACCGAACGCCGGGAAGCCGCAGACGCGCTGCGCCGGAGTGAGGCTCATAAAGCTGCGCTTCTGGACGCGGCCCTGGACTGCATTATCTCGATTGACCCGGAAGGCCGAATTATTGACTGGAATGCGGCGGCGGAGCGCACCTTCGGCTACACCCACGCGGAAGCCGCCGGGCAGCCTGTCACCGCGCTGATTTTGCCGCCGCCGCTGCGTGCTTCCTACCAGCACGGTCTGATGCGCTATCTCCAAAACGGCACCTGGCCGGCCTTTCACACCCAAATCGAGCTGCCGGCCCAGCGCCGGGACGGGACGCAGTTCGGGGCGGAGCTGACGGCGGCGCCGCTCCAAGTGGAACGTGGAACGCTTTATATCATTTACCTGCGCGACATTTCTGAGCGGAAGCTGATGGAGCGAGAGCGCGAAGAGCTGCTGGCCCAGACGGAATTGCTGCTGGCGGACGCTTTAGAACGCGCCGACCATGACCCGCTGACCGGCCTCTTCAACCACCGGGCATTTCACAAGCGGCTGCAAGAAGAAGTCAGAAAAGAAGACCCAAGAAAAGACAACACAAGCAGGGGGCAGTGCGGGGCGGTTCTGCTGGTGGACTTGGACAATTTCAAGTTCTTCAACGACGCCTACGGACACAGCGCCGGGGACGACGTGCTGCGGCAGATCGCCCGGACGTTCGAAGCCGCCTGCCGTGCTGGGGACACTCTGGCCCGGTACGGCGGCGATGAGTTTGCCCTGCTGCTGCCCGGCGCGTCCGAAGCCGACGCCTGGGCGGCGGCGAGCCGCCTGCGCGACGCGGCGCGGCGGGTCGGCTACCATCCGCCCGGCTACGAGACTCCGATCCCCTTTAGCCTCTCGGTTGGGATTGCGTGCTTTCCGGAAGATGCCGCCGGCCCCGCCGCCCTGCTGGAAGCCGCCGATGCCCGGCTGCGCGTCTCCAAATCCGGCGGCGACACCGGCAGCCCTGCGTCTTCGGTCCGCCGCACGCTTGCCCAGTCCGTCGGCGGCTTCACGATGCTGGACGCGCTGGTGACGGCGGTGGACAACAAAGA
This sequence comes from uncultured Armatimonadales bacterium, assembly GCA_964249345.1. GTDB lineage: Bacteria > Armatimonadota > Armatimonadia > Armatimonadales > Capsulimonadaceae > JANXMY01. The sequence continues at coordinate 727 of CAXUBO010000197.1, read as the reverse complement.
CCGCTACACGCGCCGGCACTCGGAAGATGTCATGCACTACAGCCGCCAAATCGCGCAGGCGCTGGGCCTGGATGCGGACGCGCAGCGGACCATTGAAGTGGCCGCCCTGCTGCATGATGTCGGCAAGATCGGCGTTCCCGACGCCATTCTGCGAAAGCCGGGCCGGCTGTCCGCGGACGATTACGAAGCCATCAAGCAGCATCCCATGATGGGTTCGGTCATTGTCGGCGCGGTGCCGGGCTTTGAGGAAGTCTTGGATGCCGTGCGCCACCACCACGAGCGCTGGGACGGCGGCGGGTATCCATTCGGCCTGAAGGGAAAAGAAACGCCGCTGTCTGCGCGTTTAATGGCCGTCGCCGATGCGTTCTCGGCGATGACCACGGACCGGCCCTACCGCAAGGGCATGGACCCGCAGAAGGCGCTGGCAATCCTGGAGCACGGCGCGGGGACCCAGTGGGACCCGCAGTGCGTCCGCGCCTTCCTGCAAGGCCGCCCGGTTTCCGCCGGGCGTCTGCCGGGTACAACGCAGGCTATGAACACCCCAGACGACCCGCTGACAGACAGCATCAAAGACGACAATGCCGCCACCGACAGCGACGCGATGGACACCCAGCCCGACGGCGACCGCCAGCTCACTACAAGCAGCGATGCCATCGACGAAGGCCAAGCCAACGACAGCGACCTCGGCGCAGACGTCGCCGGCGACATCGGCCCCAAGCACGACTAA
>CAXUBO010000196.1:0-5489 GCA_964249345.1 uncultured Armatimonadales bacterium | reverse complement strand
GCGGCGAGCCGCCGCCGGACGGGGCGGACGAAGACGGGGCGGACGAAGACGGGGCGGATGAGTAAGGCGCCGGAATGTGGCCCGCAAACGGATCGTGCATCGTGATCGCCGCCGGCAGGGCGCTCGGCGCGGCGTAGTTGGCACGGGGCGGCAGCAGGACCATCGGCGGCGCGGACGGCCCGGCAGACGGTTCCGGCGCGAATGCCGACCGATTGACAAGGGCGGCGGACGGCGCGGCGGGAGCCGTGATCGGGTAGGTACGCTCCGTCTCCGCCTGCGCCCAGGGATGCGCCAGCAGCAGGCCGGCCACGGCGACCAGAGCCGTGGCCGCGCCGCCGAGATACAGCGGCCGGCGCTCCGGCGTGACCCGCGCCAGGGCGGCAGGCAGCGAAGACGACGCCAGCGACGCCCACTTCTGCCCAATCGCCGGCCCAATCTTCAGCATCGCCGGCGGCAGCCACTGGTGCGTGAGGGGCGGGGCGACAGCCCGGACATGGACGCCGCGCCGGATTTGGTCAAGTTTTGCGGCATCGGCCTGGCTTTCCGGGTTCAGCGCCAGCACGGACTCAAAGTGCCGGATGGCCCGGTCGTCTTCGCCGGTCTTCTCGCAGAGCGTTCCCAGAAGCGAGTGCGCCGTGGTGCTGTTCGGGTTCAGCGCCAGCGCGGCCTCGCAGGCGGTAATGGCGGCTTCGCAGTTGCCGGCCTGGTTGTGCCAGAACGCCATGTCCAGCAGGCGCGTGAGCTGCTCCACGGTTTCTTCACTTTGGCCCAGCGGCAAGTCCTGGATAGACAGCATCATTGTCCGGTATCCAGAGTTGATCTTTGCGCCGCATTCTTTGCAGTATTTGCTGTCCACGGTGTTGCCCGTGTTGCAGTCTTGGCAGTACACTTGCCGTCCCTCGCTTCGCGAAATAACATTGCCTCGCGGCAATGGGATTGAGTTTGTTTCTCTAAGGGTATCATACTCGCCGCATTTTGTCAAGAAACGCGAGAAGCAAAGCCGGGCAGGTTTAAGCTCGCGGCTTCTCCGGTATGTCTTGCTTATGAACCCTGCCACTGAAGAAGTCCTCCAATTCCTGAACTTTCCCGACCTTGACCTCGGCCTAGACCCGCTGGACCTGGAAATGGTGCAGACCCCCGCGCTGATGCGCGACCTGACCGCCCGCCTGTTGGCCGGGCCGTTCCAGTCCCCGGAAAGCCGGGCCGCCGCGCAGGCGCTGGAAGGGCGCTTGGATGACGCCGATTGGAATGTGATTTCCCAATCCATGCGCGAACGCTTCCGCCTGACCGACGCGCTGTTTGACACCACCGGCGAGTCCGGCGCAGCCCATGGCACCCATTAAGGCCGTCTTTTTCGACATCGGCGATACGCTTGTCTTTGACGACCCGCCCCTTCCGGTGCGCCTCATGTCTGCGGCGCAGTCTGCCGGGCTGACGCTTGACCCGGCGCGGCTGCCGGGAGCGTTTCGGGCTGCCGAAGCGTTTGCCGTCCGGCGCTACGCAGACGGCGGCATTGCGTGGGACGCGCCGGGCGCGGGGCACGAGACCGTCCATGTTCTGCTGGGCGCAATGGAGATGCCGCCACTGACGCAGACGCAGTGGACGGCGCTTGCCTCGGCGTTCGCGTCGGCTTCGTTCACACGGTATGTACCGCCGGAGGCGCTGTCTCTGCTGGGGGAACTGACAAACCGGGGCTTTCTGCTGGGCGCGATTTCAGACTGGGAAGACACGCTGCCCGAAGTTCTCTCTGACCTCCGCCTCATTGGGTACTTTGATGCGCTTTCCATCTCCGCCGTCGTCGGCGTCGCCAAGCCAAACCCGCTGCTGTTTGAGGATGCACTTGCCCAAATCGATCTGCCGCCGGACGCCTGCCTGCATGTCGGCGACTGGTACGAACTGGATATTGCGGGAGCGCGTGCCGCCGGCATGAACACCCTGCTGTTTGACTGGGCCGGACGCCGCCCTGACGCCGGCTGCCCGCGCGTCACCACTTGGCCTCAGCTTTCCGAGTATCTGCTGGCGCTGCCCGCGCCAGGTTAGCGCAAAAGCGGAGTTAGCGCAGAAACGGAGAACACATGAAAGCCTGCATTTTTACCCAGCTCGCTGTCATCCCCATCAGCTTTGCTATGTTAGCTATCCCGTCTGCCGCCACTCCAAAGCCTATTACCTTTGTGCCGCCGATGTATGCCGCGAGTACCCTTCAAGTCAGCGAAATTTTGTTCCATTCAGATATTGCCGAAGGCAAAAAGGGCATCTATTTTAGGCCGCTGCTTCAGATTGGAACCGTCACCCTGATTTTTCAGCTTCCCCAAACATCAGGGTCGGAAGATTGGAATATGCGCGTTGACTGGGAACAGCGCCGTCCCACACCGTCTACGGGGTTTTTGATTACTGCGGGGTCAAATGCCGCTTATTTCGCCGACGGGAAGTTCCAGCCGTTCCCGAAATACCCTGGCTTTTGGTACGATCAAATGATGGTCAGCATCGTTGCGTTTAATTCTTTCCGTGAACAGAAACAAACACCGGCGAATTCCGTTTCCGCTATTCCGGCGATGCGGAACGGAAAACTTGTGCTGCTGGAAGCCCTAACCGATCCTCTGGGCGGCTGCTCCGAAAAGTGGTACGATCCGAAGACGCATCTGCTTCTTCAAGAGTCTTTGTTTACTGTGGAGCATGGCAGAACACAGGAATTTGAGCGTGTCACTTATTCCGGCTGGAAAATGAATATGGCGCTGCCGCCGTCGCTTTTTGTCATTCCGCCCGGCGCAGTGCAGTCAAAGTAAGCAAGGAGACAGCAAGGCATGGTGAAAATCCAGACGCGCCATTTGTTTACGCTGAAAGCACAAGCGGGAGCCGTGCAGCAGGTCGGCGAAACGCCGCTGGGGACGCGCCTCATCGTGCTGATTACAGGCGGCACGTTTGAGGGCGAGCGCCTGCGCGGCACGCTGGAGCCGGGCGGCGCGGACTGGATGACCTTGCGCCCCGACGGTGTCACGATGCTGGACGTGCGCCTCGTCCTGCGAACGGATGACGACGCGCTGATCATGCTGACTTATCACGGCCTGCGCCACGGCCCGCCCGAAGTCATGGCGCGTCTCGCAAGCGGCGAGCCGGTAGACCCCGCCGAGTATTACCTGCGAACCACACTGTCCTTTGAGACTTCTGCCTCAAACTATTTATGGCTGAACTATTTGGTCGCCGTCGCCACCGGCCAGCGCCCGCCCGCCGGCCCGATTTACGAAGTCTTCGAGGTACTCTAAATTGGCGGAACACAAAGCCATGATCTGCTGGGAGCGCAGGCAGCAGCGCTTCTTGGACAATCATTACAGCCGCGCCCATGTCTGGCAGTTCGACGGCGGCGTGAACGTTCCGGCCTCTTCTTCGCCGCACGTCGTTCCCCTGCCCTATTCAGACGCCGCCGCAGTCGACCCGGAAGAAGCGTTTGTGGCGGCGCTGTCAAGCTGCCACATGCTCTGGTTTTTAGCCGAAGCCGCACAGCGCGGTTTTTGCGTTGACACCTACACGGACAGCGCCGCCGGCGTTCTGGAAAAAGACCACTCCGGGCGGCTGGCGATGACCCGCGTGACTTTGCGGCCCGCCGCCGTCTTTTCCGGCGACCGGCTTCCAACGCGAGCCGAGGTTCATGCGCTGCACCGCGAAGCGCATTCGCAGTGTTTTATCGCCAATTCCGTCAAGACCGACATTCGCTGCGAGCCGACATTTTATGACTAAGCTCCTTTTCATCATCGCTGCCTGGCTGCTGTTTTCGCTTGCCGGTCATGCTCAGGACTTGACACCAATGTACCAAGAAGCTTACCGCCCGCAGTTCCACTTCACCGCCCGTCTGGGCTGGTTGAACGACCCCAACGGCCTGGTCTATTTTGACGGCGAGTACCATCTGTTTTATCAGTTTGACACCGATCTTGCCGGCCGGGACTCCAGTAAAACCTGGGGCCATGCCGTCAGCACCGACCTGGTCCACTGGCAGCAGCTCCCGGACGCGCTTGAGCCGGATGCGCTTGGCCCGATTTGGTCCGGCTCGGCGGTGGTAGATTGGGACAACACTTCCGGGCTGGGCAGTCCCGGCCACCCGGCGCTGGTTGCGATTTACACGGCGGCAGGAGGCAGGTCGCCGGCATCGCAGGGGCGTGACTTTACGCAGTGCCTTGCTTCCAGCACAAACCGGGGGCGAACCTGGACCAAGTACGCTCAGAACCCGGTTCTGCCGCATGTCGCCGGGGAAAACCGTGATCCGAAAGTTGTCTGGTACGCGCCGACGCAGCGCTGGATCATGGCGCTGTTTTTGGATGGAGATCGGTTCGGCCTTTTTTCTTCGCCTGACCTGAAAACATGGACTCAAACTCAGACGCTGCACTTATCCGGCAGCGGTGAATGCCCGGACTTCTTTTCCATGCCCATTCAGGGAACAAAAGAGCAGCGCTGGGTTTTCACGGCGGCGAACGACCGTTACGAAGTGGGGACTTTTGACGGCCAGACCTTTACGCCGCAAACGCCGCTTCTGCGGGGCGACGCGGGCCGGAATTTCTATGCGGCCCAAACCTTCAGTGACATCCCCGCCCATGACGGGCGGCGCATCCAAATTCCCTGGATGCGCGGCGGCGAGTATCCCAACATGCCGTTCACCCAGCAGATGGGCTTTCCGTGTGCGCTGACTCTGCACATGGCCCCGGACGGCCTCCGCTTGTTCCGCTGGCCGGTCCGAGAAATCACCAAGCTTTACGCGGGTGAAACCAAGCGGCACAATGTTACGATTGAGCCGGGGACCGATTACCCGCTTCCCGGCACGGCGAGCGAAGAGCTGGATGTTCAAGCTGAATTTTCCCTGACGCCCGGCGCGGCAGCATTCGGCCTGCGGGTGCGCGGCGCGGACATTCGCTTTCAGGCCGCTGATGGCGGCATGTTAAGCGGCTTGGGGCGGCAGGCTGCGCTTGCGCCGGAGGCGGGAGGGCGCGTCAAGGTGCGCCTGCTGCTGGACCGCACTTCTTTGGAAGTGTTCGGCAGCGACGGCCAAGTCTCGCTGTCCGCGTGCTTCCTCCCCACCCCCGCCGACGCCGCCCTGTCCGCGTATGCCGAAGGCGGGGCCGTCACCCTCATTTCCCTGTCCGTGCATCCGCTCCATTCCGCCTGGCCCGCACCTAGCCAAACCAAGAAGCCGGGGCCAATCTATTGATTTTATAGAAAACCCCGGTAGAAATAATGTCCTTCGGACAAAGATGCTGTCAAAGTGGGCTTAATCTTCATCCGAAGGATGCACTCTTGCCGGGGTTTTCTATAAAATCAATAGATTGGCCCCGGCGCTCTGCAAGATGCTCGGTCACCCTCAGTACGACCAGGACCAGTCGCGGACTTCGGGCATGTCTTCGCCGTACTGGCGGACATAGGCCGTATGCTCCATCAGCTTGTCGCGCATTTCCTGGCGCAGACTTGCGGCACGGTAGCCGAGAGACGGCACCCGATCAATGACGTCC
>CAXUBO010000195.1:0-5612 GCA_964249345.1 uncultured Armatimonadales bacterium | reverse complement strand
CGCCGACAATGATGTTCAGCTCGCTGGAACCTTGATTGATCATGCGGATGTTGACGCTGGCGTCCGCTAAAGCGCCGAAGACGCGGGCGGCGATGCCGACTTGATGCACCATGCCCTGCCCGACCACGGCCAGCATCGCCATGTCGCGCTGCACTTCAATCCGGTCCGGCTGAACAATGCGCCGGATGTCGGCAACGACTTCGTCTTCTTTGCCGTCCAGTTCTTCGTCGGTCAGAATGACCGAAAGCGTGTCAATGCTTGTCGGCGAATGCTCGTAGGAAATGCCGTGGGATTCAAGTATTTCAAGAACCTTACGCCCGTAGCCGCGCTCCTGGTTCATCATTGCTTTTTCGGTGAACAGCGTTGCGAACCCCTTGCGCCCGGCGATGCCGACCACGCTGGTGGCGCGGGCGTCGCGGGTCGTCACAATGCGCGTGCCGGGGTCATCAGGAGCGTTTGTGTTCTTGATATGGATGGGAATGCCGGCCTCGCGCACGGGGAACACGGCCTCGTCATGCAGCACGGTCGCGCCCATGTACGACAGCTCGCGCTGCTCTCGGTAAGTAATTTCTTCAATCGCCGTGGGGTTGGAAACCAAACGCGGGTCGGCCATGAGAAGCCCGGACACATCGGTCCAGTTCTCGTAAATCGCTGCGTGGACTGCGCGGGCGACAATCGCGCCGGTGACATCCGAGCCGCCGCGCGAGAAGCACTTAATCTGCCCCCGCGCGTCCTGTCCGTAAAAGCCCGGAATGACCGCAATTTTGCCTTCAGGGACCGCAGACAGCCGCTCTCCCAGCCTGCCGTAGCTTTCGCCGGGGTGAAATCGCCCGTCCGTGCCGAACCGAATGCCGCAGTCGGCGGCGTCCAAGAACTCCGCGTCCAGAAATTCCGCGACAATCCGCGCACACAGGTATTCGCCGCGCGACGCCACCCAGTCTTTCGCCGCCCCAGCGTTGATCTGCTGCCCAATGTCCCGCAGCCATTCCCACGCGCCCGGCACGGCAAGCTCCGACGCAATCCCTAAATACCGTTCTTTGATGATCGCAAACGGCGCAGAGGCGTCTAGTCCCTGCTCACCGAGCGAGTGGCACAGATAAAGTAAATCGGTGATTTTCTTGTCCTTGTCCGTGCGCTTGCCCGGCGCAGACACGACAACAAACCGCCGGCGCGGGTCGGCCTGCACAATCGCTGCAATTTTGCGAATTTGGCCCGCATCGGCGACCGACGACCCGCCGAACTTGGCGACAATTGCTTTGGTATGTCTGTCTGTCATAGAACTATCAAAGTCTCGCGGATGACTTAATTTGATCCGCGCCGGCCTTCTGAACCGACGGAAAATCGTCCGTGTCCCGAACCCGCGTGTTTGTGACATCCTGAAGCACGAAGGCAGGACGCGCATCTTTCACCAGCGTGTGCATCTGGATATTGTCTAAAGTAATACCATGCACATGCCGCAGAAAAAAGCCGCAAGCGGGCATCGGGCCAAACCGCTCCGGCTCCGGGTAGTCATTTTCCGCTTCCGGCGGATTTGCCGCCGCCTGCGCGGCTGTTCCGCCGCCCTGGTACCAGATTTGGATGTTGCTGAGCGTCACATCTTCAATTGCATGATTGGGGATGCCGGTGAGGAGGCAGGCATAGCGCGCATCCGCGTTGTAAACGACAAAGTTGCTGAGGCTGACGCGCCGCAGCACGCCCTCCGGAGTGCTTGCCGGACCACGCAGGCGGCTGCCGAGGCGCAGGAAAATCGGCGCATTGGCGATGTCCCGCATTGTGATGTTTGAGATGGAAATGTCTTCCAGGGGACCCCCGTCCACGGTTTCCAGCGCGAGGCCACGGCAATACTCAAAGACGCAGTTGGAGATCGTGATGTTCTTGAACCCGCCGTTTGACTCCGTTCCTAACTTGATCCGCCCGGTCCCGCCGGAATCGTTTCTTCCCGGTCGGCCTCGCTGGTAAGTGCCGTCCAGGGCGCTTCCTTCGGTAAAGCCGCTGACAAGGCAGTTTGTAATCGTCACATTTTCCGTCGCACGCGCGAACCCCAGAGCATACGAGCTTTTCAAGCAAAGGCCGTCATCATGGGGCGAATTAATGCTGCAATTTGCGACATGAACGCTTCGGCAGGAGTCAATGTCCATGCCGTCGCGATTGGTGTCAATTTGGAGGTTGTCAATCGTCAGATTGTCTACTCCCGTTGCCAGTATCCCGAACCAGCCGCCATGCTGGATCGTGAAATCGCGCAGGATCACATTGCGGCAGAGCTTCAAGCTGAGGGACTTGTTGGCGCTGCCGGCGGTGTGATCTTCGCCCGATACCAGGCCCGCGCCCCAGATGCGCCCTGGACCCAGAATCGAGACATTTTGCAGATTTTCTCCCCAAATCAAGCTGTTGTGGAAGTGCGTATGGCCGAAGTCTTGAAAATCGGCGGCAGCGGGATTAGGTTCCGGCGCATCGTAACTCAGACCGTTCTTAAATGAAGCGGCCTTGAGGGTCGCCCCTTGATCCAGGTACAAAGCAATGTTGCTTTTGAGGTGAATTGAAGTCGAAAGGTATGTCCCGGCGGGCAGCCGCACGGTGCCGCCGCCGGCAAGGGCAGCCGCATCAATGGCCTTGTTGATGGCTGGGCTGTCCAAACCCGCACCGTCACCCTTCGCCCCAAAGTCCCGCACATTGTAAACGCCTGCACTCTCCCCGACTGCGGCAAGCGGGGCGGCCGCCACGAAAGCGCCCCTGCCGCCGAGAAGCGCCAGAGCTGCCAGCATCAAAAGCAGCCGCCAGCGAATACTCCGTGCAATCAGCGCCTTGCGCCCATTCCCCTTTGCCATTTTGCATTTCTCCTTTGCAACGTTTGGAAATGATACTCGGAAGTGATATGCTGTATTTGTCCTATCGCAGCGGTTGAAGCAGAAGCGGTTCCCGAATGGCTTCCTGACCTAAGAGTGCTTCCTCAGCTAAAACGCGATTACCCTCTAAAACGAGTGCGATTGCTTCCTGCAAGTTCTCGCGGGTATCTTCCAAAGTTTCTCCCTGCGTGATCGCGCCGGGCAGTTCTTCAATAAACCCAATATATGCGCCCTCATCTGCTTTTTGGTAAACAGCGGTGAATGCGAAAGCCATAAGTTTATTCCTCGTTTAGTTCCGTCAAAAGCCGCTCTACGTTCCGTAGCTTTTCGGCGGCTCTCATCCGCAGCCCGGCCATTATCTTTTGATCTGAGGCTGCCAAATTTTCTGTCTGTTCTGCGGTCAAGCGGTAATGCTCACATATCTGTTGAACTGCATCAGCGCCATTCATCACTCGTTTCAGCAGCATGAGCTTCGCTTCCAGAATTTGCTTTTTTGTACTTTTGGGATCGGTCAAGAGAGCGCGAACTTCATTTCTTGTCGGCAACGGCTCTTCTAAAGGGTAACTCATAGTTCCCACTCTTTGAGCGACGGCAGCAGAGAGTAGGCAGTCAGGTCCAGATGGATCGGCGTCAGGGAAATCTTGCCGTCAGCGACGGCGCGGACATCGGAGCCGGCTTCGGCTCCGGCAGCTTCTTCGGCCAGTGAGCCGCCGAGCCAGTAGTAGGGACGCCCGACCGGGTCCAGGCGCTTCTCCAAGCGGTCCACATACTGCCGCCGGCCCTGCATGGTGACGGCAACGCCCGCAAGCTCAGACTGCGGCAGGTTGGGGGCGTTGATGTTAAGAATTGTGTGCGGCGGCAGGGGCTGGGTTTGCAGGCGCTTTGCGACCTCAGCGGCGAATTGGGCGACCGGCTCCCAGTGAATGTCTTTGTCCCAGGACGCGACCGACACGGCGATGGACGGCTTCCCAACCATGGCGGCTTCAATGGCGGCGGAGACGGTGCCGGAGTAATGCACGTCCCAGCCGACATTTGGGCCGTGGTTGATGCCGGAAACGACTAAATCCACGTCGCCGCCCATTGCTTCCAGAATGCCCAAAGCCGCGCAGTCGGACGGCGTGCCGTTAGACGCAAACGCGGGCGATCCGTCGCGCAGGCTGACGGAAGACAGGCGCAGGGGCTTATGCAGGGTAATCGCGTGGCCGGTGGCGCTTTGCTGCCGCTCCGGGGCGACGACTGTGACAGCGCCGACTTCCGACAGCGCTTGGTACAGGGCGAACAGGCCGTCGGCAAAGACGCCGTCGTCATTGGTGACTAAGATACGCATTGCCGTCAATGATAGCCTGAAACGGCCAATGAAGTCAAGAAACAAAAGAGAAGAAAGAGTGCGAAGTCAAGAACGGGTATACTTGGTTTAGTTCCGTCCGGGAGGTTCCCATGTCCAAAACATACACGCTCGAAGAAGCCGCCGCACTGCTTGGCCTGCGGGAAGAAGCGCTGGCCCCCATGCTGCCTGGCCTCGGCGTTGATTTGAACGCCCGCCGGACGCTGACCCAGGCGGAGTTTGACATGCTGGCCGCCGAGCAGCAGCGCATCGCTATTCTTCGCACCAAAGAAGGCGGCGAATACAGAAGAGACAGCGGCGGCTAGCTGCTCCTGTCCGGGGTTGTAGAAAACCCCGGCTCCCTATTTAGAAAGCAGACCCTTTTCATGCGCTTTTTCCTGTGCGCTTTTGCTCTTTTACTTTTGCCGCTTGGCGTCACCGCTGCGCCGCCTGCTTCTCTGCCTGCGCCGGCCCCGGCAGGACATTTCGGCGTCGCTGCCCATAGCGATGTCAACATTGAATGGTGGTATGTGAATGCCCATGTCACGACTGAAAAAGGCCGGCATCTGGCGCTGATCGGCTCGTTCTTCCGGTTTGGCTCCGGCGTCAACCCGCTGGACGGCTCGCCGATGCCCCGCGCCCATTATTTAATTTATGCGGTGACGGACTTAGACGCCAAAACCCAGCGGCCCTACTCGCTGGCCGACGCCACGATGGTGAACTTACTCAAGCAGTTCGGGCCGCTGCTGGCCGCCCAGAACCCCGGCGACAAGGGTATGAAGGCGTTTTTGACGGAATTAAACGAGGGCAAGCTGCCGCCGCCGAGCCAGGAAATTGCCGGCAAATCGTCGGTCGTCAACAGCCCGTTCCATCTTGCCTACGGCACCCAAAACACGCTGGCGTCAACAAACAGCGCCAACACGGCGTTTGAACTGAACTTGAACGCGGGCGGGCCGGATAAAATTCATCTCACGCTCCAGTCTCAGAAGCCGCCGATGGCCGTGGGCGGCAAAGGCGAGACGGGCCTGAAGTCGCCCACAGACATGTACTATTTTTCTTTAACCCGCTGCGCGGTCGGCGGGACGATTGACACCGGCGCGGGGCCGGAAAAGATTGTCGACGGGCAAGGCTGGTTTGACCATCAGTGGGGCAACTCGTGGGTCGCCTCAAACGACGGCTGGGACTGGTGGGGCGTGCAACTTGGCGACGGCACGGACATTTTGTTTTTCCGTCAGCGCGACCTGAAGACAGGCCGCATTTTCTACCCCCTGGCGACGTTTATGGACCGCGACGGTCATCAAAGCGTGACGACAAACATTGTCTTTACGCCGGACCCGAAGGCGCTGTGGAAGAGCCAGAAAAGTGGCGTGACGTACCCGCTGAAGTGGAACATATACTTTCCTAATAAGGGTTTGAGCATGAACATTACCGCACAGGTCCAAAAC
>CAXUBO010000194.1:2651-5701 GCA_964249345.1 uncultured Armatimonadales bacterium | reverse complement strand
CGGCGACACCGGCATTGTGCGCCGGCACTGGGCGGCTATGAACCGCTGGCTCGGCTATATCACGTCCGTCAATCCGCGTGGCCTGTGGGTAAACCGCCGCAACAGCGACTACGGCGACTGGCTTTCGATTTCCGCCGACACGCCGAAAGACGTGCTGGCGACCGCCTATTACGCTTATGACGCGGCGCTGATGGCGCAAATGGCCCGCGCGATAGGCCGCCCCGAAGATGCCGCACGCTACGACGCTTTGTTTGGTCATATCAAAGAAGCGTTCAACGCGGCTTATGTGGCTCCGGACGGACGGATCAAAGGCGACACGCAGACAGATTATGTGCTGGCCCTGCGCTTTGGTTTGCTGCCGGAAAGTCTGCGCCCTGCCGCCGCGCAGTTTTTGACGGACAACATCGCCGCCCGAAACAACCATCTGTCCACCGGGTTTGTCGGCGTCGGCTACCTCTGCCCGGTGCTGTCCGAGACCGGCCACAACGATGCTGCCTACACGCTGCTTTTGAACACGACGTTTCCAAGCTGGGGCTACTCCATCACGCAGGGCGCAACCACGATCTGGGAGCGGTGGGACGGCTACACCCAGGAAAAAGGCTTCCAGGACCCCGGCATGAATTCGTTCAACCACTACTCGCTCGGCTCGGTCGGCCAGTGGCTGTATCAAGACGTGGCCGGAATTGACACGGACCCTGCCCAGCCGGGCTACAAGCACATTCTGCTGCATCCGCACCCCGGCCCTGGCTTGACTCAGGTTTCAGCCCGTTATGACAGCATTCGCGGCCCGATTACAAGCCATTGGAAGCTCCAAAACGGTCAGCTCATTTGGGACGTGACAATCCCAGCCAATACCACGGCAACAGCCTGGGTGCCGACGGAGAATGCCGAGGCCGTGCTGGAAAGCGGTCAAACAATGAGTTCGGCAGGCGGCATCGCACTGGTGCGGACGGAGCCGGGCGCTGCCGTCTGCGAGCTGCAATCCGGCACCTACCATTTCACGTCGCCGCTGATGGCAAAGGCAGAAACTGCGGCAAAGGCAAACATCACGGCAGGGGCAGAAGCGGAGCCATGACGTGAAACACGCCGGCAAGCAGCGCCCACCATGCCGCGCTGCCGAACTCGCCGACAATCAGGCCCAGAAAGAAAGGGCGGGCGCTGCGGTAAAACCGCTGGCCGGCGTAGCGCAAAAACAGGGACTTGATGACCCAGACCAGCAAAATTGGGAACCACAGCACCCACATGGTCCAGGTCGGAGCCAGGGCATACGCAATCGGCTGGAGCGGGAACCAGGCAAACGCCGCTCGCAGCTTGGTCAGCGCCATCACGACGCCGATGCCGACGGCAAACCACGCGGGAGCAGACGGGAACGGCGGCGCGGCATGGCGGATGTCCGCCGCCGCGCCGTCATACGCCCAGCCGGCGTTTTGAACGCCGTACCCGTACAGCGAATTCGCGCCGTGCGTGTAAGCGAGGTGCAAGTGAGTCGCCGTGCCGACGACAAACGCAATCGGCAGGCCAAGAGCAAGCGGCAGGAGCAGCCCGCGCCGCCGCATCCCTACGCTTCCGGCCATCTGCTGGGTGTCCATAAAGAGCGCCAGAAAGAGGCCGCGCATGTCCCGAAAAAAGACGGCGTTCAGCAGGGACACGCCGGACAAGCTGGCCGGTCCCCAGGCCGTTTTCGGCACAAGCAGCGCGGCAATGTCGCCGGGCCGGAACGACGTTTCCGTCATCAGCAGCCCGGCCTGAGACACGCTGCGCGATAGCACCAGGGCCGTCACGAATAAATAAATGGCCCACAGCGCCGCCGCCAGCCACGCAGAGATGCCGGCCCAGACGCTCCAGGCCAGTATTCCCGCGAACGACAGAATGATTCCCCAAACCGCTGCCCGGCGCGGAACCAGTTCCTCGGCATCCTCGGCGTTTTTCCGGAAGCGCAGCCCGTCCCAAACCGCTTGGCCCAGCACATGCCGCCCGGCATAAAGAAACGAGAACGCAAGCGCCGAATACGCGCCTGCCGCCTGATAGCCCCAGTATTCCCGGCAGGGATAGCTCGGCATTGCCGGCATGTCCCAGTTGTACAAAGCGCCGACAACGTCCCCCAGCCGGGTCAAGAGAAAAAAGAACCACAGCGAGAACAGCAGGTCGGTCGGCAGCAGGTAGGCAAAGCCGATAGCCGCGAACGAGCAGAAGATGGAAACCGGCATGAGTGTGTTCCAGGGCGGCCCGGCAAGGTTTGCCTGCAAGTTTTCAGCAACAAGCGGGATTTCTGGAATGGCCGGATAACTTTGGTGCAGGCCGTTCACGCCGTAAACGATAAACGGCACTGTGATGCCGGCCCAGGTCAGCTTGTTCTGAAAAAACTCCCGCGCCGCGCTGTCATGGAAGATTTCCAGCGGCAGGACCGTCAGCGGGAATTGCAGTTTTTCGACATCCGCCCACTGCCGCCGCAGCAGAGAGGCCATGCACACAAAGCTGACGATGACAAGCCCAAACAGCCCGAACCAGGCCGCGCAGGGAACAATCCATTCGGCGCAAGAAACAGCCTGCCGGGGCAGGCCCTGAAAGAACCCGGCGGCAACCCGCTGCTCCGGCCCGCCGCGCGTGTCCCCAACGATCAGAAGCGGATTGAGGTGCGGCAGCAGCAGGCCTCGGTAATTGTTGCTGCCGTTCGCCAGGCCGATGGGAGCGATCAGCGCCGGGATCATCTTTTCCAGCAGCCCGCGCGTGCTGACAAAGACGCCGATAAACAGCATGAAATACAAGACAAGCAGATCGGCGGCGTTCAGCCAGCGCAGTAGCCGCATTCCCTTGCACGCGCGAATGGCCGCGTAAACGATAAAAAACGCCCCGACTGCGCCGGGCGCGAATTGCAGGACGCCCATCGGCATCTGCTTGACCATTAAATCCACATACAGCGCAAGATACGAGATGGCGGCGACCAGCGCCGCGCCAAGCGCCAGCGTCCGCTTGTGGACGCGCAGCACCGGCGGTTCGCCGCCTGCCGGGGCGGCTTCCTCTTGCTTTGTATCTTGTTGCTTTGTATCTTG
>CAXUBO010000194.1:0-2551 GCA_964249345.1 uncultured Armatimonadales bacterium | reverse complement strand
GGGGCGCTTGCTGCGGCTGCAATTTGGCAGCCGTTGCTACGCTTGCTTATCATACACGGTTTCAGGCGAGGCGTCAAGAAGGCAGCCGGGAGGCTTTGGCTTGAACAAAAGAAGCTTGAACAGAAAAAAGCCGCCTGCTCCGTTTGGAGCAGGCGGCTGTTCTTGTTTTCAATCCGGCATTTCCGTAACCGAATGAGGCTCAATCAGCGGTTCGCCGTTTTGACTGCGCCGGTGCCGGGACATTTCCGGGTAAGCCCGCAGCCTAGCCCGCATGATGGAGCCTAGCGGCCGGTGCGCGGCCAGGCTGTGCGCGGGGCTGAAAGACAGCATGTCGTCGCCATAAACCCGGCGGGCATCGGAATAAGCTTCCTGGCGCGGCAGGGTCAGGCGAGCCACGGTCTGATAGGGGCTTTCGTCCTCGCTCCATTCGGCATTGCCATCTTCGACAGGCATCTTTTCTAAATCCGTGCAAAGCTGCACGCGAATGTCAAACATGGCATCATTGTCCCGCAGGTAATTTACGGTCGCGGTCCGCAAGGCATTCGGGTCTTTGGCGGTGTCCAGCACGTCGGTTTCCAGTGCGACTTGTTCGGGGGCGGTAGGAACAACGACCAGCTTGGCAACATAATCACCGTACCGAATCGGCACCTGCGTATAATACGCTTCCGCCAGCGGGTGAATGCGCGGGGAGCCGTAAAAGTCGAGGTGAGCGCTGTCTTTGCCGACGGCATGCAGCGCCTTGTTACCCGCAAAAGATACTTTAGAGGCCACTTCTTTGAGTGCGTCTGGTATCTGCGGGCCGTGCTCCAAGAGCCGCTGGGTGGCAAGGAATTCTTTCAGGTCTTTGCTGGGAAACCGGCTGCCGGTGTCCAGCACAAAGTCCTGCGTGTCGCTGGAATGGCCCGGCAGCTTTTCGCCTTCCACGCCCAGCACCTTGAAAGACAGTCCGCGCTGGGTTGAAACCGCGTCGGGGACGATTTCGCCCGGCACGTTCGCCAGCCGGACCATCACATCGTAGCGCTTCGGCATGGCAAACAGACCCTGGCGCAGCGGCTCCGGCAGGCCGTCCAAAACTTCCAAAAAGCCGACCGCGAACCCGTGGCTTTTGGCGTGGGAGACGCGAATAGCGTGGCCCTCCTGATCCTTCTGGTTCCGGTCGCTCAGGCGGTGCATGGACTGGAGAATTTGGTCGATGGTTTCGTGTTCATTTTCGGGAACGACTTCCACGGAGTCAGAGTAGCGTACAAAAGAATTCGACATGCTTGCCTCGATTTGCGTTTCGTTTGCGCCTTCGTTTTATCCGATTCCTACTTCTTCCAAACGTGACCCCATAAAACAATGCCGCCGAACAATGCCGCCAAACAATGCCGCAAAACGACGTCGCCTGCTCCTACAAAAGGCCGGCGGCTTTTTGCTTGACAAAGTCCTGCCCAAACGCTTATACTAGCGTATCTTCTTCTCGCAATCTTTTCTTTTTGGAGGCATCCCAATTTGGCGTATCAAGTGACACTTATTCGCGGCGACGGCACCGGGCCGGAGCTGGTGGAGGCAACCCGGCGGGTTCTCGAAGGCACCGGCGTTGCGTTTGAATGGGACGTGGTGGAAGCGGGCGTGGACATCATGGAGACGGCGGGAACGCCGCTGCCGGACAATGTGCTGGCCTCTATTCGCAAAAATAAAATCGCGCTGAAAGGCCCAATTACAACCCCCATCGGCACGGGCTTTCGCTCAGTGAATGTCGCGCTCCGCAAAGAGCTGGATTTGTATGCGTGCATCCGGCCCTGCAAGTCGTATGTCGGTGTCCGGTCCCGCTACACCGATGTTGACCTTGTCATTGTTCGTGAGAACACCGAAGACCTGTACGCGGGAGTCGAGTACCCCGTGGACAGCGCCGAAGCCGGGCAGATCATCGGCATGGCCGGGGGGAAAATCCGGCAGGACTCGGCAATCTCAATCAAGCCGATTTCGCGTACCGGCTCGCGCCAGATCGTCAAAGCCGCGTTTGACTACGCCGTCGAGAACGGCCGCAAAAAGGTCACGGCGGTTGCCAAAGCAAACATTATGAAGTACACGGATGGACTGTTTTACGAGATCGCCCGCGAAGTGGCTAAAGACTACGAAGGGCAGGTGGAGTACGACGAGTGGCTGGTGGACGCGATGTGTATGCAGCTTGTTCAGAAGCCGGAAAACTATGACGTTCTGGTCATGGAAAACCTGTACGGCGACATTCTGTCCGACCTCTGCGCCGGCCTTGTCGGCGGCCTCGGCGTCGCTCCCGGCGCAAACATCGGCGTTGACACGGCCTTGTTTGAGGCGACCCACGGCTCCGCGCCCAAGTACAAGAACCAGAACAAAGTCAACCCGACCGCGCTGATTTTGTCCGGCTACCTGATGCTGAAATACTTGAAAGAAGATGAAGCTGCTGCGCGTCTGGAAAAAGCCGTCGCCGACGTGATTGCCGAAGGCAAAAACGTCACCTACGACATGAAAGCCGACCGAAACGACCCTACCGCCGTAGGCACCGCCGAAATGGCCGACGCCATCATCGCCA
>CAXUBO010000193.1:0-5828 GCA_964249345.1 uncultured Armatimonadales bacterium | reverse complement strand
TGGGCGTCCTTGCACTCGCGCAGGGCGGCGTACATGGTGGTCAGATACCGAACATCGGTGACGCCTTCGCGGCAGGCTTCCCATTGCAGCGTGTCTAAAACGCCGCCCTTGACCGGGTAGGTCAGCATCAGGGGCCGGAAAGCGATCTTGGACGGGGATGCGCCCGCCGAGGTCTCGTCATACGGGTCCGCGCCGAATGCGGTCTGGTAGTCGGGCAGGAACGCGCCGTACAGGTTAGACTTCCAAAGAAGGACGCCGGTGTCTACGCGGTTTGTTTTTGGGTCCTCGTTGGTTGCGGGCCAGTACCACCAGTCGCGGGTCATGGAAAGGCGCTGGCCGTTGGTGCGGATCAGCTTCTGCGGATACTCGGAGTCGCGGTTGTAGACGACAATGTCCGCACTCTGTCCAATCGCCGCGAAGTCGTCCTGGCGCGGGATATACGTCGCGTTCGGGATGCCCGCTTTAGACAGCGGGGCCATGCGGGCGGACGCCGCCGCGTTCGGCTCCGGGTCGGCGTAGTAGGTCAGCACCGGGCCGCTGTGGCTTGTGCGCTGCTTTTCCACGTCCTGCGGGTCGCCGTCGCCTTTGTACAGATTGTACGCCGTGCCGAGGCCGTAATTCTTGTACTCGGTGACGGCATTCCAGAGCGTGTCCGGGGAGTCATACAGGGAAGCAATCGTGAAGCCATGCGCGTCAATGTCTTGGAGCTGGGCGTCCAGAACGTCTTTCGTCACAAAGTCCGTCACCAAATGCCTGCCGTCCGGCGACGGCAATTGTGCCGGCGTGGGGTCAAGCCGGGAGCGCAGGTCAACCCCATACTGCTTGGCGGGCGAATACAGCCGCAGCGGCAGGACAGTCAGCGTCAGACGCACAAAAACCGGCGCGGGCAAGCCGCGCCCGCTGACAACAATCCGGCCGGTGTACGGGCCGGGCGGCGTGTTGCGCGGCACAGACACGGAGAGCCAGAACTGCTTGGACGTGTCGGCGGGGATGTTGCAGACGGCCGGGCCGGTCAAGCGGGCGTCGGGAGCGGGGCCGCTTAACGGAACACGGTCGTCTTTCACGAGAAGCTCCGGCACCGCCGCCGCCGTGTCCGGGTCACGCAGCGGCCCCGCGCCATCCTGCTCCCAGACTTTGACGACATGGATGTCTACAGCCGACTTCGGCAGCGTGCGTCCGATCCCCAGCAGGTCCTGCGGCAGGGAGACGGCAACATTCGTCAGCGCCGCCGGGCTATAAAGGCAGAACGACGCGGCCTGGGTCTGCTCAGCGCAGGCGGACACGAAAACGTCTGTGATGCCCCCGGCAGCGGGCGGCAGCGAAGACGGCAGGACACGCGCAAACAGCGTCGCCGGCGTCCACACTAAAACCGGCTTCTTGGTGGCCCGCAGGACTGCCTGGGCTGAGGCTAGCTGGCTCTGCCGGCTCAGCCCCGGCGGCGTGATCGTGAAGCGGAACGCCACACGCCCGCCGTGAGTCAGGCCCGGCTGGGTTGCGAGGCCGTAATTGACCGCCGAAGTCGAATCCGGGGTGCCGACCGCCTGCCAGGCGCCGACATCGCTCAGGACGGCGTTCGGGATCGGCGTGTTTGAGTCGCCCTGGCCGGCGGCATCCAGCGTCACCCAAGCGACATCATCTACAATCAGCGTGGACTGACGGGCGGTAGTCACATCCAGCGCCAGGCCGCTGGCTTTGGACCAATCCGGCTGCGGATCGTCCACGTCCGCGCCGCTGACCTGCGCGTCGGCAGGCAGGGCCATGTCCAGCGATTTGTACAGCGGCGGGGCCGCCCGGAGCGTGAAGTTTGACTTGGGCAGCACGACTTCGCGCCAGCCGGTGAACGAAATCGGGGTCGGCTCCGAAATCCATTCGTCGCGCGGCAGCGGGTCGGATGCCGGGGACAAAGTGCGGGTCGGGGCTAAAACGCGCACGCGCAGATTGGCATGGCTGCCGTCGCCATGCACCCACAGGCGGACACCATTATTGTCGCCCATTGCGGGCAGAGCGTCATGCACCAGCAGCGTCTGGACCGGCTCAGACTTACCGGCCACTTTGGGCGTTAGCGGCGTCATGGCCTGAGCGGCAGGGGCCGGACCGGGCTGGGCAAGCGCAGCGGAAGCCGTCGATGAAAATAAAGCGGCCGCGGAAAGCGCGGCCAATGGAAGCGCCGTGCCAACGCGGCAGGGACGTTTAAGGGTCAAGTGGGGAGTCCTCCTGAAGGGGGGTCGTGCGAGAATGACAAGTGAGAATTACAAATGAAAATGACGGAATTAAACAGGAAAAAGTTCCCGCTTAACTCCGTCGCTATCAAGAAGTTAAGAAAAAGAAGCCGTGTGTTAGAACACACGGCTATTGAGTGCGGACGCTAAAAAGTACTGCTTCCGCTTACTCGCCCGTCTTGCTGCTTGCCGCCGCCAAGTCGTGGTCCGCCGAGTCGGTGGCGACAATGTCCCATTCCGTGCCGTGGCGGCGCAGGGTGTAGGACACATACACGGTCTTGTCCGCCCCAAGCGCCGCCCCGTCGGCACTGGTATCGCTGCCGGCCTGGTCAAATGGCACCACTCCGCTGTCCCCGCTGCCGTCGGCGCTGCTGCTCCCAGCCTGGTACACATGCGTGCCGAAGGCGGTCACATCGCCGTTTTTCAGCTTCCGCAGGTGCGTGAAGGTAAACGAGGCCGTGTGCAGGCGATCCAGGGCGTCGCGCGTGATTTGCGAGAAGTCACCCGATGCGATAGAGTACGAGTACTTGCCGTTGAGAAAGACCGAGATGCGCGTGTCCGTGTCCCGCAGATGGTTTTTGATCAGGCCGATGCTGCCGTCGGTCCAGGCATGGGCGATGTCGGCAAAAGCCGCTTGAAACGAATCTGCCGGATAGGCATGTTCCAGTGCGGCTTTCGCCTGCTCCCCGCCTGCGTTCAGCTCGGCAACACGCTCCGGCGTCGCCACATAGTAATTGTTCTGGTTGTACGTCGTCTGGTACACCGGCGTGTAGAACGGCAGCGAGGGCGTCGAGTAATCTACCGGCTGGGGATCACTCAAAACGACATTCGTGCTGTAAACGTACTGCGGGAAGCCGCTGTACCCCGAGTACAAAGATGGAAACGAATTCGGCACAAAATTGTTGCAGTAGTTCCCATAGTAGTAGCCGCCGAGCAGGGCCGGGCCGCCGCCCGTGATAGGCGCCTGGCCGCTGAAAAAGCCATTGGCCGGGCCGACCGGCGGGATCGGGTTATGGAAAAAGCCGTTAGCCGGTCCCACCGGCGGCAGGAACGCCCCCCCGCCATACGACCCGTCTCCGTTTACCCCGCCCCGGCTAGGCGAATAAGGCGCAGCCGGCAGCGTCACCACCGGCCCGGTGCCGGAATATGGGCCGCCGCCATTGTACCCGTTGCCGCCGTACCCATTGCTGTAATAAGTGGCGCCGCCGCGCCCGAAGACCGGCCCGCCATATACCGGCCCGCCGTAGACGGGCCGGTTGTAAGTGGGAGGAATGTAAGAGGGAGGATTGTAAGCAGGCGCATTGCGGTACACCGGCAGCCCGCCGCGCACAATCGGCCCCGGCTGCATGGTCGGCCTTTGCACAGTCTGGCCTTGCGCCGGGCCGGCCTGCCGGAAGCCCTGCACGACTTGGGCATGAGCGGCCGGCGGCAGGGCAGCCAGCGACACAAGCGCACCGGCGGCGAGAATGGAACGAGATTGACGGCGTAGGGTCTTCATGGAGCGGCTGCTTTCTAAAAATCATCCTTCATAAGAACAGCAAGAACGCGGGGCGGGTTCCAATGCGTGTCATTTCGCACCCCGCAGTCACGCCAACAGTGTACCCAATTCACCGCGCATTTAGCCCGGCAGGTAATCATAACTGACGCTACGCAGAGATGGGCGAGGGAGTTCACTCCCTCGTCTTTTTCTTTGTCTTTGTGCGTAACATCAAACCGTAATACAAATACCGGCGGCCCTCAAGCTAGCTTTCCAGCAGGCGCGAGTCCAGCTCTTCAGAAATGGCTTCGGCGAGGGGGGCGTACAGGCAAACGGTGCGCTCGTACAAGGCCAGCAGCTCGGCCAAAGTCAAGCGGCGCAAAAGGCGGCGGCAGACGGCAGGGTCAGACAGAAGCATGGGACGAGTCTTTCTCCGTAAACGCAGTATCGCGGCGGGCGTGGCGGCGGGACAAGCGCCAGGCGATGCCGTCCATCCAGATGTCAAACGCAGCGTAGAACAGCCACAAGACCGCGCCGAACAGCAAAATCAAACCCGCCAAGTACGGGCGATGCAACGTCTGCGCCGTCGTTGCCAGCAAGGCGGACAAGCGCGAGCCGCTGAAAAGGTCCCAGGAGTTAAAGCGGCCCCGCATCAGGCCAAGATAAACGCCCAGGGCGCACAAGGGGAAGATCAAAGGGCGCAGCGCTGCGCCAAGCCAGCCCAGCCGGACGCGGGTGAGGCGGTCCAGCGGCCAGACTGCGAGAAAGAACGCCAGCAGGCCCGCGCCGCTGTAAACCAGATAAAAGGCCGTCACGAGAAAAAAGTCAACGCGCCCGTCGCCGCCGTGGTGGGCCTCGGCGAACAGCGGGCTTTGAGTCAGCGTGTCTAAGTAGTGCCGCCACTCTGTCAATAAGTAGCACGAGTTCGGCAGGAACAGCAGCCAGACCAGTGCCAGCGGCCCCCACAGCAGCCACTGTACTGTGCCGGCGATGCGGCGTTCCCGGCGCACGCCCCGCGCGATGACAAACGCCAGCACGACCGGAACAACCGCAAGAAAGAGGTTCCAAATCACATTCGGGATAGGACGCAGAAGCATTTCGTTCAAGTGTTCAGTTCGTTCAAGTGTTCAGTGCTGCCCCGCCGCTTGGACAATACGCTCCAGCGAGCTTAAATACGCATGGAATGCCGTCCGGCCCGCCTCTGTCGGCGCATAGGTGGTGTGCGGCTTTTTGCGAAGGAACTCTTTGGCGCTGACCACATACCCGGCTTCTTCCAGCTTGCTGAGGTGGATGGACAGGTTGCCGTCGGTCACGGACAGCGTTTCTTTCAGAAAGCGAAAGTCGGCGTCGCCGCGTGCCATCAGCGCCGACATGATGCCGAGCCGCACTTTCTGGTGAATCACTTCATCCAGCGATTCCAAAGATTCAACAAGGGCCGCGTACCCGGTTTGGATCACTGCCATTGTGTCACCACCCGTGCTTTCGGCCCATCAGCACGCCGTAGCCGATATGAAAGCCGCCAAAGGTCAGACCCATCATCACCACGCCGTAGCCCACCGGCAGCAGCAAAGTCGCCGCCCCCGCCAGCACGAACGCCGCGCCGAGATACGACACAGGCCGGACCGAAAACAAGCCGACCGCGCAAATCGCCAGGCCATACGTCAGCATCCAGATGCCCCACACGAACGCCGCCAGGCCGTGCAGCGCGAAAAACGCCGTCAGCGCCAGCGCCGCGACAAACGCCGGCAGCGCCGCGACAATGATATGCGCTCCCAGCGGCGAGGCCACCCGCTTGCCGATAAAACGCGCCCGGCGCTTGTTGCAGGCAAACTCAATCCCGACCGCCACCGCCAGCGTCACCAGCCAAAGCACCCCAAGACTGGGATAGGCCGTTTGGACCGGCTGATGCGCTGCCACATGGGCGCTTAAAACGCGGCTGGTAACGACAACGCTTGCAATGGCGGCGAGGCCAATCAGAACGCCGGACAAGCCGGACAGCGTGGAATACTTGGTCGAGCGTTCCATCGTCTGCCGAATGACCCGCAGGTTCTCACGAGCTTCTTCCAGCGGAGCGATCAAAGCGGGCATGGGCGATTTCCTTCTGAACATACTTTACAGCGCAAAGTGCTTTG
>CAXUBO010000192.1:0-5855 GCA_964249345.1 uncultured Armatimonadales bacterium | reverse complement strand
CCGCGCGACTTCCCGCACGTTCCGACAATACTGCAATGCCGCTTGTGCATCTGCCGCTGTCGCGTCGTTGCCGGGGTAGCGAAACTCGACGCCGTAGTCGTCAAGTTTTGTGAGTGTCGTGTTCAGTATGTTCCAAGCAGGCTCGACAGGAAGCACTAAAGCCAGCAGAGCCGGCAAATTATGCGTTTTTGGAAAAGTGATGCTTGCTTCTTGCAACCGTCCTTTCAAGTATTTCTCCGCGCATTGCTGGGCTAAATAGCAAACTAGGTCATAGTTAGCCGCGTTCTGTACCTGCCCTTCACGGTTCATGCTGTTCCAATCCCCTTCGGCTTTGTCAACCCACTGCTGCGTGATCGCTTGCATAAAGTATCCGGCCCTTCTGGGTAATCTCGATGAGAAAGAAGTCGTTCATGGCGATGCGCTGTTTCAAGTAGTCTGGATCACAGACAACGAGGTCCATCGGAAACGCAACGTCTAGGTGCTGACGAATATCGGAGGCCCTGCCGCGTCCCTTGTCCGGCAGCGGCATGACAACGAGCAGGTCTGCATCCGAGTCTTCGGTTGGCGTTCCGTAAGCATACGAGCCGAATAGGATAATGCGCTCCGGGTTGAACCGCCGGGCAATCTCATCGCTCACCTGCTGAATTTGAGTAAAAGTTATCATATCGGCAAGCCTAGACTCCGCCGCGCGACTTCCCGCACTTCGCGGCAGTCTTCTACGGCTTCCTCGGCTTCTTCTTTGCTTGCGGCGTCACCGGGATAACGAAAATCCACGGCGTAAATGGTCAACCGATCAAGTGCAGGCCGCAGTACGGTCCAACACGGCTGCGCGGGCAGCACCAAGTCAAGCAGCTTGCCTAAGTCATGCGTTTTCGGGATCGCCTGGCTGTCTTCTTGAAGCCGGCCTTTGAGATACTTTTCCGCGCACTGCTGGGCATGGAAACAAATCGCATTGTAAGCCCGTGCGTGAGGCGCTCCAAGCGCTAAAAGAGCAACATCCCAATCTTCTTCCGCCTTTTCAACCCATCCTTGCGTAACCGGCTTCATAAAGCACTCTTCCCTTCTCGACAATTTCTCGCAAAAAGAAATCTTCAATCTCGATGCGGTGCTTGAGTCGCTCCGGCGTAATTGGAATCAAGTCCATGGCGAACCCGGCATAAACGGCACGGCGGATTTCGATGGCCTGTTTTGACTTCCGGCCTTCAAACGGCATAACGATCAATAAATCCACATCGGAATCTTCCGTCGGCGTGCCGTAGGCGTAGGAGCCGAACAAGATAATGCGCTCCGGCTGGAACCGCCGGGCAATCTCATCGCTCACCTGCTGAATTTGGCTTTGGGTAATCATGCTAATCCAATTCTGCTAATCCAATCCCAAAGTATTGATTTCATATAGCCAAAAGCAGTCGGGGTTCATCGCAGCGGGGTCGGCCAACATCATTTGAGCAACGGCTTCCGGCTTTGCATGTTCTGGAATGTTGCCGTCCATCAGCGCATCTTCGCCATTCTCAGCCAAAATTACTTCAACAAGAGTACGATAAATTAAAAGGCATTCGGCAAGCTGCGACACCGTGCTGTTGACCAACATAACTGGCTGAAAATCGGCGTCATGGTCCAGAATAACAACGCGCCCAGACTGCCCAGTGTCAACGCAAATGGGGCTGCCTTCACCGTCAAAACCAATCATTGGATATAAACTCAGCCTGTCTTTTTCTTGCCGGGTCAAATGCTCAGGGCTGATGTTAAATACTCTGTCGATATATTTTAGTCCGCTGGTAAGCGATCCGAAAGATAAAAATGGCGCACAGTCAGCCGGCAAACCTGCTTCAAGGAGGAAAGCAAGCGCCTCCGGCGGCAGATTTGCGTCTGAGGCATCAGACAAATCTAGTTTAGCCAGCGGCTCGTTCCAGCGTTCAATAAACTCGGTCGGTGTCAGCATAATGGCTTATTGTACCACGCAAACAAAAAGAGCGGGGCAAACGGCCCCGCTCCGGTTCGCTTCTCTATGCTGTGGCTGTGTCTTTTTCCACTGTTGGTGCGGGCGCTTTTAGGCGTGTGATAATATTTTCGCCGTCGCTGTCGACCACAATCGTATCGCCATCGGTGAATTGGCGGCGCAGGATGCCGCTGGAGATTGGGTTCTCGACCATGCGCTGAATGGTGCGGCGCAGGGGCCGCGCTCCGTACAGCGGGTCAAAGCCGGACTCGGCGATCAGCGTCTTGGCGGCATCGGTGACTTCCAGGTGCAGCTTGCGGGCGGACAATTGCCGCTCGGTTCCCTTCAAAAGCAGGTCAACGATCTCTTTGATCTGCGGCTGGTTCAAGGCATGGAAGACGATGATCTCGTCAATGCGGTTCAGCAGCTCCGGGCGGAAGTGCCGGCGCAGTTCTTCGGTGACATTGTCCTTCATCTTGTCGTAAAGCGTGTCCTGCTCGTGCTGGCTTGCGCCGACGGGCATGGCTTCAATGAACTGGCTGCCGATGTTTGAGGTCATAATGACCACTGTGTTCTTGAAGTCCACGGTGCGTCCGGTGCTGTCGGTCAGGCGGCCAGCATCAAGTAATTGCAGCAGGATGTTGAACACATCCGGGTGCGCTTTTTCGATTTCGTCCAATAATACGACCCGGTACGGGCGGCGGCGGACGGCCTCGGTCAATTGCCCGCCTTCGTCGTAGCCGACATAGCCGGGCGGTGCGCCAATCAAACGCGCCACCGAATGCTTCTCCATGTACTCGGACATGTCAATGCGGATCATGGCATCCGGGTCGTCAAACATGAACTGGGCCAATGCTCGCGCAAGCTCGGTTTTGCCGACGCCCGTAGGACCAAGAAACAGGAACGAGCCGATGGGCCGGTTCGGGTCTTTCAGGCCCGCCCGCCCGCGCCGAACGGCTTCTGAAACCGCTTCAATGGCGGCTTCCTGGCCGACAACGCGCTCATGCAGCTTGAGTTCCATCGCCAGCAGCTTGTCGGCTTCCTCCTCAAACATGCGCGAAACCGGAATGCCGGTAGATTTGGAAATCAGCGCGGCAATGTCATGTTCGTCTACCACACTGTCCACGCCCGCTTCGTGCATCCACGCATCGCGCCGCTCCGTGAACTCCCGGCGCAGGGCGACTTCTTCGTCCCGCAGGCTGGCAGCCTTTTCGTAGTCGCGGCTATCGGCCGCCGCCCGGCCTTCGGCCTGCACTTTTGTCAGCCGACTCTCCATCGCCTTGATGTCCGCCGGCATGGAAGAGTTTTCAATGCGAATCTTCGACGCCGCTTCGTCAATTAAATCAATGGCCTTGTCCGGCAGGAACCTATCGGTGACATAGCGCGAACTCAGCTCGGCGGCAGCGACCAACGCACTGTCGTCAATTTTGACCGTGTGATGCGCTTCGTATTTGTCGCGCAGGCCCTTCAAAATCTCAATTGTATCGGCAACCGATGGCTCGCCGACCACAATCGGCTGGAAGCGGCGCTCTAACGCCGCGTCTTTTTCAATGTTTCGGCGGTACTCATCCAAAGTCGTCGCGCCGATGCACTGTAATTCACCCCGCGCGAGGGCAGGCTTGAGCATGTTGGACGCATCCATCGCGCCTTCCGCCGCGCCCGCACCGACAACCGTGTGCAGCTCATCTAAAAACAAAATGACCTGACCGGCGGCTTTTCTGACTTCGTCCATGACGCCCTTGAGACGCTCTTCAAACTCGCCCCGAAACTTGGAGCCGGCGACCATCGCGCCCATGTCCAGGGCCAGAAGACGCCGCCCGCGCAGAGACTCCGGCACGTCGCCGGACGCGATTTTCCGCGCCAGCCCCTCAGCAATCGCCGTCTTGCCGACGCCGGGATCGCCGATCAGCACCGGGTTGTTTTTGGTCCGGCGCGAGAGGATTTGTATGGTCCGCTTGATCTCCTCGTCGCGTCCGATCACCGGATCAATCTTGTCTTCGCGGGCAAGCTGGGTCAAGTCCCGCGAGAACCGCTCCAGCATTCGGTACTTTTCTTCCGGGTTTTCGTCGGTCACGCGCGAGGAGCCGCGAACGGCTTGCAGCGCTTTGTAAACTTTTTCCTCGTCTATGTTCTGCTGCTTCAGCAAACGCGCCGCGCCGCCGTCGCCTTCTTTGATCAATCCTAACAGAAGATGCTCGACGCCGATGTAGCTGTCATGGAGCCGCTGGGCTTCTTCTTTGGCAAGGTCAAAAACTTTCTTGATGCGCGGCGTAATGTATATCTGTGCGCCCTGGTCGGCATACTGCACTTTGGGCGCACGCGCCAGCGCTTCTTCCGCCGCGTGTCCGAGCGCCCGCGTGTCCACGTTCAGCTTTTGCAGGACTTGAACGGCCAGCCCTTCGTTTTGTTCCAGCATGGCAAGGAGCAGATGCTCGGTGTCAAGCTGCGTATGCTTATAGCGCACGAGGATGTCCTGGGCGGTCTGCACCAGCTCCCGCGCTTTTTCGGTAAATTTCTCAAACATATATTTTCACCTCTATTTTCATCTCTAGGTGGTTTGCACAAAGCCGGGGTTGTAGAAAACCCCGGCTCTGTGCCTTGACAGCTTACTCTTCGTTTTGCGTCATCGCAATCTCGCGGACACGCTCCTCGACACGGCGCAGCATCGCTTCCGTCTCGTCAATCTGCATTTGATCCAAAAGCGCAAAGATATACGCGACACCTGCGAGGTTGATGCCGATGTCCTGCGTGAAATGCTGGATTTGCTGCAAGCGCTCAATGTCCCGGTCGGAATAAAATCGGTTCTTGCCGACCTTGCGCGGCTTCACGAGGCCCAGCTTGTCGTACATCCGCAGGGTTTGGGCATGGATCGGTTTTGCGGCTTCGCCGGATTCTGCCGCCGCACTGGCCTTTGTTTCCGTCGCGGCGCGAACGGCGGGCCGGACAAGCTTCGCCGCAATGCTGATTGTGTAAATCGGCTCGTCTCTGTCTTTGATAAATGCCATGAGACACCTCGTAAACTTTTCTGCTCTAAACTTTGACGCTCTAAACTTTGACGCTGTCCGAGCGCAGTTTTGCCAGCTCCAGCAGCAGGTCACGCTCACGCGGGGACAAATCTTTCGGAACGGTCATTCGGGCGGTCGCATTTAAGTTCCCCCGGCCTCCGCCCTTCAAAATCGGCATCCCCTGGCCCTTCAACCGGAACGACTGGCCGCCCTGTGTTCCTGCCGGGACGTTCAAGGTGCGCGGGCCGTCAAAAGTTTCCACCGACGCTTCCCCGCCAAGTGCGGCCACGGTGTAGGAAACCGTAAATTCGGTCCTCAGATCATCGCCGACACGCTCAAACCGGGCATCGGGCTTGATGCGAATTTTCAAATAAAGATCGCCGCCTCCGGTCCCTTGCCCAGCCAAGCGGATGCGCTGGCCGTCGGTGACGCCCGGCGGGATTTTGATGTCGGACAAGCGGCGCTGCCGAGTGACAGTTCCCTCGCCACGGCACTCCGGGCAGGATTCCGTCGCTTGGCCCGTCCCGCCGCACTGCGGACAAAGGCTTTGGCCGAACAGCCCGCGCCCGCCTTTGACTTTGCCGGAGCCGCCGCACATCGGGCAGGGTTTGTCTTTGCCGACCGTCACCGCACCTGCGCCGCCGCACTGGCCGCAGGTTTCGGGAAGAGAAACCGTGAAAGAGCGTGTGGTGCCTCGGTAGGCTTCTTCCAGCGTAATTTCTACGGGATGCTCCGCGTCCTGCTCCGTTTGGGGCGCGACCCGGCCCGGCGCACGTCCGCTGAACCCGCCGAAGCCGCCGCTCGGCCCCGTGCTGAAGCCGCCCGCGCCGCTCCCGGAGCCGCCGAACAGAGACGACAAAAAGTCGTCAATACTGGCGGAATTGCCGCCGGTGCCGCCGAAGTCGAAGTCCGGC
>CAXUBO010000191.1:2380-6051 GCA_964249345.1 uncultured Armatimonadales bacterium | reverse complement strand
GCTTCAGGGCATCGTCACTGCCAAGCAGCAGATACACTTTTTCAATCGGCTTCGGAAAGCCCTTTGCTAGTTTTGAGTAATCGAGTTCCATTAGTATCTCTCGCCGGCTCGTCTAAGCATTTGAACGATTTCCGGGTGATGACCGGACCGGGCCAGCGTCAGCGCTGTTTCGTTGCTGCCGTCAGAATAGTCAAGATGCGGTTCATGCGTGAGGAGCAGCCGAACTACCGCCGGGTTTCCACTTTCCACCGCACACATCAGCGGCGTCACGCCCCACTCATTGACGCCGGTATTGACATCCGCACCATGATCCAGCAAAACTTTCACCGTCGGCAGCGAGCCTTTACTTGCCGCCAGCATCAGCGGCGTCTGGTCCATCGGGATTTTCCAGCCGAAGGAGTCAGGGTCGGCGCCGAGCCGCAGCAGCAGCCGAACCTGCGAAGCACTTCCCTGTTCTGCCGCATTTAGAACAAGATTTCCCAGCAGCCTGGGATAAATGACGACAACGCAGGCAATCCCGACAAGGCCGAAAATGAGCCGCAGAAGCAGACGATTGGGGGGCGCTAGCTTGGGAGTGCTGGCCGGTTGAGTTTCATTATGTTCTATGTTCATGTTCTATGTTCATGTTTCCTGATCACCTTCCCGCGTCAGCACCGGCTACCTGATGGACGGGAGGGTATGCTATGCACTACTGCGTATCTGCCGCTGACGAGGCAGGTCAAGATGCCCAGCAATACATTGCTGGGCTGAAGGGCGAAGCGCCGGCTGTCCTGCGGACAGAAGGTAAGTCAATAGTGACAAAGCTCTGGTTTTTTGTCCGCAGGACTGCACTGGCAGACCTGGAAGGCAACCAGCCGAAGGCTCTTCAGCCCAGGATTGAAATCCTGGGCCAACGCCTCAACGCACGGCCTCAGCATTTTTAGTTCTGGGATGCAGCACCCTCTGCCAGAAGCGGGCGCGGGCGATGCGGCGGGCGGCGGACTCAAACGCAGACACGCGGCTGTTCCAGGGCTGAACCGGCGGAGAAGGCGCGTCGGGATTGCCGTAGACGGCTTCGGTGAAGGCGGCAGTTAAGTCGGAAACGAGCGCCGGCGGCAGGGCGACGTTCCATTCCCGTTCCAGCGGCGGCAGATGCGGCAGGACGCGGGCGGCGTACTCGCGCGGCGTTTCTTCCGGGCGGCGCGGCAGGCCAAGCTTGGTGAGCGACTGCGTGAGCCGGGCATAAGGATGCGCGAGGTCGCGGCCCGGTCTGTGCCGTGCTTGCGGGACGGAGGGGCTTGCGAAGCGGCGACGCTTGCGCCAGGGATCGTAAATCTCGGTTTTGGCGACATACGCCGCAATGGACAAGATGAGGCCGACCAAAGGCAATACCAGATTCCAGTCGCCGTCCGGCAGGTGCAGGCGGCTCAGCCAGGACGTTTTATGGCTGGAAGCCGCACTGGGAACCGTACCGTCGGTCTGTGTGCCGGCGGTCGCATCCATTTCGATCCAGCCGGTGCCGGGGAAATACACTTCCGTCCAGGCGTGCTTGTCTTCCGCCCGCAGGTTAAAGGAAGCGCCGTCGGGATCGCCCGGCGCGAACCCGACCGCGAGGCGTGCCGGAATGCCTGCGGTCCGGCAGAGGACCGCAAGCGAGGACGCAAACATGTCGCAGTAGCCCTTGCGCGTGTCGCCGAGAAAGGCATGAACATGGTCGCTGTCTTCCGGGAGCGCCGGCGGGGTTAGCGTATACACGCAGCGCCTTGAAACCCAGTCCCGCAGCGCCTCGGCTTCATCCAGCGGATCACGCCGGCCGGGCGGGAGATTTTGCAGGGCCTCGGCGACGCACTGCCGGTAGAACTCCAAGTCGCCCGGCTGAACGGAGCCGTCTCGAAACAGGTAATGCTGGGCAACATCGTCCGGGTACGCCGTTCCCGCGAGGCGCAGACGGTCCGCGACGCCGGGCTGGGACAAGTCCGGCGGCAGCGCCGACGCCACCTGGTATTGGAACCGGACCGCGCCGCCATCCCGCAGGCCCAGACGCCCATCCCGCCAGAGCAGGAGGCCGGAAGAATCACGCAGGGCGCTAAAAGTAATTTGGCGCGGCGCGTCGGCATAGTAAAATTGATGGGTTTCGCCGCGCACTTCGTAGAGCGTCGTCAGGGACGGGCGAGCGGCAGGCAGGCTCAAGTCGCCGGGGGTCAGGCCGGATTGCAGAAAATAGCTGATGAGCGTACTGCGCGTGACCGCCTCTTCCGAGTCTGGAATGCTCAGCGCCGCCGTGCCGTCGGCAGAAGCGAGAACGCCCGCAGTGAGAGGCTTTTGATCGCTTTCCAGTGAGCTTTGCCAGCCGTCGCCGGTATACACATCGTAGGTGCGCCCGCGCCAGTAGTGCGGCTGGCCGTCACTGGGGGTCACGCGCATGACCACATCGGCGCTCGCCGACCAGGCATCGCCGGTTCCAATCGCCAGATTGTCGTCATCGGAAAAGCGCTGGATGGCTGCGGGGTTGCCGGGGTCCGCCTGGATTGCGGCCAGATGGCGGATCGCCTGCGCCACCGACAGATGCGAGAAAACCACCTGGGCCGGGACAATCACCAGCAATCCGGCCAGCAGCACGGCCAGGCCGCAGACGCCCGCCTGCGCGAACTGCGCCAGCAGCAGACGCCGGGGCGCGGCTTCCGGTCTGCCGGCGGCGCGGCCCCGGTTTTGCAGAAAGTTTTGGTGGATCAAAAGAAAAATGACAGTCAGAATAAACGCGCCGAAGCAGACCAGGACCGGCGTGTTGACGTCAATCGTCGCCGCCATCCCCAGCACCGCCATTGCCGGAACCGTGGCTCCCACGACCCGGTTATCACTGCGAAGCGCCCAGCACCAGAACGTGCTGCTCCAGACCAGGGCGCTCATCAGCTGCAAATCGCGCCGGTCCGCACCTATCGGCAAAAGCTGCACGACATTGAGCTGCCCCGCCGCGATGCAGGCCAGCGCAATGACCACAACCGCCGCAAAGCCGAAGTCCAGCGTGCGCGGCGCGATTCCCAGCCGGCGGCTGCCGTAGGAAAACAAAAAGCCGAGGCCGGACAGCAGGATCGTGTCGGTCATCCAGCCATAATCCGGCTCCGTCAGCGCGGCATTCGCCGCGAGAATGCCGCACAGCGTAATCACAAATCCTGCCGCATACAGCGGAAGGCTTGGCGTTTGCTCCTGATTGGCTTGCCCGTGATTTGTCTGCCCGTGTTCCAGTCCGACGACGGCATCACCCAGTTCAGCCATGATGAGTTCCTTCCAGACCAGTTCCTTCCAGACCAGTTCCTTCCAGCAAAGCCGTGAGGTCATCACCGCGCCGGACCCGCAGCACATTCGGCCCGGCGAGGGAATCCGGCAGGCCGGGCCTGCCGGCCCGAAATGACTCGGCATCCAGCGCAAACACAAAGCTTGCGCCCCCCTGCGCGTCGCCGCCGCGCAGAACTTCCGCCAGACGCGGGCTGGGCCAGTCCGGCGTGATGGCGACGATCGTGGCAGACCGCAGACTCTCCGCCTGCGCTTCCGCCAGCACATCCGCCAGCGGCTGCATCGAGTCCGACTGGACCCGTGCCAGACGCTCCAAAAAAAGCGGCAGGTCTTCCAAACTGCGTGCTTCCAGATTATATGTTTCCAGATTATATGCTTCCAGATCGCGTGCTTCGGCGCTG
>CAXUBO010000191.1:0-2280 GCA_964249345.1 uncultured Armatimonadales bacterium | reverse complement strand
TTCCAGATTATATGTTTCCAGATTATATGCTTCCAGATCGCGTGCTTCGGCGCTGGGTTTCTGCGCCGAAAGCAGGCGCACCGCATGGCCGTGGCGCAGCAGGTCCCCCAGCAGGGCGGCGGCCAGGGTGACGGCGGTTTCCAGCGCCGAGCGCTCATCGTTCCCCGTGCCTTTGTACGCGCCTTGATAAAGGTCCAGCGCGATGACGACGTTCTGCGTGACCCCCTGGGCATATTCCGTCACGGCCAGTTTTCCGGTCCGGGCCGTTGTGCGCCAGTGCACCCGGCGCAGCTCATCGCCGGGGCTGTACTCGCGGACGCCGTAGAAATCGTCGCCGTCCCCGCGCACCAGAGCATTTGCCCCGCCGTGCCGGCCCGCCGCCGCCGCGCTCCGCAGCCATGAATTGCGAAGCGGCAGCACGGCGGGGTACACTACCAGCTCCGAGGCCACCGAAACTCTGCGGGAAAAAGTTTGCAGGCCCAGCGGATCGGTAGAAAACACCAGCGCCGGCCCCAGCGAGAAGACCCCCCGCATTCTCGCTTCCGCAAAGCACTGCGTTTCGCGCTCTTCGCCCGGCCACAGTCCCAGCACCAACGGCGGCGGGCCGTCAAGAAGCGGCACCCCGCGTGGAAGCGTGTCCCGCACCAGCAGGTAAAACTTCGGCAGCCGCCCGGTGTTGACCAGCGTGTACGTCAGCGCGACCGCTTCGCCCGCCGTCGCCGACAGCGGCAGCGTCCGCCGGCAGTCCAGACCGGCCAGCATCAGCCAGCCCATGAGGTAGGAAACGGCCGGGATGAGCCACAAAATCGCCGCCATCAAGTACAGGGAAGTCAGCCCGAACAAGACGGCGACAATCGCTACAAACAAGCCTGCGACGTTAAGAACAAAGCGTTTCACTAAAGCGTCTCCTAGTAGAAGCCAGCAGCATTGTACCCGGCAGACCGGCAAATGCCGGAAACAAAAAAATTGCCGGAAACAAAAAAATGCCTGGGTCCGAAACGCTTTTTGCGGGTTCAGACCCAGGCCCCGCCAGGCGGCGGATCAAGAAAAGGAGGACATGCGCTCTTGGTTCTACGCGCCCGCGCTGCCGATAGTTCCATCGCCGACGGCTGCACCCTGCGCCGCGTTTTGCTTTTCCGGTGCTTTGTAACCGAAGATTAACCGGCAGGAAGCGGGGCGGATTGACTTGGGGAACCGCATCGGTTACAATAAGCGCATGGAGTGGCACTAAGCGCATGGAACAGTCGGCACGGGTACGCTCGGTCCCCGGCAGCGCCGCGGCGCGAATGCCGCTGGTCATTCTGCTGCTGCTGGTGGGGATTAACCTGCTTTGGGCCGGCTCCTCACTTGCCGCCAAAATCGCCCTGCAATCCGTCCCGCCGATGACCCTGGCCTTTACGCGCTTTTCGGTCGCCGCGCTGCTGATGTACGGGATCGCGCTGCACCGCAAGGTAGACCTGCGCGTTGCCCGCAGCGATTGGGGCGCGTTCTGGTCTATGGGCATTTTGGGCCTGGCAATGACTTATCTGCTGGCGTACCAGGGCCTGCGTCTGACGACAGCCTCAAATTTTGCGCTGCTGCACGCCACCGAGACCGTATTTTTGTCTCTGCTGGCGTTCTTCTTTTTAGGGGAAGCGCTGCCGCGAGCTAAGATGCTGGGGATTTGCCTGGGGCTTGCGGGCGTGTATCTGATTATTGCGGGCGGCTTCGCGCTTCCGTCATTCTCCCATTCCGCGCTGGGGAACCTGCTGATTGCGCTGGCGCTGGCGTTTGAAGCCTCGTCAAGCATCGTCGGCAAGAACCTGGTTTCGCGGTATTCGCCTTTATCTGTCGTCACCTACCAGATGCTAAGCGGCGCGGTTGCCCTCGCACCGTTCGCCGCCTACGAGATGGTCCGCCAAATCGCGTCCGGCCATCCGCTGGCGCTGCCGCCGGTTTCCGCCCTGTGGTCCTTGCTGTACTTGATCGTCCCCTGCACGGTGCTGGGCTATTTGGTCTGGTTCAGCATTTTAGACAAGTGCGATGCCAGCGAGATGTCCGTGTTTTTGTTTATCCAGCCGGTTGCAGGGGCGGGTTTGGGCGCTTATTTTTTGGGAGACAAAATTACGCTGTTTACGGTCGCCGGTGCAGCCCTGGTGCTTCTTGCCGTCGGCCTTGTCAACCGCCGCCCCCCCGCCCCGCCTCCGACATGACGCAGTTCTCCCTTTTGGCTGCTCACTGCCGGTTGAAATGGTTAATTTCCGGCTGAATGCCTTCCGCCACCCATGTTTCCAGTGCGGC
>CAXUBO010000190.1:0-6147 GCA_964249345.1 uncultured Armatimonadales bacterium | reverse complement strand
CTGCGGCATCTGCGTTTGGAGCGGTAATTATTACGCCCTGCGCCTCATGGAAGCATTAGGCTTGGAAGGTTCCGGCGGCGCGGTGCGGGTCGGCCTGGCCCATTACAACACAACCGAAGAAATTGACCGGATGCTCGCGGCCCTGCGCGATGTGCCGCCGGTGCAACTGCCGGGAGAAGCTTAGGAGAAAGCAGCATGAGCGATTATGAAGACATGGGAACGCGAGAACTCAGCGACGCCATCAGCGACATTGAAATGGAAGAAGACTTCACCGGAGAAGACGACGTGGAAGCGGCCCTGCGGCGGCAGGACGAGGCCATGATGCTGCTGGAACGCCTGCGGCTGGCCGAGCCTGCCGGCCCGGCGTCGGGGGACGCCGCCGGCGGCGGGCGGCGCGACTTCCGGCGCTGGCCCGCCCCGGAAGGCGTCACCGTGGAGATGCACGACGGCAGCGCCTGGCAGCCGGCCCCGTCCAGCGATTTGGGGATTGGCGGCGTCCGGCTGTCGACGGTTCCCGCCTGGCTGGACGGCCCGGTCCCGGTGCGCCTGCGCGGCGTCTCCGGCCCGGCGGTCCTGACGCTGGGGGATATAATGTGGCGCGACGAAAAGACCGGCGCGGCGGGCCTGCGCTTTGAGTTTTCCGATCCCGAAGATCACGATTTATGGACGGCGATTCTTATTGACGCCCTGCTGGCCCGCTACGCGCTGGGACAGGGAAAAAGCGCTTAGTCCTGAGCTTCTCGCACTGGCTCCAGTCTGGGCTGGCGGTTAAAGAAACCCGCTGCAAAAGCCGCTACAAACGCTTTTCGCGGGTCAAAGACAAGCTTGTTATGTACGACCCGGCTTGCTCCGGCGGCCCGAAAAAACTGGCGCTGATCCGAATCCCGTAGGGAGACGCCCGCTCGTGCCGGTCAGGATGGTCGAACCACACGATGAACGGACTGCCCTCCGGACTGGGGACGCCGTGACGCCATGCGCCAAATACCGGCGCCAAGTCTGCCAGGTGCAGACGCGCTTCTGGGCGCAGGGTAACGTCAATGTAATACGGCTCTTCTGCTTGCGTCTGTTCTTCTGCTTGCGTCTGTTCTTCCGGCGGCTGATGCGTCGCCGTCTGCCACTCAGTGGGCAGCAGCCCCAAAAAAAGATGCTGAAAAAGATGCTGGAACTGTTTCTGCTGCGGCTGGATGTCATATCCTGCCCCTTCCTGACGCTGAGTCACGGTGCCGAGGTGTGTCAGCAGCCCTTTGACCGAAGCATGGGGATCGCGCAGGCGGTGCATCATGTCCTGCAAAGCGGCAACAATCTCCGCGTGGGGGCGAGAACTCATATGGGGGCGAAATGTGGGAGTCATGGGGGAGGTTCCTCTCAAATCAGCGGTGTCCGGCGACGCAGGGGCGCAGGCGGCAAATAATGCTGTGCAGAGCATCCAAGCACAAGTTGCGGCTGTTTTTGCTTTTCTACCACTGCAACAGTTTTCCATCCCAATCCTTTTCCACTTGATGTCCTGTGGCATAAGCGTCGGCTTCCTCCGGCAAAGCTTCATAGGCCGCCTTTGCAAGGTCGCTTTGATGCTGCGCGTTGACCAAATGCGCTTTGGCCTGATGGAGCGCGTTGAGGTCATGCGGAAGATGGGTTTGCTGGTGGGCAGCAGCAGCTTTTTGTTCCGAGTCAACCTGGGCTTGTGCTGCTGCTTCCTGCTGCTGTGCTTGGGTCAAGCTGGTGTTTGCGGCGTGGAAATCATTCAATGTGTTGTTCCGATGCACTGCGTTCGCCCCGAAAATGCTGTCGTACATCTGCTGGGCGCAGTGCGCCTGGGGTGAGTTTTTAGGCAGGGGATGCTGCTGCGCTCGCTCGGCAATGGGAAGCGGAATACCCACTTCCTGAGCGATCTGCGCGGCCTGCTGCGGCGGGGTTGAGCCGCCCGCCGCTTGAAGGTCCGCCGCCCGCTTGCGGGCCGCCAAGTACCACTGCTCTGAGTGACGGCTTTCGTGGTAAACCATTGTCGCAAGGACTTTGGCATCCCAATCCGAAAGCTGTTGCGCCTGCGGCCCGGCCGCCCCGGTGTAGTGATCGCTGATGTGCATGACCCAGTGGGAAAAATCAAACTCGCCTGCCGTGCCCGCATCAGGAGGATGGTAGGATCGGAAGGTGAGAGGCGGTGCGCCGGTCGCGTGCAGCTCCTTGTTGACAAGAGTTTGAATGTGAAGACGCCTTTGCTCCGGCGAAAGCTTCTGCTGCTGGAGCTGCTTAAAGCCGTGAACATAGTTTTTCACCCGTGCTTCCGAATGCAGCCCGGCACCGGCGCAGGGCTTTGCCGGCGGCTTAGGAGAAGCCGGGTGATGACCGGCTGGCCCGCCGCTTATGGGAAGCACTTCTTCCACAAAAGGATGACACTTGATTGGCCGCATCGGTCGAAGTGATTCGCTCATAGAGTTTTGACCTCATTGGCATAAAACCTTGTTTAGTGCAGAATGCGGCAGCTTACTTGGCTGCTCAGGCTGTTTCATTTTCCTGCACTCGTTTTCCTGCACTCGTTTTCCTGCACTCGTTTTCCTGCGCCCGCTAGGTACAATTGCCGCAGAGCGTGCCGGAACGCCTTTGGAAGCGAATTGCTAGCTGCTAGACATCTTGCCGCCGGTGACTTCCACGAGTGCGCCGGTCATAAAGCTGGCGTCATCGGAGGCCAGGAACACATAGATTGGAGCCAGCTCATCAGGCTGGCCGGGCCGCGCCAGGGCGACTTCGGCGCCGAACGTCTTAACGTCTTCCAGGTTCATCGTGCCGGGGATGTTCGGCGTCCAGACCGGGCCGGGGCAGACGCAGTTGACCCGAATGTCTTGTGGACCCAAATTGAGCGCCAGGGCTTTCGTGAACGCATGGATCGCGCCTTTGCTGGTGCAGTAGTCAATCAAGTGTTTTTCGCCGACAAGACCCACAATGCTGCCGGTGTTGACAATGGCATCGCCTTTCGTCAGATGCGGCAGGACGGCTTTTGCCATGTGGAAGTAGCCGAAGATGTTTGTTTCCAATGTGCGCCGGAACTGCTCCTCGCTGATTTCTTCCAAAGAAGGCTGCACGGCCTGATACGCGGCATCGTTGACGAGAATGTTCAGGCCGCCCAGCTCGCTGACCGCCCGCGCGACGGCGGTATGGCAGGCGACTGAATCGCGCACATCGGTTTTCAGCACCAGGCAGCGCCGCCCAGCCGCTTCCACTTTTGCCTGCGTTTCTTCGGCGTCGGCGTCGTTTTCATTGTAGACAATCGCCACGTCCGCGCCTTCCAGGGCGAACGCCAGAGCGACGGCCCGGCCAATGCCGGAGTCCGCGCCGGTGATGATGGCTTTCTTGCCGAGGAGCTTGCCGGCGGGCTTGTAGCCGACAAGATCGGTTTGCGGCGGCAGCTTCATATCGGTCTGCTTGCCGGGATAGGGAATGGTCTGGGCGGGAATGTCGGCCGTCGTCGGCCGGGTAGGCTTATCGGTCATGGGGCTTCTCCTTGCGGTGCGGGTAAATTGGTAATGCAGGCAAATCGGCTGTGCAGGGATATTGCCGCAGACTTGGCGGAGTTAAACCTCGCAATAAGACTTGGCATGATTCCTGCAAGGCTACATGCCATGCACCTCTTTAATCGCCGCCCGCACGACGGCAGCAGCTCAATCATTCAAATTGGGGAAGGGCTGGACGTGGTTGAAGTCGAGATACTGGAAATTGTCGGCGACCAAGTCATCGTCGGCGTCTTCGCGCCCAACGAAGTCCCGGTGCAGCGCAAGGAAGTGGTGCTGGAGCGCCGTCTGCCGGAAGAAACGCAGCCGCCGCTTTTGCAGTGACGGCTGACGAAAAGCGTGAAGCACCGGCACTGAAAGTGCCGGTCTACTTTTGAGTGAAAGTCCCTGCGGGACTAAGGAATAGCTCACGATGACCAATCCGTAGTGTACGCCGAGAACGGCATTACTTCGTATATGCCTGCGGCATTACTTCGTATCGGAGACACCTTCAGCGCTTCGCGAGACCGGCACTTTCCGTGCCGGGTTTCTTTGCTGGTCACTTCAGCTTCAC
Organism: uncultured Armatimonadales bacterium; assembly: GCA_964249345.1. Classification (GTDB taxonomy): domain Bacteria; phylum Armatimonadota; class Armatimonadia; order Armatimonadales; family Capsulimonadaceae; genus JANXMY01. The sequence goes on along the minus strand of CAXUBO010000190.1, from coordinate 2,091 downwards.
GCTTGTATCAAACGGGAACGCGGGCAGGCCCTCTTTGCTGTACAGGCTGCAATCAGGATAAGGAGACCAGGCGTAACGGACGGCTTTGGGATGCGCGACTTTCGGCGATGAAACGACCACTAAATTGCCGGAAATCCGGGCGTCCGCCGGCACAAACGCGCCGTCTTCGCCGGCGATCTCAAACCCGGAAAGCGGCTTGTTGTTCTTGGCGACCAAACCGCCGTCCGCATGGGTGAATGTCAGTTTGGCGACGCTGTCGGTCACGCTGATGTTCTGGTAAACGGGGCCGGCGTAAGAGACCTTCTCTTTGTAGACTTTGGCTTCGGCGACTAAGGCCAAACGGTGGCCGACTTCTTTCTTGTTTGTGGGATGGACGCTTGCGGGATCGCCGACATCAATCGCCGCCGCGATGCCTGCATTGGGAACGTCGCGGGCCGTCAGCCACTGGGCCTCGCGCAGTTCAGGCCAGGCGGCGGCATCCGGCGATCCCCACCCGGCAAGCTGAACAATGAGGAACGGGAAGCTGCCCTCGCCCCACGCCTGCCGCCAGTCCGCGATCATGGCCGGAAGCAGACGCCGGTACTGGGCGTCGCGCCCGGCGTTTGCTTCTCCCTGGTACCAGATCGCGCCTTTGATCCCAAACGTCGCCAGCGGGCTGATCTGCCCGTTGTAAAGAACCGCCGGGAAGTTCGGGTTGTTCGCAATAGACGCCGGCAGGGGCGTCGCCTGCGTCAGCGCAACGCCGAGATGCACCTGCCAGGGGCCGGCCAGCGGCAGAGGATCGCCGCCGGGAACTTCCAGGTTCAGGCCGGCGGCATCGCCCCACAGGCCGCCGGTGCCGCCGGTATCCAGCACACGAACGGCAATGACATTGCCGGTCGGCTTCAGCAGAGCCGCCGGAACAGCGTAAGCACGCGGCGTATCCAAGCCTTCCGTCGCCCCGACCTGGGTTCCATTAATCCAGGTGGTATCGTTGTCATCCGCCAGCAGATGCAGCACGGCATCCTTGCCGGCATCTGCGGCAGGCAGGTCAAACGTGCGCCGGTACCAGACCACGCCGTTGATGCTTGCCAGTTCGGGAACGCCCGCCTTTTGGAAAAATCCGGGCTGGGTCAGCGCCTTCCAGGCGGAGGCATTAAAGGCCGGGTCCTGCCAGTTGCCGGGTGTGCCGGGGTCGTTCTTCGCGTACCAATCGGCAAAACGCTCCGCTTCCGTGCCTGTCCCCACCCGCGCGGCATCAAGCTGGTCAAGCTGCGGGCCGAACTCAGGCGTCGCCTGCCGAAGCGCGTCTTCGCTCGTCCAAGCTTCGGCGGGCGTTCCGCCCCACGCCGAGACCACCAGGCCAATCGGCACATGGAGCGTTCCCCGCAATTCACGACCAAAGTAGTAGGCCACGGCGCTGAAGCCGTTTCCTGTACCCTGGCTCTTAATCGCTGCCGGAGTGCAGGGCTGCCACAGCCCCGTGGTCGCGTCCTGCGGGTCCAGCGCGGGCATCTTGCTGACCGTAAACAGCCGCAGGTCCGGGTCGTTCGCCGCTGTGATCGCCTGCGCCGCGTCCGCCGCATCGCCAATCCCAAACTCCATGTTGGACTGCCCGGAGCAGAGCCACACATCGCCGACCATGACGTTTTTGAGGATCACTTGTTTTGAGGCCGGCGCGTCCGCCGCCGAGGACAACGGGCTGTTTGAGGACAACGGGCTGTTTGAGGACAACGGGCTGTTTGAGGACAGCGGGCCGTCTATGGTCAGAGTGTACGGCCCGCCGGCCTGGAACGGGCCGACTTTCGCCGTCCATTTGCCGTCCGGCCCTGCCGCCACGGTCTTGGTCTTGCCGTTCATCCGCACCACAACGCGAGACCCTGGCGTGGTCCACCCCCACACCGGATCGGCCATGCCGCGCTGCAAGACCATGTTGTCGGTAAACAGCGGGTGCAGGAACGGCTTCGGCGAGACGGCGTGGGGTGAGGGATTTGCATGAGACGGGGCAACAGCATGGGGCGCAGGGGTTGCCGGAGACGCCGGCTTTGCCGGCGGCAAGGCATTTGACGGCTTTGCTGTCGGCACGACACTCGAAGGGGCTGCCGGGGATGC
>CAXUBO010000189.1:0-6175 GCA_964249345.1 uncultured Armatimonadales bacterium | reverse complement strand
GATGTACAAAGTCGCTGTGTACGTCGCCGTCATGTACGGGCTGTTGCCGGAAAACGCCAGATTGTCGGCGAGGACAAGGCGGTTAAAGCTTTGCCAGTCATAAAAGTGGCCCAGAATATGCCGAAAGTCGCCGACAACGGTAATTGTACCCAGCGGGATGACTATTGGCGCGGCCGTGATGTCATTGGGGCTAAGCGGCGGCGGCGGCAGCACGATCTGCGTGCCGGAGATGACGCCGGTGGTGCGAAGCTGATGCTGCAAGTCCGGTCCCAGATAATGGGTCAGCTCGTAAGTGATCTGCTTCAGCGCCTGCGTCCGGTTGCTGACATCGTAGCGAGGCATCTTGGCGGCAGATTTGACGGCCCACTGGAACTTGATTTGATTGACTTGGACCTTAGCGGCAAGAAGCGCCTGTTGGGCGCTGTTCTGCGACGCCTGGGTGCTGTCCGGGTAGTTCTGGTCGTAGATGCCCTGCTGAACGGATGTTTCATCCATCGTAGGCTTAATCATCAGAAAAAAGATGCCGGCGATTGCCAGCAGGCTCAGGCCAATTCCGATGCCGGCGACAGTCCAGGGATGAATGCGGTTCAGTTTCATGCGTAGTTCCTCCAACGCTCTTCTTCAAGCGCGTATCCCTTTCTAGCCGCTGCTGGAAGCAGTCGACGCCACTCCGCGCGGGCCGCTCAAGCCGCCGGGAGGCCCGCCGGGGTAACCGCCGGGAGCGCCGCCTGGATAGCTGCCTCCCCCTCCGCCCGGATAGCTGCCTCCACCTGGATAGCCGCCCGCACCACCGGCGCCGGCGGCCGGAGCGGCGCCCGGAAGTGTCGGCGGCGTCAGCGGCTGTTTCAAGGTCGCCGTCACATTGATGTCAAATCCTTTGGCGACTGTTTGGACGACTACATGGCGCAGGGCTTTGGCGAGAATGGCATCACGCACGGCAGGGGACGCGAAGGGGCTGATGTTTCGTCCGGCAATCTCTAAAAATCGCTGGCTGTAGCCGCCGCCTGCCTGCCCGCCGCCTGCCTGCCCGCCGGTGCTTGTCGTGCCGCCGACTGCAATTTGTGGCGGGGGCGGGCCGACATCCGGCGGGATGTTGGCAGGACCGTTTGGCCCAAGCGCATCCGGCGTCCAGTTCGCGGGCGAACCGGGAGCATTCTGCCCGCCGCCGCTGCTGGACGGACCGCCGGAGCCGCTGCCGGGATAGCTGCCGCCCGGATAGCCGCCGCGCCCGCCGAATGCGCTGCCGCTGCCGCCCCCAAAGCCGCCCTGCGAAGTCCCGCTGCCGGAAGCGCCGTCGGCAAAAACTAAAACGCCGTTCAAGGAATACAAGTGGCGCACATTGTCAGGATACGCGGGAATGTGGTCTACGGCAACAGTGGAAAAATCCGGCTCGTGGTACATGACCTGAAGATAGCGGCCGACTTCTTCAACGCTCGGCGAATACGCTTTAATCGCCATTGTTGGACCAGTCACCTGAGCGCCGGTGTAGATAAAGCTGTTTTTAGGCGTGGTATCTGCCAGCCGGCTGTACAGCGCGATCCACTTGTCCTTGTAAGCGTACACGTCGTTCAGGAACTGAAGCTTAGCCTGGATCGGCGCAACCTGGCTCAGCGTCGTCACGGCTTGCGCTTTCAGGGCATCGGTCTTGCCTTTGCCGGCAACGGCATCCTGCGCTTCCTGGGTCAGCGCCGTCAGCTTGCCGTGCAGGTAAAAGTAGGCGGCAAGCGGCGCGGCGACGCACAACGCAAAGATGGCGATGAAAATAGGCACCAGCGTCTTGGTGAGGCGGCGCTGCTGGACATAGGACGGCAGCAGGTTGATTCGGAGCATAGTGTTCTCAGATGCTTGGTTGGCGTTTGGGTTCGCTTAGTTAGCGTTTGGGTTGGCGGCGGAGACCTTAGCGGCTTTCACCGGCTTGGGCTTCTTGGGCAGCGGGTTTGCGCTAAACACAACGTCGCGGGCCGCAAGCCCCACGGCGATTGTAAAGACAGGCGCGATTGTTGCGAGATAAGCCGGATCGTAGTGCTTGGAAGTGACGCTCAGCCCTTCCAGCGCATTTGCGACTAATACCGGCGTTTGCAGCTCGTTTTGCAGAAACGCCGCGAGATTGGTCAAGCCGGCGCTGCCGCCGGACAGCAGAACCCGGTCTACGGAAACTTGTGCGCCCCGGCTGCGGTAGTAGTCCAGTGAGCGCCGAATTTCCGCCGATAGCTCTTGCAGCACCGGCGCAATCGCCTCAAAAATCTCGTCGCGCATCTTGCTTTCGTCTACGCCGCCGCCCAGGCTGGCCGCCGGCAGGCCGAAGCCATCATCCATCGGCGGCAGAAAGGCAGGCGGCGCATCATTTTGGGCGGGCCGGGCCAGGTTCAGGGTGCGGCGGGACATCGGCTGCGTTCGCGTCACATCATCCAATCCGCCCGCCTCCAGCCCGTTCGCATCCAGACGCTGACTGGGAACGCTGCGGAAGGCATTGCCGAAGTCGCCGTCCAAGTTCGCGTTCAAGTCAAACGGATTATCCTGGACATCGTCACCTAAGTTGAAGCTTTGGTCGTCGCCGAACTCCGGCGCTTCATATTCGTCTCCGGTATCATAGGCCGTGCCGGTATAAACCGCCATGCGATCAAGCTGGACCATGCCGTAGTCGCGCTTCATCCGCTCGGCCTGGTCAATCGTGATCTGCATCGCCTCGGCAATGGCGCGGGTCAAGCTGTCGCCGGCCAGCGGCAGGGAGCGCGGGAATGCAAGCTGATCGCCCTGATAAATGGCAATTTCCGTGTTGGCCGCGCCGATGTTGATAACGGCCACGGTTTCGGAAAGCGTCCCGTCATAAGGCATTTCGCCCGGCAGAAGCTGTGGCCGAGCAACCGGCTGGCCGCCGGACAAGTCCAGCACGGCCCGCGCCACGGCCAGCGGCTCAATGTCTACGGCGACGGGGTCCAGGCCCGCCGCGAACAGAACATCTAAGTAGTTGGAAACAGCGTCCTGCTGGGCTACCGCCAGCAGCACTTCCATGTTGGGCCCGCTTGCGGCTTCCGGGGTGCGCGGAGTCAGCGGCTGGTAGTCCAAAACCGTTTCGCTGGGTGCGAACGGCACATGGCGCTCCACTTCCCACTTCATGGTTTCCTTCAGCTCGGCATCGGTCATGCGCGGGACTTCGATGATGCGGATAACGACGGCGTTCTGCCCGGCAATGCATCCGACGGCCTTTTTGACCGTAATGCTGCTGTCACGCATGAGCTGTTTCAGCGCAGATCCCATTGCAGCGGGGTCTGTAATGATGTTGTTCTGGATAATCCCCAGCGGGGTCGGACCCAGCGCAAGCGCGGAAACCGTCAGCCCGGTCTTGCCGGGGCGAAGCTCCGCGATTTTGATTTGCTGCGTTCCAATGTCAATGCCAATCAGCGGCCCGGCTGCCATAAGCGACCTCGTTCTCCAAGTTGCCTGCGAGAAACAACCTTCAAAATTAAGTTTTTGCTGCGCGAATGAGTGAAACGAGAGAAAAAAGGGACGCGGATTACTCCACGTCCCTTATTCTATCACGTCCCTATTCGCTTGTCAAGCACTCTCGCCGATTGTTTTTCGTAGGAATACCCGAAAAGCGGCTTTAGCGTCTAGTACGAGTTCAGGTCGGCTGCACCATACTTAGACAAAAGCGTCTGCGCTTCTGTCAGGTCTACTTTGCCGGACGGGACATTTATCGACAGCACCGCGCCGCCGCCGGTGACAGTGCCATGGTACCGCTCGGCGACATCCGCAGGAACGCCCTGGTCTTTCAAGTAGCCTGTCGCGCCGCCGGCAATCGCGCCTGCGCCGGCGGTCAGCGCCGTGGCCCCAAGAGCCGCCGCGAGGGCACCGCCGCCGAGAACCAAACCAACGCCGGGAATCGCCAGCGCGGCCAGGCTGGCAAGAATGCCGACGCCGAGACCGATGCCGGTTCCCTTGACCGCGCCCTCACCGGCATCTTCCGGCGTCGTAGTGCTGATGCCGTGCTTGGCGGCGGTCTCCACGTCGCCCTGCGCGGCGTAGGAGTCCGGGCCACCTTGATCCATCGGGTTCAGGTCCCCGGCAGTGCCGACACCGGAATCGGGGTTGTTGTAAACACCGATGCTGCGTCCTTCCATCGAGGGAACGGTCCCAAGCGCGGAGCCGGTTCCTAAAGCCGGCTCCCCGGCACCGTAGCCTGCCGAAGCGCCTTCCGCACCGAACGCGCCGGTCGTACCAACGGTGCCGGTCGTACCAGCGGTGTACGCGGGATCGGCGGTCTGCGCTGTGTACGATTCGCGGGTCTGGCCGTACTGGTCATTGGCGACCAGACTGATGTCTTCCTGGCGGACGCCGTAATCCAGCAGTGCGCCTGCCGCTTTTTCCGCCATCGCCGCGTCTGCAAACGAAGCATATAAATGTGCCATTTCAGTGTGTCCCTTTCGGAGCAAGCTCCTATGCCGTCAATTATCTTGTGATACGTTCAAGTAACCGTTCTGAAACGACTTTACCCGGCGGATAAGCACGGCAAACATGAATGCCTCGGTCAGCGGACCGGCGGCAGGCCGGCGTCGTTGCGGCCGATGGAACGCTGAAGCTGGGCATCGGCAATGTAGAAGTTGTAAACGGCAGACACATACTGACTCTGGGCCTGGGTCAGCGTCGCTTGGGCCGTGGTCACGTCCAGAACCGTGCCGATGCCTTCTTTGCGGGACGCGATTGTTGCATCATAATTGACCTGGGCAGCGGTGATGGCCGCTTGGGCCAGCCCAGCGGCCTCTAGGTTGGTTTGGCGAGTGCTGTACGCCTGCTCGACATCCAGACGCACCTGCTGACGCACCAGCTCCAGTTGATCCAGCGCAGCATCGCGCGTGGCCTGGGCGATCCGAACCGCTCCGCGTGCCAGCCCAGCGTCAAACAGCGGGTACGAGCCGGACAGCAGGAGCTCGGAGTTGACCCCGCGCGTCCCGACATCGTTGGTCGCCTGATAATTTACGGTGTAATCGCCTTTGACAGTCAGCCCGGCTTCGCGCTGGGCCAGACGCAGGGCGGCGCTGTCGCTTTGAACCACCGCCTGCTGCTGGCGCACATCCGGCCGACCCGCGAACGCCGCCGTCAGCGCGGCGTCCAGCGGCAGAGCTTGGCCCGGCGACGGGACCGGCGGCAACTGGTCGCCCGGCGTCAGCGGCGCGATTTCCAAAACGCCGTTCAAGTTGATGCCGATGGCGTTTTTGAGCGCTGCCGACGCCGTCTGGACCGCGTTTTGATCGGTCAGCAGCGTGACCTGGGCGTTTGCCAGATCAGACTTTGCTTGATACATGTCTTTCGCCGCCGTCGTTCCCGCGTCAATCTGGGCCTGAGTCACGTCTGCCGTCTGCTGGTAACGCGCGACCTGGGCCTGCGCCACTTTGACGAGATCGCGGTTTAAGAGAAGCTGGTAGTAGTCTTGGGTGACATTGGAAATAATCGTCTGGCGCGTGAAGCGATTGTTTTCTTCGGCGGCATCCACCGCCCGCCGCGCTTCGGTGTTGGCCGCTTCGCGCTGGCCGGTATCAAAGAGGGTCTGGCTGAGGCCGACGCTCAGCCCGCCGCCGCGCACGATGCTGACTTCGTTGGCCGGCGTCTGCACAATCGTCGTGGTTCCCGCCGTGCCGGTTGTGGTTCCTGTGCCGGCGGTTCCCGTTCCCGTAGTCCCCGTTCCCGTAGTCCCCGTTCCAGTGCCGGTTCCGCCGGTGCCTGCCCCTGTTGTGATGGTTGTGACGCCGCCGGGGCTGACGCCGTAGAGCGCACTGGACGTATTTTGGTACTGGTAGCTGGGAGTCAGCACCGGAAAATACTGGGACAGCGCTTCCAGTTTCTGGCCCTGCGCCTGCGTGACCTGGGTGCGGGCGAGGTACTGCTGCGGCTGCTGCCGCAAAGCCCGCGCCAGCGCGTGCGGCCGCGTCAGGGGCGTCGGCAGCGCAAGCGGGGCAGGCGGCGCGACCTGGCAAAAGGCAGAACACGCCGGGAAAAAAGCAAACAAGGCAAAAAAAGCGAGAGCGGCGGTTGTTCGGGCAGAAGCAAGGGGCAAATGACGCATGGGCAAACAGTTCCTTCCAACACAGTTTACCACGCAAATTGTCACGCAAAATAAGTCCCGACCAGAAAGGCCGGGACTTATTCTTTGTTCCGTTGCTTACCGGCGTATGTCTAC
>CAXUBO010000188.1:0-6299 GCA_964249345.1 uncultured Armatimonadales bacterium | reverse complement strand
CTATAATACAAGACGTAAAAGAATTGTCGGCTGCCGGTCACAGAAACGCAGAAGGCGGCGTAGCGGGTCTGGAACGGAGAAACAGAATGGCGTCAAAAGAGAGCGGGGAGGAGATTGGGCGGCGGGGGCCGGAAATCTAGGAAAGCCGCCTGCGGACTCTGCTGGAAATTGAGGAGAACATCGGCAGGATTGTGTCTATTGACGTGAACAGCGGCGACTACGAAATCGGCGATGGCCTTGTGGCGACGGGGCGACGGCTTCAGAGGCGACACCCGGACGCGCGGATGTACGGCAAGCGGATTGGGTACAACGCCGTTTACGCCGTGGGCGGTTCACTCAATAGGACGGTATAATGAGAAATGCTTACGAGGGGAATGGAAAGTTTGAGTGGGACTTAGAAAAATCCCGCAGCAATGCGATTAAGCATCGCGTGACGTTTGAAGAGGCAATGTCTACTTTTCGTGATCCTTTCTCGCTGACGCTCTCGGACCCGGATCACTCAGAGGTGGAAGACCGCCTCATTTTACTGGGCTTGTCTGACCGTCAGCGGTTGCTGGTTGTCGTTTATGTAGAGCGGGAAGAAAACCTACGACTCATCAGTGCAAGGGTCGCGAACCCGCAAGAAAAGAGAGAATACGAGGAGGAACCTGGCTATGGATTCTGAACAAGAGACAGTATTGGAGACAGCGGAACCGGAAATGCGGGAGCATTACAGCTTCAAGGGCGGACGACGAGGGCAGTACGCGCATTTGTTTCCGCAAAAGCCGCATGTGGTGGTGCTGTCGCCGGACGTGGCGGCGGTGTTTCCTGACTCAGACTCGGTGAATGAGGCGCTGCGGGTGTTAGTCAAAGCGGCGCAGGCGAGTGTGCCGACGCCGCAGGAACAAGAAGCCGCGTAGAAGGCAAACGGAAAGCCCCGCGCCGGATGGCGCGGGGCTTTTTTGTGTCAGACGGCGACTGCGCCGGTGCGGGGCTGGGTTTCGAGGGGGCGCGTCAAGTAGTGTACAACTTCCGCTTGCATTCGTTCCAGTTCAGCGCGATAGCCGCCGGCCATCATTCGGAACTCTTCCGGCGTCGCCGTAGCCCGAAGCTGTCCAAGCAAGCGCTCAAAGTAAGCAATCCGCTCCTGCGTCCCTTGTAATTCTAAATCCGTCGCAATCATAGAAGAACCTCCACTATCCCGCGTTTTGTGTTGTCGCGTTTCGTTTGCCAGTGTGCAATGAACTCGTTGGGCGTTTCCAAGATAAGAAGCGAGGGCCTGATCCAGAAGATGCTTGCTCCCAAGTCTCGGTCTGCTTGCTCATGGTCGAACGGCGGCATTGCGTTTTCGGGACAAGCCTCGATACGAAAATTATCCTGCATTATCAGCACAATGTCAACATCATTCGGCATCGCTTTGTCCGTGGCATAGCTGCCGAAGAGGAGAAAATGCTGCACTGCGCCTGTCTCTTGAGCAAGCTGATGGATGCGGGAGAGCCGCTCAGTCATCTCCTGACGCTGTGGGTGTCTATCGCCAAAACGGTTTATGACCTCTGCTAAAGCGGCAGGGTAAACGCCTAGCGGTAGGTCGCCGTCACTGTTAAAATCCGGCAGCATAATTGTTTCTCTACCTCAAACCGCTACAGCGCCGGAGCGGGGGGCGATTTCGTAGGCGCAGCCGTGGGAGGACGGGAGGACTTTGCCGGGGTTGCAGAGGCCGCCGGGGTTGAAGACGGCGCGGATTTGCTCCATGGTGTGCAGAGTTTCGGACGGGAACAGGAGCGGCATGTGGTCGCGCTTTTCGACGCCGATGCCGTGTTCGCCGGTCAGGGTGCCGCCGACGCCGAGGCAGAGTTCGAGTATCTCATGGGACGCGGCGAGGACGCGGCGCACATCATCGGGGGAGCGCTCGTCAAAGAGGGTGACGGGGTGCAGGTTGCCGTCGCCAGCGTGGAAGACGTTGGCAATTCGAAGATTGTAGCGCACGCCGATTTCGGTAATCGCACGCAGGACTTCCGGGAGTTTGGAGCGCGGGATGACGCAGTCCTGGGTGACGCAGGAAGGCGCGAGGCGGCCCAGCGTGCCGACGGCTTTTTTGCGGGCGGCCCACAGATTGGCCCGCTCCTGCGGAGTAGATGCCGCGCGGATTTCGCGGGCGTGGCCGGCGTCGCAGAGAGCCTCAACACGGGCGGCTTGGGTGTCCAGGCCGACGGCGAGGCCGTCGAGTTCAATAATTAAAATGGCTCCGGCATCACGCGGAAAGCCAAAAAGGAAAGCGTCTTCCACCGTCTGCAAAATGACCGCGTCCATCATCTCCAAAGCGGCCGGGACGATTCCTGCCGCAACAATCGCGGAAACAGTCTGAGTAGCGTCGTCTACGGAGTCAAAGATGGCGAGAAGTGTACGGACGGCCTGCGGAGCGCGGGTCAGGCGCACGGTTGCCTCGGTGACGATGCCGAACGTGCCTTCGGAGCCAATCGCCAGGCCGAGCAGGTCGTAGCCGTTCACGTCTTCGGTTTTGTCGCCCAGCATCACAATCTCGCCGGTCGGCAGCACCATCTCAAGGGCTAAAATATGGTTTGCGGTGACGCCGTATTTGAGCGTGTGCGGCCCGCCCGCGTTGTTTGCGATGTTGCCGCCGAGCGTGGACGCGCCCTGCGAAGAGGGGTCGGGGGCGTACAGGTAGCCGTCGGCAGCGACGGCTTTGGTCAGCGCGACATTGACGGCTCCGGCCTGCGCGGTCAAGCGCCGGTTCCGCAAGTCTATCTCTAAAATCTTGTTCATGCGAGCGATGCCGATGAGAACCCCGCCGGGGCAAAGCGTCCCGCCGGCAAGGCCTGTGCCGGCCCCGCGCGGCGCGAAGGGAACGCCATGCGCGGCGCACACTTGGACAACTTCCGAGACCTGCTGCGTGGTGCGAGGCAGCACCGTCGCCAGCGGCGCGGCTTTTTCTAAGGGATAAGCGTCGTTTTCGTAAACAGCCCGCTCCCCTTTTTCGGCAAGAACGCCGTCATCCCCGACAATTTTTCGTAGTGCATCCAGCATGATTATTGGCTTCCTAAAGCGTGAACGGCAGGCAGGGCGTTTCCCTGGGCGTCAAAAACCGAGTTCGAGTCTCGCGTGTCCGGTTCCCAAAGGACAACCCCCCGGCCCAGGTGATTGGGAACGGATTTGACGGCAGCAATGAGCGCCGTGTAAAACTGCACTTGACCGGCGGGCGTCAGCGGGAACTCCGGCGTTCCCAGAGTGCCGGACGTGTCACCCGCCTGCGGCCAGCTTGTTTCGACAACCATAAATGGCTTGTGCAGCGTCTCCGCGATGTAGGCCATGGACGCTTGGAGGTGCGACAAGTACCAGGGGCCATAGCCTGCCTTGCGGTCCCAGGGAATGCCGGGGTAGTAGCTCAGGCCGATCATGTCATAGTTCAGCGTGACATGGGCCGATTGGGCCGCATTTGCCAGATTCGAAAAATACCATTGGACGAAACCTAAATCCTGGCCGTCGGGAACATGGATCAGCGTCAGCGGCGGATTTTTCGGCGCACCGGCGCGTACCCCGCTGAGACCGGCGGCGAGAAGAAGCGCGGCCCGCTTCATGCCCTGGTGGTCCGGTTCCCAGAAGCCGCCGCCCGGCTCTGGCCCGGCCCCATCCAGGCCGCTGCCGACCAGCAGGCCGTTTTTGGTTTCGTTGCCGATCTGGACGAAATCCGGCATCGCGCCGTTTTGACGCAGATGCACGATCACGTCCCGGCTGTAATCGTGGACGGTCTGGACTAATTCAGGAAACGGCAGGCTGTCCCAGGCGGCGGGTTTGTGCTGATGGGTTGGGTCGGCCCAGGTGTCGGAATAGTGCAAGTCCAGCAGGAACTCAAAGCCGTTTGCTTTGATGCGCTTTCCCAGTGCGGTCACGCTCGCCAGACTGGAAGCCTGCGCTTTTGGGTCTGCGGCGTCCGGGTTGACCCAGAGACGCACTCGAATAATTTTCCAGTCATTGCGTCGGGCAATGTTCAGGAGATCAGACGTGCCGCCATCGGCATACCTGGTGCCGCGGCTGTCGTAGTACGGCAGGTACGAGAGGTCCGCCCCCGTGACAAAGGAAGTGATCTTTTGGGCCTGCGCCGGAGGCAGCCCAATCAAAAACAAAGCGCAGGCAGCCACAAAGAAACGAAGTGCTGAGCCAAAGAGCATGGAAATTGAAGGGGCCATAAATGGGTATACTTTACTGGTTCTTGGGCAGGGGCCGGGCGGCAGGCGCGGGCGGAACTGCCGCTGGGTGATTCCGCACGGACAGCAGCCAGAGCCAGCCGGCGAGAAGCACCAGCGCCGCCATGCTGAGCGCATTGCGGCGGCGCTCGGCGCGGCTGTCGGTCCGAGGCTGAAACACGCGGCGATCCATGCGAGTATTTTACCCGCAGATAACGAATTTGATGATAACAGGAGACGGCACAGAATGAAACTTGACAACAAAGTAGCGATTGTCACCGGCGCAGCGACCGGCATCGGACAGGCCATCGCCATTGGAATGGCACGGGAAGGCGCATCCATTGTGATTGACTATGTCGGCGGCCCGGACGCGCCCGCAGACACGGTCAAGCAGATTGAGGCCGCCGGCGGCAAGGCGCTAGCCGTTGCCGCCGACGTTTCCAAGCCGGATCAGGTCGCAGCGCTCATTCAGCAGACGGTCAGCGCCTACAGCAAGCTGGATATTCTGGTCAACAACGCCGGCATCGAGCACAAGCATCCATTTACCGACTTTCCGCTGGACCAGTGGAACCAGATCATTGCGGTCAACCTCACCGGGCCGTTTTTGTGCGCCCAGGCGGCGGCAAAGCAGATGATTTCCCAGAACATACAAGGCCGCATCATCAACATTTCCAGCGTCCATCAAGACCTGCCGATGCCGGGCAATGCCCCTTATTGCGCTTCTAAAGGCGGTCTGCGGATGCTGATGCGGACAATGGCGGTAGAAATGGGGCCGCACGCCATCACGGTCAATAATATCGGGCCGGGCGCGATCTTTACCCCCATTGACGCCGATGTGGAAGCAAACCCGGAAATGGAAAAGATGCTGATGGGCGAAATTCCGCTCAATCGCTGGGGCAAGCCGGAAGAAGTCGCCAACCTCGCTATCTTTTTAGCCTCCGATGACGCCAGCTATGTCACCGGCAGCACCTACTACATTGATGGCGGAATGCTGCGGATGTCGGGGAGCTTGTAGAACCGCCATGCTCACGCCGCACTTGCCAGCCCTCATACTGGCCCCGATGCAGGGGCTCACCGATGCCCCGATGCGGGCCTACCAATCGGAAAGCGGCGCGTTTACATTCGCGGTCTCGGAGTTCCTGCGGATCAGCGGCGACGTTCCTCCCGCAAAGATGTTTTTCCGGCATGTGCCTGAGCTGCATTGCGGGGGACGAACGCCGTGCGGCCTGCCGGTGCAGGTGCAGCTTTTGGGCGGCGATCCGGGGCGCATGGCTGAGGCGGCGCGGGTTGCCGTGGAAGCCGGCGCTCCCGCCATTGACATCAATTTCGGCTGCCCGGCTCCAACGGTCAACCGGCACGACGGCGGCGCGGCCCTGCTGAGATTTCCCGCACGGGTTGAAGCCATTGTCGCGGCGGTACGCAGCGCAGTGCCGCCCGCCGTTCCTGTCTCCGCCAAGCTGCGGCTCGGCTGGGACACGCCCGATGCGATCTTTGAGAATGCGGACCGCGCCGCTGCCGGGGGCGCTTCATGGATCACCATTCACGGGCGGACAAAGATGCAGGGCTACGCGCCGCCTGCGGATTGGGTGCGGATCGGACAGGTGCGGGAGCGCCTTGCCCTTCCCGTTGCCGCAAATGGCGACCTGTGGACAGTGGAAGATTTTCGGCGCTGCCGGGACCAGACCGGCTGTATTCACTTCATGGTCGGGCGCGGCGCTCTCGCAAACCCCTACCTGTCGCAGCAAATCGCGTGCGAACTGGGAATTGCAGCCAAGCCTTGCTCCGCAGACACAGCCCCGCCGATTGATTGGGTTCCCCACTTAAAGCGCCTCCTTGCGCTCACGGCGCAGATTGAGGGAAAGACGCTGACGGATAAGCGCTCGGATCATTTCGTGGTCTGCCGCCTCAAGCAGTGGCTCAATCTCGCGGCCAAGCAGGGGAATTTCGCGGGGTTTGAGACGGTCAAGCGGCTGGAAACGACACAGGCACTGTTTGCGTTTTTGGGAGAAAGTCCCCTTAGCCCCTACCACTGTTCAAACGGGGCGGGAGCCAGAGAAGAAAAAAAGCCTCTCTTAGATCATGCTCCCCACCCTGTTTGAACAGTGGTGGGGGCTGGGG
>CAXUBO010000187.1:0-6421 GCA_964249345.1 uncultured Armatimonadales bacterium | reverse complement strand
CGCAAAGGGGACAGCATACAGCAGCGCCGCCGTCGCCCATTTGCCGATCTTCGGCAGCGCCCGGCGGACCCCAACCGCCCAGATCACCGTGCTGATTCCCGCCAGAAAAATCTTCCCGGCGCTTTCGTACACCGGGCGGACGAACGGCGAAAGATGCCCCAAAGCGCAAGCCGCGAGAAACCCGGCGGCGGCGACGCCCAGTGGCCGGAGCGACCGGCGCAGCGCCCGGCGCAGCACAAGCGCCGGAGTGCGGGCCTCATTTTTTCCCTGCGGACTTGCCGCGAACGCGCGGGCGCAGACATTCGGCAGCGACCCGGCGCCTAATAGGAGCAGCAATCCCGCCGCGTCCCAGCCCGGCCCCGCCGCAAACAGCCGGGCCAGGCCCGCCGTGTCGCCGCTTTCCACCCACGCCCGCCAGATCACCGCCAGACCACAGAAACCCGCCGCCCGCGCCGTCCAGCGCCCCGCTGTCTGCGCCCGCGTCCACAGCGGCAGACGGTTCATCTCCGCCGCCGTTCCCGCCGACAGCGCCGCCGCTGAAGCCAGCGCCGATCCCGCCCACTGCATCGACATCAGCGGCAGGACATACCAGAGCGGCGACAGGGACGCATGGAAGACCGGCAGGCGCTGGCTGAGAACCTGCACCGCGTAATACGGCCAGGATAGAAATAAAGAAAACGAAAAGCCGGCCAAAGACGGCAAGTTCAGCGCTGAAAACAAATGCGACAACCAGCCGCCGCCAATCGCCCCCAGAAACTGCCCGAAAAACAAAAAGCCTAAAACAAGCGGAAACCCAGCTCCGAGGTAAGAAGCCCGGCGCACAGCCCGGCGCGGCGGCGGCGCGAACTGCCCCGGCGGCGCGTCCGGCGTAGGCGCCAGTCCGGAGAGCGCCGGCACCGCCGACGCCGGCGGCTGGTAACACAGCAAGGCGAACAGAAGGTAAAGGCAGGCAATCTCCCAGCCGCTCAGCCCGCCGAATTGCCCCAGCAGCGCATACACCGGCAGCCCCGCCAGCGCCAGCACCCACGCCGACCGCGCCGGCCCCACTCCCATCGCCAGAAGCATTTCCGCCCGCCGCAGCGGCGTCATCAAAAGGTTCGGCAAGGTGGACCGCCGCGCTTCGTCCGCCAGCGACACTGCCGCCGCCGTCCGCGCGTTGACGATCAAAAGCACATGAACAAACGACAGCAGCACAAACAGCGCGACCGGGAACGACGCCTGGAACATAAACTGGATCGCGCCGAGCGCCGAACCGCTGAGCGTGTGCTGAAGCGTCAGCCCGCCGACCAGCATCCCCCCCAGCAGCACGACTACCGCCGTCAGCCGCAGGGCCAGCCCCCAGCGCCGCGCTTCCGCCCGGCCCAGCTTAAACAAGAACGGATTATCCCGCAGCCAAATCGGCCCGCCCGGAACAGTCAAGCCAAAATCGGCTCGCATCTGCCCCAGCAGCCAGCCCGTCCGCCGCAGCCACCGCCCAGGCCGACGCAAAATATGTTTCGGTTTGATCACAAGATGCTACTAAACAGAAAAAAGCAGGGACGCGGGGTGTTCGGGGTTCATTGAACGATGGCGTAAACGCCCTCGCTGAGAGGCGAAGCGCCAAGCCGCCACCTGCGTAGCGGAAGAAACAGAAGATTAGGATAAGGTGATCTTTATCTTGTCCCGCGCAGGCGGGACCTTAGCGTCCGCGCTCCCCAGCGAGGGCGTTTACGCCATCGTTCAATGAACCCTGAACACCCCCCCGCTTTGCTAATTGCGTGCCTTTCTACACCTACCCGCCAAACATCCGCCACGGGTTCGGCGCTTCCTCGGCAGGCGACGGCGCGAAGTTCGCCAGCGACTCCTCAAAATCTTCGCGCGTCAGCACCCGCTTCACTTCCGGTCCGGCTTCCGACAAACGGATCAGCGCCTGCAAGCCCGCTTCGTTCACCACGGCTTTGATGTTCGCCCCCGAATAGCCTTCCGTGCGCCTCGCAAGTTCGTCCAAATCCACATCCTCCGCCATCTTTGCGCCGGACGCCGACAGGGCGAACAACTGCCGCCGGGCCGGTTCATCGGGCAGGGGAATCTCAATCTCGCGGGACAAACGCCCGCCGCGCAGCAGGGCCGGGTCCAGCATGTCCCGGCGGTTTGTGGCGCCGACCACGAAAATGCGCCGATTCTTGGTCAGCCCGTCCATCTCATGCAGAAATTGGTTGACCACCTTGTCGCTGTACTGGTTGACGCCGCCGGAGCGCGACGGCAGCAGGGCATCAATCTCATCCAAAAAGATAATGGCCGGAGATTTGGCCCGCGCTTCGTCAAACAGCTTTTTGACCGACTTTTCGCTCTCGCCCAGCCACATGGAATTAATCTCGGCAGGCGAAGTCGCCACAAAATGGCAGTGCGATTCATGCGCGAGAACACGCGCAATGGTCGTCTTGCCGGTTCCCGGCGGCCCGTACAGCAGCAGACCCGTCGGCGGCTCAATGCCTAAATCTTTCGACAAGCTGGGGTTTTCCAAAAGAAGCTGCATTTGCCGCAGCTCGCGCTTGGTGCGGGCCGGCAAAATAACATCATTCCAGGTGACGCCGCCCGGCACGGCGGCGTCCTTGCCTTCGCGTGACTGATACTCGCGGCTTGCCGCCTGCCCGAACGCCGCCGCCCGCTCCCGGTACACCGGCTCGCCGGGCGACAAGGAAGACGCTGTCCGGGCCGCTTCCGCCGCCGCTTCGGTCTGGCCCAAGTAGCGCAGCGACAAGGCACGCGCATGAGGGAACCGCGCATCACTTGCGTCCAGCGCCGCCGCTTTCTCAAACTGCGTGACCGACAGGCGGAACGCTTCCCGGTACTGCACGATCCAGTCGGTGTTGCCCAGCGCTTTAGACGCCGCCAAAACGCCCAGCCCCAGCACGGACGAGGCCAAGTCGCTGAAGCCGGTTCCTGACCCCATGGGTTTTTCCGACTCACGCATCGCCGCCGGCAGAATGGTCTCAGCCCGCTGCTGGTACGTCAGCCCCAATTGATACGGTCCTTCGGCGTCGTCCGGGAACCGCCCCGCCGCCGCTTCAAACGCGGCAATCGCGCCGGGAAACTCACTGCGCCCGCGAAATTCCAAGCCCGCTTGGTACGCGGGGTCGTCCATAATAGCACTCATGCGCTTATTTTACCCGTTTCCAGAGCCTCCTGGACAAAGCTCTTCGCCTAAATTGGGTAACATAGGGTACAGAAGAAGCCATAAGGAAAGAATAATGCCTGACAACGCTGCTGCTAATCGTGTGGAAGTGCCGGGAAGCGGCAAAGCCGCTCTGCCGGAAGCAAGTCTCGTAGGAGAAGTCCCGCCGGACGAGCGGTTTCAAGTCACCGTGCGCGTCCGGCGGCAGTCTGCGCTGCCTTCGCTTGAGGCTTATGCCGCCCAGGCGCCGGGCCGGCGGCAGTTTATGACCCGCGCCCAGATTACTGCCCAGTACGGCGCGTCCGAAGACGATTTAGGGAAAATTGCTGCGTTCGCCCAAACCTACGGCTTGACAGTGGATGACTCGGATGCCGCCCGGCGCTCCGTGCTGCTGTCCGGCACGGCAGCCGAGTTTGAGCAGGCGTTTGGAGTAGCGCTGAAGTTTTATAACTTGGGCGGCACAGTCCACTACCGAGGCCGCAGCGGCCCGATCTACATTCCGTCGGACTTGGACGGCGTTGTTGTCGGCGTTTTTGGGCTGGATAACCGCCCCTTTGCCCGGCCCCATCACAGCCTCAAGCGGCGAAAGCGCCCGAAAGCGCCCCCGGAGCAAGTCACGGCTTACTACCCGGCGCAGATCGCCGCGCTTTACAACTTTCCGACCGATGTGACCGGGCAGGGACAGAAAATCGGCATTATCGAGCTGGGCGGCGGCTTCCGGCAGTCTGAGCTGGATACCTACTTTGCCGAGGCCGGAATAGCCAGCCCGCCGTCGGTGACAGTGGCGGCATTTGCCGGCGGCGGCACAAACTCGCCCGGCACGGACCCGCTTGACCCCGCCAACGCCGATGTGGAAGTTCTGCTGGACATTGAAGTCGCCGGCAGCGTCGCCCCCGGCGCGGAAATCGTTGTCTACTTTGCCAAAGATGCCTCCGACCAGGGCTTTTTAGACGCCATGACCGCCGCCGTCAACGACCCGCAAAACGCACTGACGGCCATTTCCGTAAGCTGGGGCGGCCCGGAAGCGGGGGCCGGGGACGGCGGCACGGCGGCTTCGGCCACGACGCAGTTCCAGGACAACTTTGACCAAACTTTGCAGGCGGCGGCGCACCTCGGCATCACCGTCTGCGTCGCGTCCGGCGATTCCGGCTCGGCCAACTATGCCGCCAACGACCCCAATTGGGACGGCGGCGCTCATGTCGATTTTCCGTCTTCCAGCCCGTATTCCCTGGGCTGCGGCGGGACACGCATCACCACGGACGCCGGCGCGATTACCAGTGAAGTGGTTTGGCATCCCGGTCCGAACGAAGGCTCCGGCGGCGGCGTTTCCCGTTATTTTCCGCTGCCTTCCTACCAGCAAAACGCCCATGTCCCGCCCGCCGTCAACCCGCCCGGCCCCGTCATGCGCGGCGTCCCGGATGTGAGCGGCGACGCCGCCTCTGAAAGCGGCTACCGCGTCTTGTGCGACGGCCAGGAGTTTCCCGACCCGTCCAAGCAGTTGCCCGGCATCGGCGGAACCAGCGCCGTCGCCCCGTTATGGGCCGGTTTAGTTGCGCTGCTTGCCCAAAGCCTGAACACCAAGCTCGGCTGGATCAACCCGCAGCTTTACAAGCTCGATGCCGGCACCGGCGCGTTCCGCGACATCACCGAAGGCAGCAACGGCGATTACCAGGCCGCTCCCGGCTGGGACCCCTGCACCGGCCTCGGCACCCCCAACGGCCAAAAGCTCCGCGACGCCCTGCGTCCGCCTCCCGCTTCTTAACTTTGTTGGGCAGGGCTTGCTCCTGCCCTTCTTTCTGTGCTTTCTTTCTGCGCTTTATTGCAGCTTAAACGTCTTCATCGCGTCGTCTGTAGCCTGCGTATACTTGTTTCCGTCGGAAGCCAGCCAGGACGCAGTGACAATGATCTTTCGGCTGCTTGGCGCGGGAAAAACATAAAAGACCTGCCGCAAATTTTTGCCGTTGATTGTTCCCTGACACATGACCCGAATGCCGCTCAAGCTGGAACTCGTGCGAAATGCTCCCTGGCTCAAGACGTGAAACTGAGAATACGCCATGTTCATGTGCGTCATGCTCACCCGCACATAGTCACTGAGACCAACCGCCGCCGTTTCATCCACCACATTGAGATTTGGAGCAAACCCCTGAGCCGGCGTTGTGTACGAGATTTTGTACTTCGCACCGGGAAAAGTGCGGATTTTCCAGCCCGGCGGCGGGACATACGAAAACCCGCCGGACGGCTCGGAAAGCCGCGCCGCGTAGAGCCGCTTTCCGAAATGCACTGCCGGCAGCGGGCCGGCAGACACCGGCATCACCGCGCCGAAACTGAGTGCGGCAAGAACGCTTGCCAGCAAGAAACGCTGCTGCATCATTTCACCTCTTTTTTGGCTTGCTTTGTTCGCTTTTGAAGCAAGTTCTCCGGCAGGAACTCTGCACAGAGCAGGCCGAAGTAATGGTCTACTTCATAGGACAAGAACCTAGCTTTTAAGGAAACATGCTTTTGAACGCCGATCAGCGCCAGCGTCTGCCAGTACGAGTCGGCCAACGCGCTTTTGGCGTAGTCGGCGGGCCAGTCCAAAAGGCGCGGCAAATCATCGGCTTCCACGGCCGCTTTCATGTCGGCGTCGTACTGCGCCGAAACCGGCGTAAACCCATACAGCCCGTCGGCGGCGTGGCCGTGGCCCTGATCGGCGCTGACGACTAAGGCCACCCGGCGGCCAAGCTCCTCCGACGCTTCCACCAATGCTTCGCCCCAATCCACTAACGCCTGCCGGGGCAAGTCACGCGCCAGACACGCCACAACGGTCGGCAGCGTGTCCGGCGGCGGGGTCAGCAGCGCCAGCGGAATGGTGACGCCCCAGTCCAGCGGCAGGGCGTCGTCTTCGTTTTGACCCGCCAGCGGCGTCACGGGGATGTTCTTCTCCGCAGCCCGGTAGGCCCACGCCGCCGCTAAATCCAAATCGGTCTGCACGCCGACTTTCGCGCTGTCCAGCTCTCCGTACCCGGTGGGAGTGACGCCCAGCGTGATCGTTCCCGCTTCGTAAATGCCGTGCGGCGTCAGAACGGCAACGCTGTCCGCGCCCGACGCCCGCAGCGACTCGCGCATGTGCGCCATCGCCCGGCGTCCTTCCGGCACCGGCCCCGGCGCGTCTTCGCCCAGCAGCAAGTTTCCGCCGTGCGGCGCGATACACGCAAAGACTATTGACATTTAGGTTCCTCTTTCTCTGCTCACTTAACCCCCCTGTGCCCCCCGACCCCAAAACCGCAG
>CAXUBO010000186.1:0-6429 GCA_964249345.1 uncultured Armatimonadales bacterium | reverse complement strand
GAACTGCCGCAGTCTAAACGAAGCTTCAGAAAGCGGGGCAGGACTTCCGGCTGCCACTGGCCGTGGAAGAACGGCGCTTCGCCCGGCTTTTGGTCCAGCACAAACAGCTCGCGGCGTGTTCGCAGGCTGCCGCCGGCATACAGCGCGTACAAGGACGCTGCGTGGACCGTCTGCGTTCCCGACAGCAGACCCGCCACAAACTGCTGCAGCCGGGCCAGCAGCGACAGCGCCTCCAGCGGCGCGACCAGCCGGTGCGAGACGCCCGCGCCGAGCGCCCCGGCGAACTCTTCCGGCATTTCCGCGAGCTGGTAGTAGCCGCCTTCGTCCGACAGCACCGCGCGGGCGACTTCGTTCGCGTACTCCGTTCCCGGCCCCACCCGCTTTTTGATATACGCAATGGCGAGGCCATGCCGGTCGGAATGCGCGGCGCGGACAGTATCGAAGTCGGTGTTATCAGGCATGAACATAGTTACTTAAAGCTCGGCAAGATGATACCCTTCATAATGACGTTCTGCGTGAGCATAAACACCAGCAGGGTCGGCAGGGCGGCCAAAGTCAGAGCCGCCATCATCACATACATCGGGGCGCCGCTGGACTGAAGCTCATACAGCCAGACCATAATCGTCCACATTTTATGGTCCTGGCAAATCGTCATTGCATACAAAAAGCCGCCGTAAGCCGCTGAAAACGCGCCGAGGCCAATCACCGCAAAAATCGGGCGGCTGAGAGGCAGCGTAATGGTCCAGAACATGCGAAGTTCACCCGCGCCATCCAGCGTTCCCGCCTCGTACATCTCGCGCGGCAGGCTGTCAAAGAAGCCTTTCAAGAGAAAAATCGAATAGCCGCTGGCCGCGCCGGGCAAAATCAGCGCAGCGTAGGTGTTCAGCAGATGGAACTGCTTCAAGAGAAGAAAGTTCTGGATCAGCGAAATCTCGCCGGGAAACGACATCGTCGCCAGCAAAAACAGCAGCACCGCGTTTCCATAAGACAGATTATACCGCGAAAGCGCATACGCGCAAAGCGGATTGACAACCAATGTCGTCAAAATCGCTAAAAAGCAGTAGATCACCGTCACTGAAACCGCGCTGCCATGCAGAAAAACAAATTGCATGACCAGGCTGTAATTGCGGAACATATAGTCCCGCCGCAGCGCCCCCGAATTGGCTTTGACATAAACCCAGTCAGAGGCCAGCACAGTCTGAGGGAGACTTGGGCCGTGCCAGCGCGTTTCCGGCGTGTCGGCGGAAAGCGCACGGAGGGGAGCAGTCCGCAAAAATGCAATCCAGTCCAGCAGCGGCGGCCCGGCGGAAGGAAGAAGGTCCGGGTCCGGCAGGCGGATTGCCTGGAACGACGCCGCCTGCGCCCCATACTTCCGGTTATAACGCGCGATGTTGCCCTTGTACTGACGCGCTAAAAACGCCTGGTATGCCCCCAGCGCCGAGGCGGCAACGCGCGTGTCGCGGAACGGAAGAAGGGTACGGACAAACTGTTCCCAATCCAAGCGCTCTTTCGGATTGCCTTCCGGCGTCGCCGTGAGGTGAATGTCCCCGTAGGAGCGAAGAGAAGTTCCCCAAGCCGCGTTCAGCGTCTTCAAATCCGGCTCGGCCTCCTGCTGAAGCCAGCGCCGGTAGAGCGGGTCCGCGCCGACAACCACAAAATAATGCGCGGGCAAAGCCGCTTCAAACACTTTCCAGTCTCGGCTTTTCGCGTCGCTGCCGGGCGTCCAGGTATGGCTGGCGGGCTGCTCAAACGGCGGAAAGACAGTCAAAAAGTCTTCGTCTTCCTGATTGTACGCCAAGTCAAGCGCCCGGACGCTGCCGCGAAACCGGGTCCGCAAAAAGGCATGGTAGCGGTCCAGCAATGGGCTGGGGCTGTACGCGGCCGCCGCGCCGCCAAAGCCCGCACTTTTGTACCGCTCCGGCAGGGCGGCCGCGAACGCATTCCAAGAATGGACTGTTTGGGAGCTGGACTGCGCCGGGGGCCGGATGTCTTGCAGCGCGGCGTAGTTTGCGCCGTAAGCGGCGTTGATCGCGTCCATGTCGCCCCGGTACTTGTCTTCCGCGTACTTGCCGAGCAGCGCAGTCTCGGAATACAAGTAGCGCGGGACAATCTCCGGGCTGGACTTCTCGTACTGCGACTCGGCGGACGCACCGAGCATGACCAGGAACGGGTAAACCATCGCGGCCGCGCCGAGCGTCAGCGTCAAGTAAAGCCCTGCGACCAACAAACGCATCTTCCAGGTCTTGCGACCGACAACGGGAATCAGGGCCATAGCCTTATTATATCGGCAAGTGGATGAGTTTGCAAGGGGAAACTACCACCGCGCGGCATACAGCGAAAAGCGGGACAGCAGAGTTTCGGAGGCGTCCGCTTTGCGGAACGTCTGGCGGGCATACTTCTCGGTTTCCAAAAGAAGCTCCGCGTGGTCGCTGCCCGGAATGGCCCACATCTGCGAATAAGTGCGCCGTGCCAGCGCCTCCAGTGTCCAGGCTGTCGGGACGGAGCGTTTCCAGGCAAGCTGCGGCTCCAGAAGCGTGACACTTGCGCCGAGGCCGCCGCCCTGCGCCCGGCGGCGCAAAAAAGAAAGCGCCGGGGACAACCCGGCAGTGCCGAGGCTGGCGGGCAGAACACGCCGGGCGCGGGCGCGTTCTAGGTAAAAGTCTACCAAAGCGGAGCGGCCTCCCAGCTCGGTGCCGAGAAACAGAACACCCGATTTTGGGGCAAGAACACGCTTGGCTTCCGATAGCACCAGCGGCCAGCGCTCAACGAGATGCAGGATATGCACCAGCAGGACGCCTTGAAACGCGCCGTTTTGGAACGGCAGCCGCTGCAAATCGGCCTGCGCCAGCGGCAGGCCGCCGGAACCGGCAGTGGCCGCGTGCCGCATCATCGCGAGCGAAACATCAACGCCCGCCACCTGCGCCGGATACAGCCGGGCCAGCGGCGCGGCAAACCGGCCTGTCCCGACTCCCGCATCCAAGAACAGGCCGCCGCGCTCCAGCTTCGCTTCGCGTCCCAGCCGCCGGACGATTTCTTCCATCTGAACCGGAGGAATGACCCGCGTCTGGTCGTAGTCGCCCGCCACCTGGTCAAACGACAGAAAGCGCCCCGGTGCCGTCATGGCGCGGCCTTCGGCGCCGAGATGGATGGCGCGACTACATACAGCGGGATCAGGCTGAGAAAGTCATCGGTGTCCCCGTTTTGGAGCCGCCGCGCGGCGATCTGCGCCAGGCCTTCCGGCGGCGTCCAAAGCTGACTCACTGCCGGTCCGTGCCAGTCCGGCACGGCCCGCGTGTCGCCGCAGAGGACCGCCTCCGGCGTCGCCTCGCGCCGCGCTTCTAGGGCTTCCAAAGACGCCGCGAACGGCGCTTCCAGACACTCTCCCTGCCGGTACAAGGCGGCGTAGACTTCCCCCCGCCGCGACGGCAGGACCGGCAGAACGGGCTGTTCCAGCCGCGCCAGCACGGACGCATAAGCCTCCAGCGTACCGACGCCGACCAGCGGCTTTCCCGTGACTTGCGCCAAAGTTTTGGCCGTCGTCACTCCAACGCGGACGCCGGTAAACGAGCCGGGACCCAGCCCCGCCGCAAACGCCGCCACGTTTTCAAGTGTCAAGCCGCTGCGGGTCAGCAGGCCGTCTATTTCGCCCAGCAGCCGCACCGACAAAGTGCGCCGGCTCTCAAACAAGCTGACAGCCCGCACGCTGCCGTCGTCTTCCGCCAGCGCCAGCACGCACACCGCACCGCTTGTGTCCATCGCTAGAAAAGTCATAACAAAACCAGCAGTTCTTCCGCCCGCGCTCCCCATGCCGTCATTACGATCTGCCGCGTGTCCGGTGCGTCCGGGGTGAGCGTGATTTCTAAGCGGTCTGCGGGAAGTGCGTCGGTGATTTTGTCAGCCCATTCAATGACCACCACGCCGCCCGCGCTGAGGTAATCGTCAAACGCAAGATCATAAAGGCCGGAAGCGCCGTCCAAGCGGTACACGTCAAAATGATATAAAGGGACACGCCCGCCGGGATGCTCGGACACCAGCGTAAACGTCGGCGAGTTGACCGGATGGGCGGCAGGCAGGCCCAGCCCTAAAGCCAGTCCCTGCGTCCATGTCGTCTTGCCTGCGCCCAAGTCGCCGATAAGGCAGAGCGTATCCCCGGCACAAAGCCGTGCGCCAAGACGGGCCGCGAGAGCGCGGGTCTCATCCGCATTTTGCGTGTGGAACGTGCGTGTCATAGGAAGCATAAACGGTTACGGTGCGAAATGGTCCCAGCCGTCCTCAGCGAGCAGGAGGCCGTTCCCAGCGGCGTCTACGAAATGCAGGCCGGACCGGGTGATTTCGCCGATTGACGTTAAAGCCGTTCCAGTGGCCGCAGCGGCTGCGGAAACGGCCTCGACATCGGCGGGGGCGACAGACAGCAGCAGCTCGTAATCTTCCCCGCCGCTGAGGGCAAGCTGCCACCCAAGCTGCCCTAGCCCGGACTCCATTGCAGTCAGATCGGCGGACAGCGGCAAAAGCGAGACATCCACCCGTGCGCCGACGCCGGACGCCGCGCACAGCTTCGGCAAATCGCTTGCGAGGCCGTCGCTGAGGTCCATGCAGCAATGCACAAGGCCGGTCTCGCGCAGGGCGCGGGCAGCGACCACGCGCGGCTGCGGGCGGCGATGGGACTGCACCAAAGCGCGGCAGAGCTTGTCCGCACGGGCCGGGCCATGCCGCTGAAGCAGGGCCAGACCCGCCGCCGAGCCGCCGAGGGTTCCGGTGACCAGCAGAATGTCGCCGGGCTTTGCGCCGGTGCGTTTCAGCGCCTGGCCCGAAGGCACAGTCCCAAGCTGCGTGATGTTCAGTGTGAGGCCGTAAAGGGTTCGGTTTGTGTCTCCGCCTGCCAGCTTGGAGCCGTAGCGGCTCAGGCAGTCGCCGAGGCCATCATAAAGGCGCTCGACGCTTTCCACGGTTTCATCCGGCGGCAGGGCCAGAGACACAAACGTGAAGGTCGGGCCTGCGCCCATCGCCGCCAGATCGGACAAATTGGCCGCAGCCGCTTTCCAGCCGATGGAGTACGGATCGCTCCAGTCCCGCCGGAAGTGAATGCCTTCCAGCAGCAGATCGGTGGTGACCACGATTTGCAGGCCGGCGGAAACATCCAGTACCGCCGCGTCATCGCCGATTGCCAGGGCCAGCCCGCCGCCTGCGGCCCCGGCATAGGTGGTGCGAAGACGCTCAATCAAGCCGGTCTCGCCGCCGATTTCGGAGATACGCATGGCCTAAGCTCTTTGTTCCATAGAATCTAGCCGCCCCAGTTCCACATGATCGGGTTCTTGTCCAAACGGTCGGTGACGGTGCGCCCGATCTCGTCAATGGCGTCCAGGTCGTCTTCGTCAATCTCGACATCGCCGGCAGCGGAGTTCTGAACGGCCTGCTCGGCGTTGCGGGCGCCGACAATCGCGCTTGTCATCGGCTGGGAAATCAGCCAGCCCAGCGCAAGCTGCCCGACAGAAACGCCGTACTTGTCGGCCAGCGGGCGCAGCTTGTCCAGCGCGTTCTGGGCACGCTCATAGTTTTCGCCTCCAAAGAGCTTGTTGCCGCCTCGGTTGTCGCCGGCGTCAAACTTATGCCCGCGCCCGAACTTGCCCGTCAAAAGCCCCTGCGCCAGCGGCGAATACGCGAGGATCGAGATTTTGTTGTCAATGCAGTACGGGCCGGCATCGTCTTCCACCTGTCGCCAGAAGAGAGAATACGGCGGCTGAAGGCTGTCCACGCGCCCGACTTGGGCGGCTTCCTGAAGCTGGGTCCGGTTAAAGTTGGAAACGCCGATAGCGCGTATCTTGCCCTGCTCTTTGAGCTTCAGCATCGCCCCCATCGTTTCCTCAATGGGAACGGTATCGGTGCCGAATGTCCCCGACGGCCAGTGGATTTGGTACAAGTCCATCCGGTCTGTGCCGAGGTTTTGGAGAGACCGCTCGCAGGCTTCCATGACTTGGTCCTGCTTTAAGTGGTTTGCGAACACTTTAGACAAGATCACAATCTGGTCGCGCTTGCCGCCGAGCGCCTGAGCAAGTATCCGCTCGCTGTGGCCTTCGCCGTAGGCTTCAGCGGTATCAAAGGTTGTGATGCCGCTGTCAAACGCTGCTTGATGGGCTTTGATCGTTTCCGAGTCGTCAATGCCGACCCATTCGGACTTGCCGGACTGCCAGCCGCCGAAAATAATCGCGCTTGTTTCAATCTTGGTGCGTCCAAGCTGTCGGTGCTGCATGTGAAAACCCCCTTTGGGCAGAATTGCTCGCTTGTCTTCGTGTTATGCCCAAGCTACTGCGAGTATAAGCGTTTTGGCAACATTTTGTCAAGTTGACAATTTTTGCCCGGCGTCTTATAATTGCAAAAGAAATCATTCCAACAGAAATCATTCCAACAGAAATCATTCCAACAGAAAGCAGC
>CAXUBO010000185.1:697-6468 GCA_964249345.1 uncultured Armatimonadales bacterium | reverse complement strand
GGGATAGGGCCAGCGCACAGTGAATGTGTTGGCCCCTGATGCCCCGTCACTGTCGGTCACATCTAATCGCACTGTACTTTGCTTGTTTAGAGATGTATCTGTGGAGGACACGGGAAACTGCACTGAAAGCTGCGTGTGCGAGGTGTTGCCAGATGCCGACAAAGAGCCTTCCCCTTTCAGGCTCCAGGCAAAAACAGGATTTTGGAACCCCGACGCCACACCCAGCATACCTGGGCTGGCTGTCCAAGAAGTGGTAGGAGCGCCAGGCTGCGTCAGCGGCGGAGAAACGGCGGAGTCAGTCGTAATCGAGCCGTTTGGGTTCCTCTGGTTTTCAAGTTTGAGTGTAGTACCAGAGTTTGGGTCATAACCCTTGTAATAGGAAGTTTCAATGTCGGGTTTGGAAGTAATCATCACTTCCCGGCTATCTTGCTGAATGCCGACGTTGACGTAGCCGCTGGCGCTTGCGTCGGTGGAACCGTTGAACGTCGGGGCGCTGCCGCCTGACGAGGGAACCATGTACGGCACCTGGTTGGACGCCGTCCAGTTCGTCGTGCCGTTCAGGTACACCTCCGCGATCCCCGTGCCGGAGTCCACCGATGCCCGCACCAGATGATGCCCCGTCACCGTTTGGGGGCCGCTGCCCGCTCCCGCGTCCCCCGCCGAGGCGGAGGCCGTCTCGTTGAACGGGTCGCCGTCGGAAGACGTTGACGTTGCCGACAGGCCGCTGGATTGCTTGGAAGAGCCGTAATTGACACCGGCAGAGGCGCAGACCTCTGTGTTGAGCAGGAAGTCAATGTGGTCCGGCATGGGAGTGGTCGGCGCACCCCACCCCTGCCACACTTCCTTGTAGTAGGCGGTAATCTGCCCGCTCCAGTTCGCGGAAACGGAGCCGTTGATCGGGCCGGTGACGGAGTTGCCAGAGGAGTCGGTTCCGTAGTAGGTGCCGCTCTCGCCGTAGCCGGTATTGTAGCTGTTGCCGGCGTCGACGCTGCTGGCGGGCGGGTCGACGCCGATGGTGTCATCGTAGAAGGTGGTCGAGAGAGGCATTGACGACACGAAGCCTGGGTAGAACCCGTTGATAAAATAGCCGCCGCCGGGGATCATGGGCGTGGGATAGGTGTTGGTGGCCTGCCCGGTTTCGGTTCCCACGATGGATGAGGCTGGGTTGCCCTGGGCGTCGCACTGCATGACAGTCCAGGAGCCGCCGGGGTCTTGCGCCTGGGCCGGGTGCGTGGAAACAAGGCAAAAAGAAACAAGGCAGGAGGGAAGCAAAGCCTTTACTTAGTAAAGGTGCGCGGGGCGCGGCGGTGAGAACTTCGGCAGGGACAAGGGCGAGAACAAGGCGGACAAAAACGAAAACATGGTGAGGGTCTCCTTTTGTGATCCGAACAAGTTGGTCCACAGGTCGCCGGTACTGATGGCGTTTATGGCTTTGGTAACATTATAGTCAGTGGAGAATGCATTGTCAAGTAGTTCTATGAAATCGTCAAAAGAATTTTTTAAGCTGCTGGAAGGTACTATCAAGCCATGAAAGCAGTGGTGCAGCGGGTGACGGCGGCCAGCGTGACGATTAAGGAAACGGGCGAGACGCGGGCTATTGGGCCGGGGCTGATGACCCTGCTGGGGGTTGCGCCAACTGACACAGATGCAGACGCGGACTGGCTGGCGGATAAGCTGGTAGGCTTGCGGGTGTTTGACGACGCGGACGGCAAGATGAACTTGTCGCTGCTGGACATAAAAGGCGGGGCGATGCTGGTTGTGTCCCAATTTACGCTGCTGGGCGAGGCTCGCAAAGGGCGGCGGCCTTCGTTCACGGGAGCCGCGCCGCCCGCTGTTGCCCGGCCTTTGTACGGGGCCTTCATTCAGGCGGTGCAGCGGCATGGGATCAAGGTGCAGACCGGCGAGTTCGGGGCAGATATGAGCGTGGAGATTATCAATGACGGGCCGGTGACGCTGATTTTGGAGACGCCGGGGCCGCAGAGGCCGGAGCGGTAGGGATGCCGACAATGACGAGGTCTTTCTTTTGAACGTATACCCCCTGCACCGACAAAGACAAGCGGCCTAAAAACTGCCGCGCAAAATGATCCGCGAGGCCGCCGGCTTCCGACGTAACAACTCCCGGCGGCAGCGGGAGGCTGCCGACCTGAGCGTTTGTCGCGGTGAAGCGCAGGCCCGTCTTGGGGTCCGGTGCGAGGGTGCCGTCAATTTGGACGTTTTGGGTTTGGCCGCGCACTGTGGCAGTCGCATGGAGGATGATGCCGTCCGGCTCTTGCAGAACTACCTGCACGGCCTGGACGCCGTGCGCGGTCAGCAGCTTCTGGAGGGGCTTGCTGCCGGCAAGAGTGACATTCAGATCGTTTTCCGACAAGCGCAGGGTGCGCGGGCTGTTTCCCGGCTTTGCCGCCGCTTGTCCGAGTCCCGTCAGGCGCTTCTGCGTCTCGGCGATCTGTCCCGCCGACGGGTGCAGGACCACCGGCGGCGGCGCGGGGCTTGGCCGCAGGAGAAACCAGGCACTGCCGCAAAGCAAGGCAGCGAAAAGCAGAATAAAAGGCGTCTTACGTTTCAATGGGGCGCAGGCTTCTCAATGGGGCGCAGGCTTCTCAATGGGGCGCAGGCTTCGCTTGAGGGATTGGGGCTAATGTGACTCGGTGAAGATATGGCGGAGCTGCGGCTCTTCGTCGGCGACGACCATGGCAATCACCGTGTCGCCGTTCTCAAACCGGACATCACCTTGCGGCAGAAGCGCATGGTCGGCGCGAACTACCGAGATAATCAGCGCATCGCCCGGCAGCGGCAGGTCTTTGACGTTGCGCCCCAGCACGGGAGAGCGCTCGGACACGGTGATGGCGACGATCTCAATGTTGCCGTTTTTCAGCGCCGCCAGTGGAATAATCTCGCCGGTCTCGATCTGCTGATCGAGTAAGTTGAAAATGATTTGGGTGCTGGAAACAGTCGTATCAATGCCAAGCTTCTGGAACAGGACCACGTTGTCCGGGTCGTTGACACGCGCAACCGTGCGCGGGGCTGCAAACTTGCGCTTCGCCATCTGGCAGATGACTAAATTGTCTTCGTCATCGCCGGTGACGGCCACAATCACGTCGGCGCGGCCAAAGCCGGCTTCGGACATGATCCGCACCTCACAGCCGTCGCCCTGCACGACCACTTCGCCCAGCTGCTCGGCCAGCATGGACTGACGCCGCCGGTCTTTTTCCAGCAGCAGCACTTCATGGCCTTCACTTAAAAGCTGTTTGGTCAGGTAGTACCCGACTTTGCCGCCGCCCACAACAATCACATACATAAATTCGTCCTATCATTCATCCTATCATTCATCCTATCATTCATTCCGCTCGGCTACGCACTGCGCTTGTCTAAATACAGCGCGTCATAACTTACCGCTGCCTGCTGAAGAGCGCCTGCGGCGTCGCCGAGTGCGGCATCGTGCATCAGGCCGGCGGCAAGCGTCGTGGTGCAGAGCGTCGTGATGCCAAGCTCCCGGTACGCCTGGGCGCGGATCGGGTCGTAGATACGCGCCATGACGCGCGGAATACTATACACTTCCCGCGCGATCTGCGCGGCCATGATGTTGGTGTTGTCGCCCTGCGTCACGGCGATAAAGACATCGGCCCCGCTAAGACGCGCCCGCGTCAGCAGGTCTTGGTCCAGGCCGGAGCCGACAAGCCGCTGCCCCTTAAACTTTGGGCCAAGGCGCCGAAACGAGTCGCTGGTCTGGTCCAGCACCGTCACATCATGCCCTTCCCCGGACATCTGCCGAGCCAGCGTCGACCCGACCCGCCCGCAGCCGAGAATGACGATCTTTTTTGCGTCTTTTGTTTCAATCGCCATTGATCAATCCTTTATCAAGTTTGCCCAGCGGCTCTCACCGCAGAGTGGTCATAGCATACACGCTTACTTGGCTTCTGTCAAGCCTGGGTGCCGTCAAGGCTTTGGGCCGCTACTTCTGCGCCAGCAGGCGCTTGATCATGGGGGCAAGTTCCTGGCCTTCGTTCTGCGAAAAGCCGGACTGGCTCCAGCGGACAATGCCTTTTTTGTCAATCAAAAACTGGGACGGGATGCCGTTGACCCGGTAGGCGTACTGCGCCCGGCCATTGGCCTGCGGCGAGGCGGTAACAATGTAGGTCATGCCGAAATGCTTCATAAACGGCTTCACGCTGCCGACGCTGCGGGCGTCATCCACGCTCATGCCGACCACCGCCAATCCTTTCGGGCCGAACTGCCGGTGCAGGGCTTCGAGCGTCGGAGTCGCCATCTGGCACGGGCCGCACCAAGTCGCCCAGTAGTCCAGCAGCACGACTCTGCCGCGCAGGGATCGCAGTGTGAGCGGCTTGCCGCCGACCGTGGTGGTCGCAAACGCCGGGGCTGGGGTCCCGGCGGGCAGCGGCGGAGGCATTTGCCCATATTGTGCGGACACGGACGCCGCCGGCAGCAGCGCAAGCGCGGCAGCCGCCACGAAAAATAAGCGAGGCATCTGAGGTACTCCTTCGTAGTCGGGACGTATTGCCACTTGACAATCCTCCCCCAAAGAGGATACCATCAAAGCAGCAATTTTTGTATGACGGGAGCGTTATGGAAAAGAAGAGCCAGTACCACTGCACCGACGGCCGCAATTACAACATCACAATGGCCTGGAACGAGAACTTCAAGGACAAGGACCACATTTTCAAGATTACGTTTCAGGCCATTGACCAGGCGACCGACCAGCCTTATGTCCTGCCGCGCGAGATTGCAACGTACCAGATTGGGGACCCGGACGAAAACTTGGGCGAGCGCGTCCAGTATTACTACGAGAACAGCCGCGAGCTTCTGATGAGCGATTACCTCACCGCCGCCTACCGCCGCGCCTGCGATTACCTAGAGCGCGGGCATTAGGAACCTGGCAAGAACCCACCCCGTCACTTAAGGCTTTATTAGGGTGTGACGGGGTGGGTTACTTATCGGGATACATCTCTAAACTGAGGCTTTGGCTGCGGCCCATCGCAATCAGGGTGTAGCTTTGGCCGGAGGCGAGTTCCAGACTGACTGGGCTGACCAGCATCTGCGCCGTGCCGGGAACGGCAAGCTGCACGCTGTAACGCCCGCCGGCCAGCAGCACCGACTCGCTGCGCCGTCCGTAACCCACCGCTTTCAATCCTACAATCGTGTTAATGACCAAGTCCACGGCAGGCGTTCCCGGCGACGCATTGATCAGCCGCAGCGAAGCCTTGCCGGGAGGCAGCGGCACAGGATTCTGGTCCGGCAGCACCTGCACCCGCGCCGGTGCGCCCCCGCGCCCCGCCTGCCCCAGCGCCAGCAGGGTATAGGCTTGGTGCTTGTCAAAAACTAAAGATTTCGTCAGCAGGGTCGTTCCCGGCCCGTCGGCATCAATCTGTACCGGGTACGTTCCCGCCGACACGCTCTTATAGCCCGTGCTGCTCCGAAACTCCGCCCGTCTCCAAACCCGCTTGCCGTCCACCGACACGTCTAAGCCTCCCGCGTCCGGCACGGCGTTGATCAGGCGCACGGACGCCGCCCCGTCGCTGTCATGCGCCCCGTACCGGCAGCCGGAAGCCAGCAGCGCCGCCAGCACGCTTGTACCCAGCGCGAGCCGCCCAAGTTGTCCTGCGTGGATCATTTGCCAGGCAGGTTCGCGTTCCGCAAGGGCTTTTCCTGCTTTTCTATCCGGGCATCTTGTGACGCAAAACAAAGAAGGCGAGGAAGCGAAGGCGAGGAAGCGAAGGCGAGGAAGCGAAGGCGAGGAAGCGAAGGCGAGGAAG
>CAXUBO010000185.1:0-597 GCA_964249345.1 uncultured Armatimonadales bacterium | reverse complement strand
CGAGGGAATGAATTCCTCTCGCTGAATAACGTCCTTCGGACGAAAGATGAGCAGGCAACAGCAAGCATTTCTGCATCCGATCTTCATCCGAAGGATACTATTCAGCGAGAGGAATTCATTCCCTCGCTTCCTCGCCTTCGCTTCCTCTCCCTCGCACCTTCGCCTTGACAAGCAAAAAGCCCGCAAATCTAAAAAAGATTTACGAGCAGATAAGCGGGAGTTGCAGGACTCGAACCCGCGACCTCTCAGTTTGGAGCCGAACGCACTACCAACTGTGCTAAACTCCCATTTGCTGTTTTTGGTGTCTTGGACGGGTGGATTATACCCGTCCGCAACACGGCTTTGTCAACTACTTGGCTTCGCGGTGCATCTTATGGACGCGGCAGCGGGGGCAGTATTTGTTGAGTTCCAGGCGATCTGGATGCTTTCGCTTGTTCTTTGTGGTTGCGTAGGTGCGCTCTTTGCATTCGGTACAAGCGAGCGTCACGACGACCCGTGCTTCATTTGCCATATTTATTTCCTTCAGTGAACTCTTCCCGGCACAGGAAGAGCCGGTCAACTTGGGGGTGGAAATCGAGGCGGCTTGAGGGCAAAGAA
>CAXUBO010000184.1:3482-6482 GCA_964249345.1 uncultured Armatimonadales bacterium | reverse complement strand
ATGGTTGAACCCGTTTCTGTCAATCAAGAACGCTTGGTGCAGACGTTTTTAGATATGGTGCGTGTCAACACGCCCCCGAAGCACGAAAAAGAAGCCAGCGATGTAGCATACAAAATACTTTCGGAGCTTGGCTGGGAGTGCGAGTACGACGACGCGGGCGACAAAGTCGGCGGCAATGTCGGCAACTTGATCGCCTTCAAGAAAGGCACGGCGGCCCATGCCCCGCCGATCTTCTTTTCGGCGCATTTTGATACCGTGGAAGCGACGCCCGGCCTGGAACCCATTGTTGACGGCGACGTAATCAAGACCGACGGCAAGACGGTCCTCGGCGCAGACGACATCAGCGGCATGGCCCCGATCCTGGAAGCCATGCGGATACTTTCTGAGCAAAACATCCCGCACGGCGACATTCAGCTTCTTTTGACCATCTGCGAGGAGATTGGACTTGTCGGCGCGAAGATGATGGACCCCAGCCGAATCAAAGCCAAATTCGGCTATGTTTTAGACGCCGGCCCGCCGGTCGGCTCTTTAGTTTACAGCGCCCCGACCCAGGACATCTTTGAAGTCTTCGTGCATGGCAAGCCGGCCCACGCCGGAGCGCAGCCGGAAGACGGCGTTTCGGCCATTTTGGTCGCCGCCCGCGCCGTCGCCCGCATGAAGCTGGGCCGGATTGACGCCGAGACAACCGCCAATGTCGGTGTTATTAGCGGCGGCACGGCCACCAACATCATTGCCGCCGAGTGCTACTTGAAGTGCGAAGCCCGCTCCCGCAATAACGCCAAACTGGAAAAGCAGATGGCCCACATGATAAGCTGCTTTGAAGAGGAAGCCGCGTCGGCGGGCATCACAGTAGACATCAAGACCGAACACGCCTACACGGCGTATGAGCTGGGCATGGACGACGAAGTGCTGACTGTCGGCATGGCGGCGGCGGAACGCATCGGCCTGGAGCCGCTGCTGCGCGTCACCGGCGGCGGCGCGGACGCCAACATCTTCAATGCCAACGGCTTCCCGACAACGGTGCTGGGCTGCGGCATGACCAACATCCACCGGCACGATGAGTATGTGCATATCTCCGACATGGTCAAAAGCACGCAGCTAGTGGTTTCGATTGTCGAGACGGCCGCACAAGGGTAGAGCATGACAAGGAAGCTCAGGGAGGAGCGTCGATGCGAAAGTCTCTTCGGTTCAGCCCAAGAGCCTTGCAGCATGAGTTCAGCAGTCATGCGCCCGACTTCGGTATCGCCGGCAACTGGAACAAAGCCACCGCCGCCTTGTTCCAACGCGCCATTGAAGAGCATGTTGCAGCCGCTCCCGTTGTGGCTCCAGGAACATTCCGGGGCATCATTTCTGTGACCCACTACTTCAACCCGGTCACAGGTTTGTGGGCAGCTTTTGACCTGTCGGACACGTTTGTCGCTAGCTGGAAGTTATACCGTACTCAGGTAGCAGACCTGCTGACCAAAGGAGATGTGAGATGAGTAGGAGTACGCGCCAGGAGCCTTTCTTGCTGCTTATGCAAAGTTTTTTAGATCGCCAAATGAAATCCCAGAATTTTTGTGCCAAGTTCACGAGACTTTGGATACAAAATCGGGACAGTCAAGAGAGAGCCTATGCAAAAAAGAAAGCCGACTGGCCGGAACCTTATGATGAAGTGCTCGTCGCCTCGTTTCAGCGCGGCGAGATCAGCGGCAGCGAGTTCCGGCAAGCGAGTGCCGATCTGTGGGGATATGCAGACATCCTAGAGTTTCAAGAAACAATAGATGCGATCCATTCCGCTTGCAGCGTCTTCGCGCCTGAGCCTGAGATGGAATGGGAAATCAGCGAAGAGCAGCTTCGGCAGGAAGTCGCAGAAGCATTCGCCAAACTCCAAGAGCCGACAAAGCCATTGACACAGGCAATCTAATATGCTCACACAAGCCGCCGGCAAAGTTTTGGCCGTGACCGAATGGGAGCGGGACGCGCAGGAGCTTTCCGTGCGGATTGAAATGGAAACCCGCCGGGCCGTCAACTACGCCGCCCTGACCGGCCCGGCGTCGGTGGGCGATGACGTGCTGCTGAACACGACGGCGCAGGTCTTGAAGCTGGGAACCGGCGGCTTTGATTTTGTCTCGGCGAACCTCTCTCGCCCCCTGCCGAAGCCGGACACGCTGGACATGGGCCACATCATGAAAGGCCGCTACCTGCCCTGCCAAGTGGCCGTGCTGACGCTGGAAGAACAGGAAAAACACGCTCAAGTCTGGGAGCGTGACTTAGAAAATCTGCCGGTGCTGGTCGGTCAGCTGCATTCGCAGATCGCGCCTGCCGCCGCCGGGCTGTTTCTGGCAGGACGCCGCAAAGTCGCCTATGTGATGACCGATGCCGCCGCCCTGCCGCTGGCCTTCAGCCATCTCGTGCGCGATTTAAAAGCCGCAAGCCTGATCCAAGCCACGCTGACCTGCGGGCAGGCGTTCGGCGGGGACTATGAGACCGTGACGCTGCATTCGGCCCTGCTGGCCGCGAGGCATATTCTCGGGTGCGATGCCGCCATTGTCTGCCAGGGGCCGGGCAACGCTGGGACCGGCACGAAGTACGGCTTTAGCGGCATTGAGCAGGCCCAGAACTTAGACATTGTTCGGGCGATGGGCGGCCAATCCGTGGCGATTGCCCGCATGTCGTCGTCGGATAAACGCCTGCGCCACCAGGGCATCAGCCACCACACGCGCACGGCTTTGGACCTTGCCTACAGCCGCTGCCTGGTCCCGCTGCCGGCGGGGACTGAGGCGTCCGGCCTGCCGCCGGGCCACACGGTCCAGTTTGTCCTAAACACCCAGTCCGCACTCGATTTGCTGACCGAAGCGGGCGTTTCCGTCACCAGCATGGGCCGGACACCTGCCGAAGACCCGGCTTTTTTTCTCGCCGCCGCCGCCGCCGGCCTGGCGAAAACAGAATAGGAACCCAGCAATGCCAAACGAAACCAATAACGAAGAAGATAAGAATGAAGAAGATAAGAATGAAGAA
>CAXUBO010000184.1:0-3382 GCA_964249345.1 uncultured Armatimonadales bacterium | reverse complement strand
GAAGAAGATAAGAATGAAGAAGATAAGAATGAAGAAATCGCGACCAGCAGCCAGCGCCTTTATGACGGGCGCATTCTTAACCTGCGGCTGGACACCGTCCTGCTGCCGAACGGCAAAACCAGCCGGCGCGAGATTGTGGAACACCGGGGCGCTGTCGCCATGGTGCCGATGCTGGACAAAGGCACCGTGATTTTAGTGCGTCAGTACCGCCGCGCCGCAGAAGGCCGCCTGCTGGAAATCCCGGCAGGCACGCTTGACCCGAATGAAGAAGTGCAAGCTTGCGCGAGGCGCGAGCTGGCCGAAGAAATCAACTACGCCGCCGCACGCATGATCCCTTTGTTCCAGTCGTTTATGGCCCCCGGTTATTCCACCGAAATCATCCATACATTTTTGGCGCTGGACTTGACAAAAACAGACGGTCACACGGACGAAGATGAGTTCTTAGAAGTCCTGCCGACGCCCTTTGCCGAGGCGCTCAACATGATCAAGACCGGCGCGATTGTGGATGCGAAAAGCATCAGCGGCCTGCTGTATGCCGAGCGCGTGCTGAACGAGATGGAGTAGGACCCCCCAGCCCCCAATAATGGGGGAGCAGGAAAAGAATAGGCCCATCCTGTCCTCACTCTGGCTCCCCGCCCCGTTTAAACAGTGGTGGGGGCCGGGGGACAACTTAAGGAGACACCATGAAACTTGGACTGAGCATGTACAGCTATGTGCGGGCGTACCAGAACGGGCGCATTGACATTGCCGGGTTCATTCAGGAAGCCAAACGGCTGGGCGTCCAGGGCGTCGAGCTGCTGGACTTCTTCTGGCACGACCCTGCCGTTGAGCTGCCGGAAGTGCGGGCCGCGCTCCAGGATACCGGCCTGCCTGTCGGCGTTTATTCCGTCGCCAACAACTTTGTGCAGGAAAGCGAAGCCGCGCGGGCCGAAGAACTCCAAAAGATCACGGATGGCGTGGACTACGCCGAGCAGTTCGGGTCCAAAGTCGTGCGCGTCTTCAGCGGCAACCTCGCGCCCGAATACACCTACGAGCAGTGCCTTCTATGGATCATCGCCGGCCTCAAAGAAGCCGCCGCGTATGCCTATGACCGGGGCGTCACGCTGGCGCTCGAAAACCACGGTCAGCTTGCCGGACGCAGCGGCCAAGTGGAACTGATTTTGAACTCCGTCGCCAGCCCGGCCCTGAAAGCAAATCCCGACACCGGAAACTTCCTGTTAGTGCATGAGGCTTCGCACCTCGCCGTCGCTGCGCTTGCGCCCCGCGCCGCGATGGTCCACTTCAAGGACTTCCGGGTCGTTCCCGACAACTACACCGGCTTCGCGTATGTCGGCACCGAAGGCCTCAAGTTCGCCGGGACCGCCATCGGCGAAGGCGAAGTCGACCTAGTTGACTGCGTCTCCTCACTGCATCAAGCCGGCTTCGACGGCTGGCTGAACATTGAATACGAAGGCGAAGAAGACCCCTTCTCCGCCGTCTCCCGATCTGTAGACTACACCCGCCAACTTCTGCAAACTGTGGTTTGATTGACAATTTAAATGCTCCAACGACTTTCCGATGAAATTGACCAAGACAATCTTGATGGCGTTTTAGCTTGTTTGGAACAAGGGGCTGATTACAATTCTGCCAGACGTGACGGCGAAACACCGTTGCGGGCTACGGTCGCTCGTGGGGCTGACGATGAACTTATACTGCTGATTCTCAATCATGGCGCAGATATAAATCGTGGCAATCGATCTGGGGAAACACCACTCATGCTGGCAGCACGGATGGGTTATCCTGGAATTGTTCGCCTGCTGCTGAGACAGAGGGCGCTTGTGGATGCACAGGATAAAGGTGGCAGCACGGCATTGATGAATGCTGTAATGAGTGACTATTACAGCTTGCAAGAACTCATAGGTGCAGGAGCCGACGTTCATCACAAAAACTCGATTGGCTTGACGCCTCTGGATTATGCTTTTAACTCGAAGCAATATAGTTCTGCTTATTTCCTAATTCAAGCGGGCGCACAAGTGGAATTAGCGAAATTTAGCAGTGAACGCCATGCGGAAGCGGCTGTTTATTGGGTTCTGCACAGTGCGCCCGCGTTGTATGCTGTAGAGGCTGGAGATCATGGATTACTGAAAACGCAGCTAGAGCAAGGAACGCCTACAGGCACCCGTAGAGGTGATGACAGCAAAGAACCGCTTTTAGTTACTGCATCCGAGCGCGGTCATTTGAGTCTCGTCAGGCTCTTGCTAGAAAATGGGGCCGACGTTCATGTCCAATCAGCAGGAGGCCGTACCCCTCTAAAAGCAGCCAAAAGCGAAGATGTCATTCAGCTACTGCGAGAGTGCGGAGCCTAGAGTGTATCTCATAAATAGCAGGGGGCTACTAAATCATCTGACAATGCTCCATCTGAGCAGCCTGTTTTAGAGTAGTTCTGCCTGTTTTAGAGTAGTTCTGCCTTTGTCGGGGTGCTGTGCAGGACGCCCCAAAACTGCCGCAACTATTTATGAGATACGCTCTAGTAATAAGTCATCGAACCAGTGGAGCGCGGTGAGGCCGCTCAAGCAAAAATGTTCTGACCTAATCTGGATTATTATGTATACTAAAAGGCAGAGGAAAAGCAAATGCAAACCGCTTTAAGATTGACAGGCACAGTTCAACCCGGCGGGCGTGTGGAAGTATCCAGTTCACAACTTCCCGCAGGAAAATCAGTAGAAATTATCGTCTTGTTTCCCCAGGAGCCAGAAGCCTACCGGCGCTCTGTAGTAGACGTACTCGCTGAAGCGCCAGGACATCTGGCTTTTCAGACAGCCGAAGAGGTAGATACTTATGTGCAGGAGGAACGCGACGCATGGGAGCGCTAATCCTGCCGCCTTCCGGCTCTGTTTACATTGATGCCAACTCAGCCATCTATGCGGTGGAGAAGATTGAACCCTATTATTCATTTCTGGCTCCGCTTTGGCCTGCGGCCCAGGCAGGTCAAGTGTCAGTGGTCACGAGCGAATTAACTTGGCTGGAAACACTTGCCAAGCCTTTACATGACGGAAATACTGCTTTGGAGCTTTCGTTTCGAGCGTTTTTGACGGCGCAAGAAATTGAGTTAATCCCAGCCACGCTTGCTTTGTGGGAACAGGCCGCACGGTTACGCGCTTTTGGGTTGAAGACGCCTGATGCGCTTCATGCTGCCACTGGACTCGCTGTTGGATGTGCGCTCTTTCTGACGAATGATGCAGCATTTGTGCGTGTTCCCGGCCTGCCGGTTACGATCTTAAGCGCCGCCATTGCCCTTTGATGCAGCTTCCGATAGTCAACAAATTATGAAACTGGAAAAGAACGATAAACTGGTGATGATTGGGGACTCGATCACGGATTGCGGGCGGGCGCAGCCGGTGGG
>CAXUBO010000183.1:0-6650 GCA_964249345.1 uncultured Armatimonadales bacterium | reverse complement strand
GGCCGCCTCTGCCTCACGAGGCTGCGCTGATGCCCCCGCCCCCGGACGCCGACGCGCCCCCGCCGCGCAAGTCCCTCAGCGGCGACGATTTGTAGCCGCGAGAATTTGCAGCCGCGCTGCCTAGTGAGCAGCTTCGATTTGAAACACCCGTTCCATCTTTGCCGGAACCGGCACGCCGTTTTTGATTGCAGGCTGGAAACGAGTTTTTCGGATTGCGGTCAGACAGGCATGGTCCATCTCACTGCTGCCGCAGGATTTCACAACGCGCATCTGCTCCGGCCTGCCGTTGGGCGAGACGACCCAATCAATGACGACTTCCGCGCTGGAAAGCGAGCCGATGTCGAGGCTGCTTGGAACTTCAATGTTCGCGAAGTCGCCCGCCGGCATTGCTTCCTGATGCTGGCTTGTTGTTTTGGGGCTGACGAACGCTGAAATCGCTGCCGTCGTCTTCTGAGGCTGCTCCAAGAACGGAAAGTGGCCGCATTGGTCGAATTCGGCAATCTGCGAGTTCTTGATGGCGGCATGGGCGGCTTCGGCGGACGAGGGCGTAATGACGCCGTCCTGCCTGCCGTTGATAATGAGCGTCGACACGGAAATCTTGAGCAGCAGCGGCGTGTCGTCGCGCGTGAGAAAATGATCGTTGGCGATGAGGGCCACGCCAGGTTCATTGGCCGGCATCAAGGCAGAGGGGGGAAGATTGTACGGCTTCACAGCCAACCCAATCTGCCCATAGAACGCGGCGAACGCGGCCTTTTGATCTCCGGCGAAGTACAGCCCGGCGGGTCCCATCGCCAGGCCGAACGCCCCAAACAGCCGGGCCGGATTGTCCGGCGGCAGGGCTTGAAGCTGCTGGGCAGCCGCTAAATCAGCGCCGTCTTTCGTCGCCGTGAACTTTTTCGCCGCGTTGTCCAAAATCGCCATCTGCATCTGCGGCACCGATACCAGGCCGTCCATGTCAATAAATCCCCGCACATGATCGGGGTGCGCCGCAACATATTCCAGGCCCAGCATCCCCCCAAAGGAGTGGCCCAGCACAAACCACTTGTCCACTCTGAGGTATTGCCGGACGCCTTCAATGTCGGCAGTCAATGTATCAAACGTATACCCTTTGATCTCGGCTGGAGTCGGTGCCATCGGGTTCGTCACCGAAAGCCGCGCCGACTCGCCGCAGCCGCGCTGGTCCAAGTAGACTACGTTTACGGATTTTTCGAGGCTCGGCCCCCAGGCATAAAACATATGCGACGAGAACCCCGGCCCGCCGTGCAAGATCACCAGATAGGGGTTTTTCTTGTCCGCGCCGCGCACCCGAAAGTGCAAGGTCGCGCCGTTAATGACTGTGTGATGGTCTTCGTCAAAGGCAAACGTCGGCCCCGCTGCAAGAAGCAGGCCAAAAGCAATCAATGCCCAAAAACGCATCCCAGAAAAAGCAAACATAAGAAGCTCCTTTCATTCCGCAGCGACTCGCCGGCGTGGCCTCGCCTGCCATTGGCCCCGGCGTACTGCCGCCCGCAGCAGAAACACTCCGGTCAGCGTGCCGACCGCCAGGAAGACCACGCCCGCTTCCGGGCCGAACGGGCCGCCGGTGACAAAGGCCGGCCCGGAAAGAACCGCGTGCAGCAGCGTGTGCGGGTCATGGGTGCCGGAGTCGGGGCAGCCATAGATCGGCCCTTCAAAGTAGTCCCAGGCCCAGTGCATCCCAATCGGCAGCCACCAGCGCCGGGTCAGGAGGTAGGCCGCGCCCATCGGCAAGCCCGCTTCCAGGCAGATCAAGAGCGGCCCCGCCCAATGGTGCAGAGGCGTCTCCCCCGGCACTCGATTTGCCAGGTGCGCCAGGCCGAACAGCAGGCTGGTCGCGCCCAAAGCAGCTCCGCTCCCCCAGCGTCCTTCCAGTGTTTGGAACATATAGCCCCGAAACAGCGTTTCCTCAAACACGCCGACGCACAGGTAAAGAAGAAGCGGCACGAGAACCAGCACGCTTGGTGCCAGGGCCGTGACATGGTACATTCCCAGCCCGGCCAGCAAGCCCACGCCAACCGTCAGCATCGCCGCGCCGAGCGCGAACCCGCTTCCTAGCCCTGCCGGGAGTGCGCTGAGGTTGAATCCTGCCGTCGCCCAGGGGCGCTTATCGGCGAAGCGCACCATGACCCAGAACGCCAGCAGCGCTCCGGCAGCGCTTAAACCCTCACCCAATATGCCAAGCAGCAGGGAGAAGTGACGCGGATTTCGGTGCAGCAAGCGAAACACGCCCAGCGGAATCAGGCTCAACGCCGTCGTAACCGCCGCAAACAGCAGCAGGTACAGCACAATTCGGGTCACGGGAAAGGCCCAAAATCGCTGCCATCGTCTCGGCTTGGGTTCGGCGGGGCTTGGTCCGGCTGGGCTAGAAGACGTGTTTGTGTAGATCATGCTGGTTTTGACACGCGGCAGGAAAAAAGGTTGCAGAACCCACCCGCGACTGTCGCTGGGCGGGTTCAATACTTCAAGTAGGCTTCGGAGATGGCGCTGCCGATTTCAATGCAGCGTATCTGAACTTGATCCAAAAATTGATGCAGACCCTGCTTAATGATCTCCTCAGTCGTGATGAACGACAAATCGGCTCTCAGACGCCCGACCAGCCGCTCGGCACGGTTTGACGCCGGAACGCCTTTTGTGCCGCCGATCTGCCGCAGGGCGCGGTCTACGCGGGTGATGGCGTAGGAGATGGACGCGGGGAAGTCCGGGTTGCGGACCAAAAACGAGACCACTTTGCCGGGCGTGATGCCGAGCCGGTTGGCTTTGCGGAATGCTTCAAAGGCACCGACGCTTTTTAGGACCGCAATCCATTGGTGCTGGTCCAATGTCCCGCCGATTTCCGCTTCGCCTAAAAGAATATGATACTTGACATCCAAAATCCGGGCGGTCTTGTCGGCCCGTTCCAGCATCATGCCGCATTCCAAAAAAGCCCGCGCTTCGTCAGTCGGCATGGTCCGCTCGGTGATGCCCCGGAACAGATGCGACGAGTTCTTAACCTGAGCAAAAAAGGCGTGCGGGGAAGAATCTAAAATCTTGTCCACGTTCCACCGTGTCGCTTCCAGAAAGAACATGTTCAGGCTCTCGTACATCTCCGAGGGGATCATTTCGCGGACGCCCCGTGCATTCTCACGGGCGCGGACGACGCAGGACGTGATGGAGTTGCCGTTTTCCCGGCAGAACGCAAAGAAGTCCAGAACATTGCGCTCCACCTGAGTATCGTTGTAAAGGGCGGCAAATAAATCGGCGTCGCCGGAAATCGCCAAAATCGGTCCCCACAGCGCCGACGGGTCCCCGCCGCCGCTGCCGCTTGCCAGCGGGAACGCCCCTTCCAGCTCCGAATGGTACTGGACATCCACCATGCGGGCGGTTGCCTCGGCGCGTTCCACATAGCGCCCGATCCAGAACATGGCATCGGCTTCACGAGCAAGCATACGTTATCCTTTGCATCAAGGTAGGGTAGGAGCCGGGGTTTTAGAAAACCCCGGCAGCAAATGTCCTTCGGACACAGAGAGGCCAAAATCTGTAGTCTTCATCTTCGTCCGAAGGACGCTTCTTTGTCGGGGTTTTTCTACAACCCCGGCTTCTACCGCTTCACAGTCGGTGCCGGCGGCCAAACGCCCGGCTGCGCGGGGTATTCCGCCAGCGGGTCCGGTGAGGCAGGATGCCGGATAAGGTCACGCAGCATCTTCAAAAAGACAAACATGCTGTAAAGGGACAGCGCATCAGCAGTGTAGTATAGCAAATCCGAAGTCGGGTAGGTGTTCGCCATTGCACCGACATGGAGGTAATGATGCACGTCTGCTACCAAGCGGCCTATGCCTTTCAAAACGGACGCGGCAGCGGCAGGACTGGCCCACCGAAGATGCTGACGCCAACTGGGACGGGAAACGACAACAACAATGGCAAATCCTAAGATGATGTATGCTATATCAATCGCAGTGTGGAAAATGTATCCGAACTCGTTCAAAGCAATATACCACGGTGGAAAATGCTGCATTTGTTTCCCTGCTTTATCTTTTTGAGTTGGTTTGCTGCTAAACCTTGACCGCGCCCTCAACAGGCCGCGTCTCGCCTTCGCCGAAGCCTTGCGACTGCGACATGCTTCCCATCGTCTGGGACTGCATCTGGCCCGATGGACGCGCCAGCACCCAGGTGTCTTTGGAGCCGCCGCCCTGGGAGGAATTGACAACGTAGGAGCCTTTGCGGAGGGCAACGCGGGTTAAACCGCCGGGAATGATCGTAATTTCCTCACCCATCAGAATATAGGGCCGCAGATCAATATGCCGCCCCTCAAACCCGTTGACATCTGGGACAAAGGCCGGGGCGCGGGAGATTTGAACCAGAGGCTGGGCGACAA
Source organism: uncultured Armatimonadales bacterium (assembly GCA_964249345.1). Classification (GTDB taxonomy): domain Bacteria; phylum Armatimonadota; class Armatimonadia; order Armatimonadales; family Capsulimonadaceae; genus JANXMY01. The sequence goes on along the minus strand of CAXUBO010000183.1, from coordinate 2,281 downwards.
AGTTACGCGGGTCGGCCTGGATCATCGCGGCGAACTCGTCCTGCTGGGCCTTTGTCGACTGCGGCCCCATCAGCATCCCGTAGCCGCCGGCTTCGTTGGCGCTTTTGACGACCAGCTTGTCTAAGTTCTTCAGAATATGGTCACGCTGGGCGTCGTCGGCGGACAAGTAGGTCGGGACATTCGGCAGCAATGCGTCTTCGCCCAAGTAATACTTGATCATGGCCGGGACATACGCATAAATGACTTTGTCGTCGGCCACGCCCGTGCCGACGGCATTGGCAAGCGCGACATTGCCGGCCCGGTAGGCGTTAATCAGGCCGGGAACGCCAAGCGACGAATCGGCGCGGAAGGTCAGCGGGTCCAAGAAGTCGTCGTCAATCCGGCGGTAGATGACATCTACCCGCTGCGGCCCGCGCGTCGTTCTCATCCAGACTAAATTGTTTTCGACGTACAGATCGCGGCCCTGAACCAAATCAATGCCCATCTGCTGGGCCAAAAACGCATGTTCAAAATACGCCGAGTTGAACTCGCCGGGGGTCAGCAGCACCACCGTCGGGTCGGCAATGGCACGGGGCGAGATATAGCGCAGGTTCGCCAGAAGCTGGGAGCAGTAATGGTCTACGGCTAAAACTCGGTTTTCCCGAAACAGGCCGGGAAAGATGCGGGTCATCAGCATCCGGTTTTGCAGCACATAGGAGACGCCCGACGGCGAGCGTAAGTTGTCTTCAAGAATGGAATAATTGCCGTGCTCATCGCGCACGAGGTCCGTGCCGCAGATATGGACATAAATGTCTTTCGGAACCGAAGCGCCGATCAGCTCGCGCCGGAAATGCTTGGCGTTGACAATCAGCTCGCGCGGGACAACGCCGTCTTTGAGGATTTTCTGGTCATGGTACACGTCATGCAGGAACAAGTTCAGCACGCGCAGGCGCTGGGCCAGCCCGCGCTCAATCCCGGCCCATTCTTGGTTGGTGATGATGCGCGGGACCAAATCCACGGGAAACGTCTTTTCCAGGCCCTGGTCGTCGCCGTAGACGGTGAACGTCACGCCCTGATTGAGCATACTGTTTTCGGCCATCTGGGCACGGGCCTTGAAGTCGTCCGCCGTCAGCGACTCCAGCGTGGCGTAAAGGCTTTGATAATGCCGGCGCGGGACGCCTGCGGCTTCAAACATCTCATCATAAAAGCCGTCGAGGGTGTAGTGGTCAAAGAGGGACATAAAATGCGGCAGACTCCTGACTATGGATAGCATGAAATCGCGCATCATTGCGGGGATTTTTATTATACCGGCATGGGGCAGGGGTGTCAAGACAGAGCAGTTCTACCCGCGCCCCTGCCGCCGCAGCAAATAACAAAAGAACGGTGCGCCGAGAAACGCCGTGACGATGCCGACCGGCAGTTCCCGTCCGTCCGGCAGAACGCTTCGGGCCAGGGTATCCGCCCAGACCAGAAGGATTGCCCCGCAGAGAGAGGCCAGCGGCAGGACGCGCCGGTGGTCAGGCGTGCGGGCCAGCCGCCGGGCGATATGCGGACTCATCAGCCCGACAAACCCGATAATGCCCGCAAATGCCACGGTCGCCGCCGTCAGCAGCGACCCTGTCACAATCAAAATTGTCTTGAACCGCTCCGTCTCGACGCCAAGCTGCATTGCCGACTCTTCGCCGAGCGCAAACACGTTCATCGCCCGTGCCTGCATCGCCAATAGGAGCAGGCCGGCAGCCAGGAAGCCGAGCGTGACGCCGCACTGCGAAAGCGTCGCATCTTGCAGCGAGCCGTTCAAACGGTACAGCAAATACTGGGCGTCGTTCGGGCGGCTGATCTGAAGCAGCAGCGACGACACGCCGCCGAGAAACGCGCTGATGACGACTCCGGCCAGCAGCAGCGCCGTGACCTGCACCCGCCCGCCGCGCCGCGCCAGCGTATAAACAACGGTCATCGCCGCCGCCGCCGACCCAAACGACGCCAGCGGCAGGCCGAGACCGCCGAGCGCGGCGTCTTCGTGTCCTAAAATCGTCGCTTCCGCCCCGACAGATGCGCCCGCCGAAACACCGACTAAATACGGGTCCGCCAGCTCATTTCGCAGCAGCGCCTGAAACGCGACGCCCGCCGCCGCCAGCGATGCGCCTACCAGGGCAGACAACAAAATGCGCGGCAGGCGCAGGGTCCAGAGAATCGTCTCGGCGTTCGGCCCCTGCCGCAGCTCGCGCATGACTTCCGCTGAGGACAAATGCACCTGCCCAAACCCGGCGGCGAGAAGCATGGAGGCGAGGAGGAGCAGACC
>CAXUBO010000182.1:0-6824 GCA_964249345.1 uncultured Armatimonadales bacterium | reverse complement strand
GCGGCACGGGACAAGATGGTGGACGGGATGTTTGCCACGGAGCAGCGGTACACGGAGAACAAGGCGAAGCGGCTGTATTATTTGTCGATGGAGTTCTTGATGGGGCGCACGCTCGGTAACACGCTCATTAACTTGGGGCTGTGGGAGTCCTGCCGAGAAGCATTAGAAAAGCGGGGCGTGGACATTGACGAGGTGCGGGAAACGGAGCCGGATGCGGCGCTCGGCAACGGCGGCCTCGGCAGGCTGGCGGCGTGTTTTTTGGACTCGCTGGCGGCGCTGGGGATGCCGGGCTTCGGCTACGGCATCAATTATGAGTACGGGCTGTTTAAACAAGAGATACAGCAAGGCTATCAGGTGGAGAAGCCCGATAACTGGCTGTCTTACGGAACGCCGTGGGAGATTGAGCGGCCTGACCAAGCCGTCTTAGTGCCGGTGTACGGGCGAGTAGAAACCCAAGAAGTGGGCGGCGAATGGACGCCGATTTGGCTGGACACGAAGCCGCTGATCGGGGTTCCCCATGACATGCCGGTTCCCGGCTACGGCGGCAGGACGGTCAATTACCTGCGGCTGTATTCGGCCCGCTCGGCCCAAGAGTTCAACATGCAGGTTTTCAACCAGGGTGATTACCAGTCGGCGGTGGAAGACCAGATTGCAACCGAGACGATCTCCAAAGTCTTGTACCCGTCGGACATTCAGGCGGCGGGCAAGGAGCTTCGGCTTTTGCAGGAGTATTTTCTAGTCGCCTGCGCCGTGCATGATATTGTGCGCCGCTACCGCCTGGAGTTTGATACTTGGGACGAGTTCCCCCATCAAGTGGCGATTCAGATGAACGACACGCACCCGGCGATCTCAGTCGCCGAGCTGATGCGGGTCTTTGTGGACGTACACCATTTGGAATGGGACCAGGCATGGCAAATGACAGTCGGGACGCTGGGCTACACGAACCACACGCTGCTGTCCGAGGCGCTCGAAAAGTGGTCGGTGGGCTTGTTTGAGTATGTGCTGCCGCGCCATTTGCAGATTATTTATGAGATCAACCGGCGCTTTTTGGAAGAAGTCGCCCGGAAGTGGCCGAACGACGGCGGGCGTCAAATCCGCATGTCCATCATTGAAGAAGGCGCAGACAAAAAAGTCCGCATGGCCCATCTCGCGATTGCCGGCAGCCATTCGGTCAACGGCGTCTCGGCCCTGCATTCGGAGCTAATCCGAAACGATTTGGTCCCCGACTTCTACCAGTTCTCGCCGGAAAAGTTCAACAGCAAGACCAACGGCGTCACGCCCCGCCGCTGGCTGCTGAAGGCGAACCCCGGCCTGGCGTCACTGATTACCCAGACGATTGGCGACGGCTGGATTACGGACCTCACCGCGCTGCACGGCTTAGAAGCTTATGCCGAAGATGCAGGTTTTCAAGCCGAGTTTGCCCGCGTCAAGTCCGCCAACAAAGCGGCTTTGACGGCATTTGTTCAGGAAACGCAGGGGCTTGCTCTTAATCTTGACTCCCTGTTTGATGTGCAGGTGAAGCGTATCCACGAGTATAAGCGCCAGCTTCTCAGCGTCATGCACGTCATCCATGAATACCTCGCGCTGACCGAAGACGGAACGGAGCCGGTTACGCCGCGCACCTACGTCTTCGCCGGCAAGGCCGCGCCGGGCTACTGGGCCGCGAAACAGATCATCAAGCTCATCAACAGCGTGGCGGCGACCGTCAACGGCGACCCGCGCACGTCCGGCAAGCTGGCGGTTGTGTTCGTCCCCGACTACCGCGTGTCCGTCGCTGAGAAGATTATCCCCGCCGCGAACCTCAGCGAGCAGATTTCCACGGCGGGCAAAGAAGCGTCGGGAACCGGCTGCATGAAGCTTGCGATGAACGGAGCGCTGACAATGGGAACGCTGGACGGCGCGAACATTGAGATCAAAGAAGAAGTCGGCGACGACAACATCTTCATCTTTGGCCTCACCGCCGACCAAATCCAGACCATGCGCTCGCGCGGCACTTACCATCCCTGGGATTATTACAGCGACCCGGCCACCAAGCGCGTTTTAGATGCTCTGAACTCCGACCGCTTCTGCCCCACCGAGCCGGGCCTGTTTCGCTGGATTTTCGAGTCTCTGCTGAACGGCGGCGACGAGTATTTCCACCTCGCCGACTTCCCCTCCTACCTCAACGCCCAGCGTCAGGCCGGCCAAGAGTACCAAAACGCGCCCCTGTGGACCCGCAAAGCGATTCTCAACGTCGCCCGCACCGGCAAGTTTTCCAGCGACCGCACCATCGCCGAGTACGCGAAGGATATTTGGAAGATACGGGGATACTAATCACCACTCTAAGCCATTGTTGAGCGCGGTATGATAATGCTGGATCGTTATATAGCGCTATTTTACGCGGAGGACACATGATAGAAAAAACCGATGGGATGGTTATAAAAGACCTGCACCATGTTTTATCTCAGCTTGGTGACGAACCTCTGCTTGAAGAACTTGAGCAAGACGTAATTGGACAATTGTTATCAGGCTTGCCTGGGGTGGACGGCCCTACGCAGCCGCACGAGCGCAACTCATCATACAATCGTATTCCTTCGGACAACCGTGGCTCTTGCCATTCTGTCCTTGTGGCCTATTGCCTCAAGCCGGATAACTTTGATAAGAGATTGGAAGAGATTATAAAACATATTGAGAAATGTCCGACCACCGAGCGGATTTACTTCATCACAACGAAATGGAGGCCAGACGTTTGGGACAAGCATGAGCATAGTTTTCGAGTTATGCCGGCCAAATTAAGTGTCATCATGTTTGCGCTGGGCCGCTTCGTACTGCTATCGTCAGCTTAAAAGGACACGATGAGGGGCAAAACAAAACCATGACTATGACAATTGACCTGACGCCCGAATTGGAAACTCAGCTCCAGGAAGTTGCAGCCAAAGAGGGCATGGCCCCGGACCGTTTTGTTCTGGACACCCTGAGAGAGAAACTGTACCGGGACCGGGCCGCGCAGGGCGTCCCGCATCTCTCAAAAGTTGAGTCGGAACTGATGCAGCGCATTAATCAAGGGCTGCCCGAAGAAACCTGGCTGCGGTATCACAGCCTAGTTTCACAGCGCAAGGCGAAAACGCTGACCTCGGAGCAGCAACAGGAGTTAATACGGCTTTCGGACCAAGTCGAGATGGATTACGCACAGCGATTGGGACTTGTCTTGGAATTAGCTCGGCTGCGCGGCACGTCGCTGGAATCTCAGATGAAGACGCTCGGCATTCCGCAATACACTTATGAATGAAAGTTAATTGCGAGTGTACGCATGAATGAGCGAAAGCCGACCCAGCGGCAGAAACGAACCGTGTTTGAGCGGGCGAGTGGCTGCTGTGAATACTGCTTAAGCCGTGCTGATTTTTCGCCCAGCCCTTTCTCGGTGGAACACATTCTTCCACGTCATGCAGGCGGAATAAACAAGCTAGACAACCTGGCTTTATCCTGTCAAGCCTGCAACAACCACAAATTCACGGCGACAGAAGCAGTGGACCCCGGCAGCGGCCTCGTTGTCCCGCTTTATCATCCGCGCCGGCACAAGTGGCCTGAACACTTTAGCTGGAGTGACGACTTTCTGACAGTTATTGGGCAGACGCCGACAGGAAGGGCGACCGTCAGCAGGCTGCAAGTCAATCGGGCCGGCGTGGTCAACCTGCGCCGCATACTCCTGCTGGACGGCAAGCATCCGCCGAAGCATCTTTAGGTCTTGCCATAGGGCCGCTTGCCAAGCAAAGGGGTATGTGCTATAATTGCGCGTGGCTGAATTGTATGAAGCGGCGGAGCGGGTGCGGCTGAGGGCGAAGATGGTCCGGGTGGAAGAAAAGCTGGACGCAGCTTACGGGGTGCGGGTCTGGCGGGCGGAGAACCATTCAGCGGATTTGGTCGGGGCTTTGGTGGCGACGGTGCTGTCACAGAACACGAGCGACATCAACTCCGGGCGGGCGTATGCGTCTTTGAAGAAAGCGTTTCCGGGCGGGTGGGACGATGTGCGGACGGCTTCGGTGACGGCGGTGGCGGAGGCGATCCGCTCCGGCGGCATGGCGAACCTGAAAGCGCCGCGTATTCAGGCGATCTTGCAGGACATTTACGACAGTCAGGGACAGACAAGCTTGGAGCATATCCGAAACTGGGATGACGCGAAAACTTTGCTGTACCTGCGCGGGTTCCACGGAGTTGGGGCCAAAACGGCGGCGTGTCTGTTGATGTTCAATTTAGGGCGCTCGGTGCTGGCGGTGGACACGCATGTGCACCGGGTTTCAAAGCGGCTGGGGCTGATCCCGGCGAAAGCAAGCGCGGATGCGGCCCACGATCTGCTGCCGGAGCTTTTGGACGAAGGGCAAGCGTACTCGGTCCATGTGCATTTCATTGAGCATGGGCGGCGCATCTGCCATTCACAGAGGCCGGAGTGCGGGGTTTGCCCGCTGCAATCGGACTGCGATTGGTACCAGCAGCAAGTGTGGGCGTCGGCTCCGGCATGAGCGGATTAGTTGATGACGGCTACTGTTTCGGGTGCGGCCCGCAGAACCCGATTGGGCTGGGGCTGACGTTCCACTGGAACGGCAAAGTTCACGAAGCGCTCTGGACGCCGAAGCAGGAGCATCAAGGCTGGGCGGACCGGGTGCATGGCGGCCTGCTGGCGCTGGTGCTGGATGAAGTGCTGTCGCGGGCGGCGCTGGAAACACACGGACTGCACTGGGTTACGGCGGAGCTGACGACGCGGCTTCATGCCCCGGCAGCCGTCGGTGAGCCGCTGCGGGTGACGGCGTGGGTTGTTTCCGCGCGTCCCCAACTCCTTGTCTGCGCGGGCGAAGTGCAGACAGCGGCAGGCAGTCGGCGCATCGCCTCCGGCAGCGCCAAGATGATGCGGGCCGCCGGGTCAAGCGACGCAGTTAAGGAGCAAGCGAGGCAATAAAGGAGTAAGCACATGGAACCGGCACAGCCGCAGGCACCGTATTCAAATACCAGCGCAGGCGAAGCGGAAACGCCGCTGGAAGCCGCCGCGCGGGCGGAAGCCCAGGCGGACAGCAGCGGGGCGCAGGCGCAGCGCGAAGAACACGAAGCCGATGTTGTCGTCGGCGACATTGACGAGTATGTGGCGCAGACCGATCCGGCGTCGCTGCCGGAAGCCGAGCGGGAGCTGGAAGCCTGGCAGATTCCCACCGATCCTCTGGCGGGGGTTCCCGGCGACGTCGTGCTGGAACCGGGCGTCGAGGGCGAGCCGCTGGTGCCGATTTTTTCAGCCCAGAGCGAGTCGGAAGCGAACATCGTGCGCGGCCTGCTGGAAGCGTCCGGCATTCCTGCGGTGATCAACAGCCTGTCGGGTCCGGCGCTCGGCGGGATTTTCCAGCCGGATGAAACCCGGTGGGGCGATTTGTTAGTCGCCCCGTCCGACGCGGAAGCGGCGCAGGCCGCCATTGCCGAGGCGACCCAGAGCGCCAGTACAAATTAAAGCGCCAATGCGAATTTTAACAATTAAGAGGATTTCCATGCGTATTTCAACGGCAGTGATGCTTTCTCTTTTGGCAGCCGGCGGAGCGGCAATGTTCAACGCGAAAGCAGCGGCGCAAGCGCCGGTGGCAGCATCTCCGGCAGGGGCAATTCAGATCGTCCAGCCGTTCAACAAGGCGGTGGTGCGGGAATCGGTCCCGATCAAGCTGCGCGAGTTCCCAAAGCGAGGCTACGTTTCCATCAGCATTGACGGCAAGTTTATCACGGCCCAGGCGCTTCCCAAGAGCACGGCGCTGCCGGTCTATGTTTGGGACACCAAAGCCGCTTACACAGACCCCGACAGCCCGGACACGCCTAAGACGTATGCCGACGGCCCGCACGCGCTGACCATTGCCGTTTATGACAACCAGAACAAGCTGGTTGGACAGGACTCCGTCGCGGTGCAGCTTGCCGACAAGATCAATCTCCCGGCGTCCGAAGGCATCAAGATGACCTATCCCTGGAAGACCGGCCTGACCCTCCGTTACCAGCGGCGCACGACCCTCACGGCGGCTCCCACCGACACCGCAGCGGCGGCGTCCGCCCAGACCCTGCAAGAGTCGCTGCTGCGGTTTGAGCGGAGCGTCGAAAACAGCACCGGGGGAACATCGCTCATTCGAGACAACATCATTCCCGTGGACAAGTCCGCCCGGCCAAAAGCCTTTGTGTCCTATGTCGCCACCCACGGCTTGCCCCAGGCGCTGACAAGCGGCGTTCATGCGGAGTACCGAGAAGTGGATGACCGGGGGCGCGTTCTTTCCAAGCTGGCGTCCGAGAACACCCCTCAGTCCATTGGCTTCTCCATTCCGGTGCTGCCTCCCCGCCGCGTTTCTGTCGGCGCCCACTGGGAATCCCCGGTCCAGATCACGCTGGACTGGACTTCGCCGTACCCGGCAACCGTGACGGCAACCAGCACGCTGGAAGATTTCGAGTGGCAGGACCGCTATCCCACAGCGAAAATTCGCGAAACCTATGAAGGTCCGGCGACGTTCTACCCCGGCCCCGGCTCGGCCCTGCCCAGCATCTCCAGCCGGGAGATCAAGTTCGAGCGTATCATCTACTTCGCCTACAACGCCGGGCGCGTCGTGCGAACTCAAACAACGGTTTCCCTCACTTCGACCGATCCGGGGCTGCTCTCGGTGTCCAGCCCCACCGGCGGCCCCTACGGTTCCGGCGGGTTTGGAGGCCGAGGCGGCTTTGGGGGACGCGGCGGCTTCAATGCGGCGCCGGGCGGCCCTGGGTATCCCGGTGGGCGCGGCGGCTATCCGGGCAGTTATCCCGGCAGCTATCCGGGCGGCCCTGAAGACAGTTCCGCCGGC
>CAXUBO010000181.1:4196-6847 GCA_964249345.1 uncultured Armatimonadales bacterium | reverse complement strand
CATGGCATAGGTCTCCTTTGTGATCCGAACAAGTTGGGTCTGCACGTCGCCAAGACTTACGGCGTTGGTTGCGTTAGGAACAGTATGATGCCGTACACACCAGTTGTCAATAGCTTTGGTATGAAAACGAGGAATTATTTTCTGTTGTGATTGAATAGCAGCCTCAGCGAGAATGCGAAAGGCAGGCGGGAGGCGGAACCGGGCAAAATTGGCCGCGCTTGGCATGGTTTTTGCACAAGTGGGAGCTATGCCCGCAACTACTTCGGCGGAGGCTCGGAATCCTGAGACTTCTTCCAGCGCCGGTCGTCTGCACCTCGGTTATCTGGACGGAGTTCGGGGACTGGCCGCGCTTTTCGTCGTTCTGCACCATAACTGGTATACAGTCTGGGTGCAGGGAGAAGATGCCGCCCCGCGCTGGACGGACTGGCTTTCGTTCGGCCATTTTGCCGTGGATGTGTTCCTTGTCTTGTCGGGCTTCTGCCTGATGCTGCCGGTTGTCGGCAGCGGCGGACATCTGCGGGGCGGAGCCGCCGCGTTTTTCCAGAAGCGGGCGCGGCGCATTCTGCCGCCCTACTATGCGGCGCTTGGGCTTTCGCTGCTGTTCATCTTTCTGCTGATTGGCAGGCGGAGCGGCGGGTTTTGGGACAGCGCTCTGCCGGTGACGGGGCGCGGCATTCTTGTGCATCTGCTTTTGCTGCAAGATTTTTCCGTCGCTGAACTGCACACAATCAATTATGTGTTCTGGTCCATCAGCCTGGAATGGTGGATTTATTTCCTGTTTCCCGCACTCGTTTGGGCCTGGAAGCGGTTCGGCGCGGGAAAAACAGCGGCAGTTTCAGTTGTGGCGGCCTACATTCTTTGGGGAGTATGCAGCCATGAGTTCCACAACACTTTTACCGTGCATTTCATCGCCCTTTTCGTGCTGGGAATGCTGGGATGCGAACTGGCTCACACGCGCACCGAAGCGGTCCGTGTGCTTCGCGACCGCATTCCGTGGGGCGCGGCGAGTGGCGCGGCTCTTGTGGTCACGTCAGTGGCGATGACCGGCAGGATTCGCCATTTTTCTTCCGGGGATTTAATTGATCTGCTGGTGGGCCTAGTGACACTGTGCCTGCTGGTGCTGATAGGCTTGCGGCCTAGCAGCCTGCTCAAAATGGCGCTGTCTCAGCCTGCTGTAGTCTTTTTGGGCAGCTTCGCTTATTCGCTTTATCTTATCCATGCGCCCTTGATTGCCGTGCTTTGGCAGTATGTAATCAGCCCGATGCGTCTTGCCCCTTTGACGGCGTTTGTGCTGCTGGAAATTGCCGGCACCCCGCTGATCGTCGCCTGCGCCTACCTCTTCCACCTTGCCTTTGAGCGCCCATTTATGTCCAAGCCTGCCCCAAGATCGGAAGCACAAGCCGAAGCTGCCGCCGTCATCAGCCCAGCCCCTTGAATTGTTACCGGGCTTGAATGACGGCTTGGGCGAGGGCGCGGAGGGTGGACAGACCCATTTCTCCCATCAGCGTTGTGTTGAGGGCGGGCGTGTCCCAGTTCAAAGTGGTGAGGGAAGCGCGGCGGGCAATATGGACCGGGGTTGCGCCGATCTGGGTGACGCGCATTCCCGGCGGCACGAGGGTGGGACGGCCCGGCTGGGTGCGGCGCTGCTCAAACAGCGACACCAAATTGAGACCGTCGGAGTAGCGCAGGTGCAGAACAGGACGCTGGCCGATTTTCGTCGTGGTCGCGCCGACCAAACGGTAGCCGGCGAGTGACGCTGGGGCGGAGGCTTTGCCGGCAAGCTGCTTCGGCAGCGCAGGCAGCGAAACGGCGGTTTCCGCAGTGGGAAGATCGGCAACGCGCATGGTTTTGGCAAGACCGGCCAGCGTGAAAAGAGCGGAGGCAAGGGCAGTGTGATAAGTGATGTCGGAGAAAACGGCGGTGACGGACAGCTTGCCGTCATCCAAGTAGGTTTCACGCTTCAAGATGAGGCCGCTGCCGGCGTCAATCCAAAACCGCCGGGCCAGGGTTTGTCCCTGCGGGCGCTTGATGGTGACAAGGTAGGTTTTGCGGTCCGCGACCATATGCGGCTTGGGGTCAACGGCCAGCAGATAATTCGCCCGCAGCAGGGTGTAGGAAAGCAGATCATCGTCGTCTAAAGCGCCCGGCGAAAGCCGCCGGTGACGCAAAAGTTTATGATGCGGATTGTAGTCCCACTGCTGCGTTCCGTCGCTGACCAGCAGCCGCCCGCGCTCCCGTTCCGGGTTCAGAAATTGAATGCGGCGGTCGTCTGCCGGGCGATGAAGGACCAAAGCTTCCGTCACCCGCCCCGTCTGCCAAGAGGTCGTAATCTGCCTGCCTTTGTAGGGGTACAAATCGTCGGACCGCAGAACTTTGACAAACAGCGATTCAGCGGTCGGCGCTTTCAGGGTAAGCTTGTTAGGAGCGAGATTGTTAGAAGCGAGCTTTTTAGCAGCAGGCTTCTTGGCAGGCGGTTTTGTTACCCGCGTTTTAAAGCGAGTGGAAAGTGTGTGGAAAGACTTCGCGGGAACCGGCTTTTGGCCTGCTGCGCCGAGCAGAAGCCCAAAAGCCAGCAGGAGGCCAAAGACAGAAAGCCAGGCAGCGTTAGAACGACCCATCGGCATAGCCTGCCGCCTCCGAATAGCCTGCCG
>CAXUBO010000181.1:0-4096 GCA_964249345.1 uncultured Armatimonadales bacterium | reverse complement strand
ATAGCCTGCCGCCTCCGAATAGCCTGCCGTTTCTGAAGCCTCCGGCTGCTGGACATCGGCGGCAATCATTTTTTGCCGGTCCGGGTCCGCCAGCGGCAGGCGCGAGACGGAGTCCGTGTGCAGCGCCGCAAGCGAAGAAACGTCCGGCGATACGTCCTGTGCCGGAACAAGGGCACGGGCCGGGGCAGGCATTAAAGGCGCGGAAAGGCGCGGCGCGGGCGTCAGAGGACCGGCAAGCAGCACGCCGACGGCGGCAGCGGCGGCAAGACCCGCCGCCCAGCGGCGATGCGCTTTCTGCTCCGGGCTGTGCAGAGATTGCCACAGCGGACGCCGTGCGGCCCCGCGTTCTCGGTCATCCACGCGGAGCTGCCGGTAAACGCCCGTCCAAAAGGCCGGGCCGGGCAAGGCCGGGTCCGGCAGGCCACGCACCAGATGTTTTGTGCGGCGCAGGTCCGCTTCCAGGCTGCTGCACGCCGCGCAGACGCGCAGATGCTCGCCGATGCCGCGCATCTGCGAAACATCCATCATGCTGTCCACATAGGCCGAAAGCTGCTCGCCGTGCGGGTGCGTGTTTTTGTAAGTGTTCTGGCTTAACATGGTCTTCTTGCTGACGCGATAAAATTTTATTTGTTCGTCAGATTTATTTGTTCGCTAATTTCTGCCGCATCATCGCACGGGCGCGGTGCAGGCGAGAGCGCACCGTGCCAATCGGCGTGTCCATCATCTCGGAGATTTCTTCGTAGGAAAACTCTTCCACATCCGAGAAAATCAGCACCATCCGAAACTCCGGCGGCAGCCCGTCCAGCGCCCGCTGAACCGGCTCGTCAAACTTGTCCTGTAAAACCCGGTGCGAGGGTTCATCCGTCCAATCGGGAATGTCGCGTCCCACGCCCTCGTCGCCCGAACCAGGCAGCGGCGCATCCAGCGACTCAACGACTCCTACCCGCTTTTTGTGGCGCTGCCGGTCAATAAACGTGTTGGTCATAATGCGGTACAGCCACTTGTCAAAGTAGGAACCGCGCTGAAACTTCTTGAACGACCGGTATGCTTCCAGCAGCGCGTCCTGGAGTAAATCCTGCGCGTCTTCATGGTGGCCTGCCATGCGGTAGGCCACCCGGTACAGCTTGTCTTGATGCGCGGCCAGCAGCCGGGCGAACAAGTCTACGTCGTCCTCGGAGAGACACGTTTCTGCGGCTCCAGCCGGCGCTTCGGGCAGCGCATTTTTCCGAGTGTCCGAAAACAGCCTCATGGGACGATGGGCCGGCGGCAGCCCTGTTCTCCTTTGTAAGCGTTCATGGCCGGTCAAAAGTTCCCTAGAACTCACACGAAGTCAAGAACCGGGCTTCTTACTCTGCGCTGATCGTCACCGAATTGATCTTGTCCCCTTCACGCAGCGCCAGAACCGCCTCTAAACCCGATGTGACTCTGCCGAACACGGCGTAGCCGCTGTCCAGGTGAGGCGCCGGGGCCAGCGTGAAATAGAACTGGGACGACGCGCTGTTCGGGCTGCCGGAGCGAGCCATCGCCAGCACCCCGGCGGCATCATGCTTGCCGGAGTTTGGGACGCCGTTGTCTCTGAACTCGCCTTTGATGTTCCTGCCGGAGCCGCCGGAGCCGTTGCCGTCCGGGTCGCCCCCCTGAATAACAAACCCAGGCACATATCGGTGGAATGTCAATCCGTTGTAGAAGCCTTTTTCGGCAAGCTCGATGAAGTTTGCAGTCGTGAGGGGCGCGTCGTCCTCAGTGAGCTGGGCGACGATGGTGCCTTTGTTTGTGTCAAAGGTTGCGGTGCGGGCCATGATTGTGAATTCTCCTCTTTTGTTTGTGACGGAATCGGTGCTGTATTTGTTTCTAGCGGCGCTGTGTTTGCTTCCAGCGGAGCGGGTATTTCTTGGGTCAGCGCGGCAATCTCGCTGGGCGTCAGGTGACGCCAGGCTCCCGGCGGCAGGCCGGTGAGGCGCACACTGCCGATGCGGACGCGGACTAAACGTGTGACAGGGTGGCCGAGCGCGGCCATCATGCGGCGCACCTGCCGGTTGCGGCCCTCGTAGATGGTCAGCTCCACTTCGCCCTGCCCCGTGCCGCCTGCGTTCTGTGTGCCGCGCAGCAGGCGCACATTCTCAGCAGGCTTCGTCATGCCGTCGTCCAGCATGATGCCGCGCCGCAGACGCTTCAAGGCGTCTTCGCTGGGAACGCCGGAAACCGCGACCCGGTAGGTTTTTGGAACATGGTAGCGCGGGTGGGTCATCTTGAACAGGAAGTCGCCGTCATCGGTCAAAAAGATCAAGCCTTCGCTGTCGGCGTCGAGCCGCCCGACGGGACGCAGCATCGGCTTGCCGCCGATGTCCACTAAATCCGTGACCATCTGGCCTTCGTGGCCGTGCGGGTCGGAGCGCGACGAGATGATCCCTTTCGGCTTGTTCAGCGCGAGATAATAACGCTTGCGCGGCGGATGGACCGGGCGGGTGTCGAACAGAATTTTATCGGCATCCGGGTCCACTTTCGTGCCAAGCTCGGTGACGACCTGCCCGTTAACCCGCACCCGGCCCTGAGCGATCCACGCTTCGCACGCCCGCCGCGAGCCGATCCCGGCGGAGGCGAGCACTTTTTGAAGCCGTTCTTCCATACAGCAGCATTCCTCCCAAAATCAGCACGACGGCAGCCGCCAGCGCTCCGGCGGCTTTCAGCAGCGTCAGCCCAATCGTTTTTGTGGTTTGCAGCACGGCAATGCCTGGGCGCACCGGCACATTTTCTGCCGCGAGCGCGGCGGCAGTCGTCTGCACTTTGCCGTCAACCCGCACCGTGACCGTCCCCAGCCGCGTCCCCGCCGAAATCGGCGCCTGCGGCAAAAGCGGCAGCGGCGTCAGCGTAATCTGCGGCGCGGGAACAGGCTTTCGCTTGGCGGACACGATAAACAGCGTATCCGAGCAGTTCACTTTGACGGGTGCCGGTGCGCTTGGAATGCCGACCGTGCCGACAGGATCGCCTTGATGAATTATGGTTGTCGGTGCGAACTCGGCAAAGCCATAGTTTAAGAGCGACTCGACATCTTCCCGGCAGCCGTTGCTGTCTAAAGCAACGGCGATCAGCCGCCAGCCGCCGCGCGTCGCCGACCCGACAAAGCAGTGGCCCGCCTGATGAATATACCCGGTTTTGATGCCGTCCGCCCCTGGAAAGGTCTTCAGGTAGGTTGTCGCCGTGTTTCGGACCCATACATCACGCTGATCTCCCGACCGATGGACTTTATAGGCCGGCGTTTTGACAATTTGATTGAACTGCGGCAGGTTGTTGACGGCATATTCGGCAATTTTCGCTAAATCTCCCGCCGTGGAATAATGCCCCGGCGCGGGCAGGCCGTTCGGCGTCACAAAATGCGAATGCGTCGCCCCGATTTCTTTGGCCTTCTCGTTCATCAGCTTGGCGAATGCTGGAACACTGCCGCTCAGATACACCGCACCGGTGACAGCCGTATCGTTAGCGGACCGCAGCAGCATGGCGTACAATAAATCGCGCAAAGTAATCTTCTCGCCGGGCTTCAAATGCAGGGAACTGTCCGGGAGGTACTGCACTCCGTTCGGCGCAGTCAAAACATCGTCTAAATGCCCGCGTTCCAGCAGCAAAATCGCCGTCAGCATCTTTGTCGTAGACGCGATGGGGCGCGGTGTTTCGGCATTACGCTCCCACAGAACTTTTCCGGTAACGGCATCCACCAGCACGGCATAGCGGCTATGGACAACAGGTGTCAGCGGCCTGGCGGCAGGCGGCACAGTTTGCACTGCGGGAGCAGGCGGCACAGTTTGAGCAGAAGCCATCTGCAAAGGCAGCATCAAAGAAAGAAGCGTCAATAATAGATGTGTGGTGCGTTTGGGCATGGCGTTAGAATTACCGGCACTGAAAGTGCCGGTTTATTGTTGAGTGAAAGTGTCTCCGATACGAAGTAATGCCGCAGGCATACACTGAAGACTTCAAAAACGCGATCTTTTCCTTAGTCCCGTAGGGACTTTCATTCCAAAGTAGACCGGCACTTCCAGTGCCGGGTTCCTTTAGTCCAGCCCAACCGCCTGTAAAGCGTCCTGCGTCGCCGCCTTCTCGCCGG
>CAXUBO010000180.1:0-6875 GCA_964249345.1 uncultured Armatimonadales bacterium | reverse complement strand
AAAATGACATGAGTGATGAAACGCAGACCGACCGGCTGCCGCTGCTGATGCCGGACGAGCTCAGCCCAGCTCAAAAACAAGTCTACGACCGGATGATGCAGGAGCAGGTGCCGTGGGCAACGAAATCCGGCTTCACCGCCGCGACGCCGAACGGCAAGCTGCTGGGGCCGTTCAACGCACTCTTGTATGGCCCGGAAGTCGGGCAGGCATATTTGGACTACTTTACGGCGGAGAAAAAGAACACGTCACTGCCGGAGCGCGTTCACGAGATTGTCATTCTCACGGTCGGCGCGGCGTGGGGTTCGTCGTATGAGCTGTACGCGCACGCGGCAGTCGGCAAAAGCGTCGGCCTGCCGGACGACGTGATAGCAGCCGTTGTCGCGGGCCGCGTGCCGGAAGGCATGTCGGAACAAGAAGCCGCCGCTTATGAGTTCACCCGTCAGCTTGCCGCCGACCGCCGGGTTGACCCGGCGGCCTATGCGCGGGCCAAAGCTGCGTTCGGCGACAGAGGGTTGGTGGACATCGTGATGCTGGTTGGCGAGTATCTCACGACCTGCGCCCTGCTGAACGCTTTTGAGGTGCCGGTGCCTAGTTCTGCGCCTTGAACCAGTCCACAGTTGCCGCAATGCCTTCCGCCGCCGGCGTTGCCTTCCAGCCGAATGCATTCTCAAAGCGGCAGGAGTTCACGATCTGCGGCTCCGTGTACTGATAGAACATCTCGACCAGCTCACGCATTTGCGGATTGAACAAGCCCAGCGCTTGAACCAGAACCTTCGGCATGGCTTGGGTTTTGACGGGATGCCCCAGCGCGTCGCCAACAAGACGCAGCATTTCCTGCGTTGTCGCTGCCGGGACGACCGGCAGCAGCCATTCTGCGCCAAGTGCTTCGGGCCGTTCGCCCAGTGTTGCCAGCCCCCGCGCCACATCGCCGATGTAGCTGTAGGAATGCGGCAAATGCGTATTGCCTAGCACCTGCGCGGGCTTGCCCGCCAGCGCAGGCGGAAAGACGAACGATCCGAGCGAGGAGTTCAGGACACGCGGCCCGTAGAAATCGGCCGCACGCCCTATCGCGACTTGAACCGCGCCGCTCCGGTGCGCGTCCCAGTATTTTCGGGCGACTTCCACGCGCATCCGCCCCTTGCGCGTCGCGGCGGCGTGAGGCGTGTCTTCCGTGATTGGCTGCCCATGCGTCTCGCCGTAAACATATAAATCAGCCGTCACCACCAGCCTCGCTCCGGCTGAGGCCGCGCCGGCGAGAATGCCGTCCTGCTGCCGGGGGACCACGGCCACCTGCTCTGCGTAAGGGACGCCGAGGCAGTTGTAGACGACAGCCGCGCCCCGGCAGGCTTCTTTGGCGGCCTCGATGTCGGTGATGTCGACGGCGATAAGATTAACGCCATCAGGAACAGTCGCTTTGCCGCTGCGGCTGACCATGCGAACCTGCTTGCCTTGCGAGAGCAGGACATCCGTGAGGGTGAGACCGACAGGGCCGGTCCCGATGACAACGTGCAGATCATTTTCAGTCTTCGAAGTATTCATTTGAGTACCCTTTCCTTTTCTAACACACAACAATAATCTAACAATGTTAGGCATAAGCCAAATAAAAACACGCTTACTGGCCGCGATTGGCCCATGCGAAAAGCAAACCCTTTGTCGCCTGCATGACCAGATGCTCTGCTCGTTCCGAGCCTCCACCCACGCGGTCCAGCAGCGTGACGGCAACCATGCCATGCAGCAGCGCCCAAAGCGTTTCCACGGCCCCTTGCGGGTCATGCAGAACGATTTCACCTGCCTGCGCCCATTGTTCCAGCGCCTCGTAAACGACAGCGGCGGCTTGGCGTCCCCCGTTCAGCGTTTCTTCCGTCGGCAGTCCGGCGCTGTCCACGCCGTGCATGATTTGGTACAGCTCCGGCTGCTGCTGGGTGAACCGCCAGTAGGCTCTTCCAATCTCTTCCAAGCGCTCCGCCGCGTCCGTGGCTTGTTCGGCGGCTTGGCGCATGATCTCGGTCAACCGGTCAAATCCTTCCCGCTGCACTTCGCTTAAGATCGCGTCTTTGCTTGCGAAATACTCATAAATGGTCGGCGGGCTGTATTCAATGCTCTCTGCGATGCGCCGGATGGTAACTGCCGGCCAGCCTTCTGTGCGTGCGATGCTTCGCGCCGCCGCGAGAATGCCTTCCCGTGTTGCTTCTTTTTGCCGTTCCCGCCGCTCTTTCACGCCCATTTTCTAATGCCTATCTTTTATCTAACGTTGTTCAATAATATAATGGCACAGTAGCAATAGGTTTGTCAAGCCTTTGGAAAATTATTCTGGTACACTTTTTCTATGACCGAAATCGAAACACTGCACGATCAAATCCGCGCCTGCCGTAAATGCGAATCGGACGGCTTCCGCGTCGCGCCGCCGCCGCTGGCGTGGGGACTTGCTCCCGCCCCGTTTCTGCTCATCGGGCAAGCGCCGGGGCTGTCGGACTGGCGCGGGGACCGCATGTATCTGGGGCCGGCGGCCCGTAAGCTCATCGGCTGGCTTTGCGAGGCCGGCTTCACGGAAGACGACATAGGCACGCGGGTTTATATGACTGCTCTGACCAAATGCTTTCCCGGCCGGCTGCCGGGCAAAAGCACCGACCGCGCCCCGTCGCCCAAAGAACGCCGGAATTGCCGTCCCTGGCTGGACGCCCAGTGGGAACTTGTTCAGCCCCGCGTCGTGCTGCTGTTCGGCAAGCTATCCATTGACACATTTCTGCCGCCCATGTCTTTGGAGGAGTGCATCGGCCAGACATTCGACAAAGACGGCCTGCGCTTCATTCCCCTGCCCCATTCGTCCGGGGCCTCCACTTGGCTTAACGACCCCGGCCACCGCGCATTGTTGGCGCAAGCGATTACACGGGTACGCGAAGCGCGGGCGGCTTATTTGGAGCAGAGGCCAGGAATATGAAAATCCCACACCTCGCCGCCTGCAACCTTTTCGCGCCTGCCGTGTCATAGTCAGTGTAAACGCGAAACGAAAGCGAAAATGCCCATGATTTACACGACGCTTCTGCTCATTGGTCTGGTCGGATTGTTCGCTCAGGCCGTGCTGGGACTGTCGCACGGCGGACACGCCGGGCATACGGGCCATGCCGCCGGGCATGGGACGCATCCGGGCGGTCGGGGCGGCGGCAGTCGCGGCGGGCGGGGCGAGCGCGGGCCGTCGCCGCTCTGGACCCTGCTGTCGCCGCTGGCGATCTTCAGCCTTTGTTTGGGCGCAGGCGCAACCGGCCTGCTTCTGAAGCCCGTGCATCTGGCGGCAGCCTTGACTGCACTGGCAGCGGTTGTCGGTGGCCTGGTCTTCTTCGCGGGGCTGGTGCGTCCGATTTGGACGCTGCTGTTTCAATTCGCGTCCAAGCCAAGCGCTGCTTTGGAAGGCATGGTGGCCCGGCAGGCGGAAGCCGTCACAGGCTTCGACGCGAGCGGGCGCGGCCTGGTCGGGCTGACCATAGACGGCCAGTGGGTGCGTGTTCTGGCAACTTTAGAACCCGACCCGGCAAACGCGCTGCCGGTCAAGGCCGGCGACAGATTAACCGTCATCAGTGTGGACGGCCGCGCCAATTCCTGCCGCGTGGCACGTTTATAGAAAGAGGAACATGACATGGGAGGCTTTGTTATGAGCAGCACGCTCATTATCGTTCTGGCCGTGGTTCTCGCGGTCATCTTTATTCCGCTGATTATCAGCCGGTTTTTGACCCAGGTGGAAGCGGGAACCATTCGCCTGGTGTCGTCGCTGAACGGACGCACGGCGATCTACAAAGGGCCGGGCAAGGCGATTGAAGTTCCCCTGATGACCACGGGGACAACGATCCCGTCCAAAGCCATCAACATTGATTTGGATATTGCCGACCAGACTGCGGACGTAGATGCCAACGGCCAGCCGAAGCCGATCAAAGTGCGCGTCCTGGCATCGGCCATTGTCTCGGTCGGCGATTCCAGCGAGATGATCACGACGGCGGCCAACAAGTTCTTTTCCAAGCCGCCCGCCGAGCAGACCGCGACTTTGAGCGATCTGCTGACTTCCACCGGACGCCGGGCTGTGAACCTGCTGAACCACGACGAATTATTTTCCGCCAAAGCCCAGCGCAATGTCGCGTCGCTTGCACCCGGAACCGACATCGCCAAGTCTTTCGCCGCCGTTCCCGTGGAAGAAGACGACCGACTGGCGCTGATTATCAAAGGCGCGTGTTCCCGCGAGTTGCAAGACTTAGGTCTGGTGTTTAACTCGCTCAACATCAAGGAAGTCCAAAGCGAAGTCGCCGAAGCACGCCGCCGTCAATCGGCCGTGGAAGCCAAAGCCAATGCCGACATTGTGGCCGCCGACCAGGAGCGCCGCGCCCGCGAAGCCCAGCTTGGCGCGGAGCAGGCCATCAACGACAAGCAGCGAGATTTAGAGCAGCGCCGGGCCGAGAACGCCGCCACAGTCGCCACGGCGGAAGCCAAAAAACAGACCGCGCTTGCCATTCAGCGCGAAGCCGAGCTGAAAGCCACGCAGATTGCCCAGGCCAACGCCGACGCCGCCCGCGTCCGGGTCCAGGCCGAAGCCGCCGCCGATGCCGAAGCGGTCAAAGTGCGGACGCTCGGCGCGGCCCAGGCGGACGCCATCCGCGCCGTCAACGAAGCCATCCGGCAGGGCGGCGATGCGTATTTGGCCCTGCGGCAGCTTGAAATCCTGCCCCAGATCGTCCCTGCCATCGCGGAAGCCTTGTCCAATGCCAAGCTGATCAACATCAGCGGCGCGGGCGACGGACGCGGGGCCGCCGGCGGAGCCACCGACCAGATCACCGGCGTCATCCAGACCCTGCTGGCAACCCAGCTCGTCAGCGGCCAATTGCGCTTAGACGCCCCCGACCCGTCGCTCGCCCTGCCCCCAACCAACGGCACCTCGCCCGCGCCAGCGGCGGCAGAAACGACCTTGAGCGCGAAACGCCGCTAAAGCCATGAAACAAAAACTCTTAACGCTTATTTCAGTGCTGCTAGAGGATTGGTCGGGGCCAATGATCGTTTCGTTGTTCTGTTTGCTGTTGGCAGCTTCTTTTGGCTGTCAGGTTTACGTCGCTCTGTCTCACAATGTCGGTTGGAATGGGGTTGTGACGATGCAGAAGAGGCTTGGCAACAGCGTTGACTCTTACTATGTCTCGACCCTGTTCATTTACAGCGTGGTCTCGTTCTTAGGAATTCCAATATCCTTTCTGGCTGGATGGGTTCATAATCGACGGAGGAAGATGAAGCAGGGGTTGTAAACATCAATGTGCCATCAGGAACCATGACATAAATGTCACGGCTAATCAGCGCAGACGCTACAAAACACCGCTTCTGCAATGGCAGACCCGGAGGGCGCGGGGTTAGAACAAGGACATAATTCTGAGTGCCGCGCCTTCCGGGTCTGCCATTGCAGAAGCGGTACTTCGTGGCGTCCTCGCCGTGTAGCCATGCGTTTTAACGCATGGTTCTTCTGATTATTTACAGCTCACATGACACCTAAACGCATCGCGATCATTGGCCCCGGCGGGGCGGGGAAATCTACGCTGGCGCGGCAGATGGGCGAGAAAACGGGCTTGCCGGTGGTGCATCTGGACGCGGTGTACTGGCATGAAGGCTGGACGGAGACGCCGAAAGACGTTTGGGAACAAACGGTGCGCGAGATGGCCCGGCAGCCCCAGTGGATCATGGACGGCAATTATGGCGGCACAATGGAGCTGCGTTTGGCGGCGGCGGACACGATTATCTTTTTGGATTTGCCGCCGCTCTTGTGCGTCTGGCGCGTCGTCCGCCGCTGGCGTCGGTATCGCCGCGAAAGCCGCCCGGACATGGCCCCCGGCTGCCCGGAGAAAGTGGATTTTGCGTTCGTCAAGTGGATTTGGAACTACCGCCGGGACCGCCGCCTCGACATCTTGGCGCGTATGAACAAATGCGCGGAAGGCCGGCGGCTGGTGCATTTGCAGTCGCCGGGGCAGGTGCGGCGCTTTTTGGCGATGCTGCCGCAGGCTTGACACCATAGCGCGGGCAGGTTATAGTAACGCTATGTTGCGACGCTTTCTTTTCACTGTCTGCTTTTTGCTGTGCCTCGTGCCGGGCGCGTCTGCCGCGCCTCCGCCTCAGCGCATTGTGTCGCTTTCGCCGGGGACGACGGAGATGCTGTTTGCACTAGGGCTGGGAAAATCTGTGGTCGGCGATACGGTTTATTGCGATTATCCGCCTGCCGCAAAGACAATCGCCAAAATCGGGGACGTGAATACAAGCTATGAAAAAGTGCTGGCGCTGCGTCCGACACTGATTGTCGCGGACAGCACGGCGAACGCGCGGGCCGTGGCACGTCTGATGGCGCTGCATCAAACGGTTTTAGCGGTCACGCCGGTTTCGCTGGCGACGGTGGAAGACAGCCTACGGCAGATTGGAGAGCGGACCGGAACAGCGCGTCAAGCCGACGCTGTAGTCGCGCAGATGGAGCATAAGGCGCGTTTAGCGTCGCAGATCGCAGCGGCGGACAAACGACCGCGCCCGCGCGTTTTGATTGTTATTCAAACAAACCCCCTATGGACGGCAGGCGGCGGGACGTTTATGGACGATCTCGTGGCACGCGCAGGCGGCATCAACATCGGCGAGGCTGTGCATGGCTACGGGACACTGTCTAAAGAACGGGTTCTGGCATTACCACCCGATGTCATTTTAGGCGACCCATTCGTGGCACCCGCGTTTCGGGCCGACCCGCTTCTCAGCCGTCTTTCCGCCGTGCGTTCGGGGCGGATTTATGCGCTGCCGCCGGATTTGACTTCCCGCCCTGGGCCGCGCCTAGCGGACGGCCTGGTGCTTGTCGCAAAGGCGCTGCATGGGCAGCCCACCCC
>CAXUBO010000179.1:0-6939 GCA_964249345.1 uncultured Armatimonadales bacterium | reverse complement strand
GAGGCCGGCGGAGTACGCGAGGACGCTTTCGGCCCCGCAGGCTTTGGCCCATTCGGCGGCACGGGTGTTCAGGTAGGCATAAGTGCGGAGGGTTTCCGGGTGGGTCGTGCCGGACAAGCGGGCGACGGGGATGCCGTACTTGTCGGTGACGCGGGGGTCAACGGAAACGCGGGCGTCCGGGCTGGGAATTTCCTGCACCGGGCCGGTAATCAGCAGCATTCGGGTGTAGTGGTCGCGCATCCAGTGTTTGTGGGCCAGACCCCAGCGCGGGACATGAGCGGGGACGCGCCACTTTTGGAAGTTAATCGGCTGGACAATGAAGTCGTCCGCCAGCATTCCGCCGCCGACTACGGCGCTGCCGTGTATGTCTAAGTTGTCGTGATTGAACTTGATGGTCGCCGTGGTCGCGCCGGGACCGATACCGTCCCAAATGGAATGGGGCATCCAGCCGACAGCCCCAGCGTAGTAGTGGCCCTGCAAGCTGCGCCCGACTTGATCGTGCGTGTTGCCGAGGCCGTGCGGATGAACTAAAGACTTGGAGTTCAGCAGCAGCCGGGCGGTCTCGACGGCCCCGCCGGAGACAACAACGACGGCGCTTTTAGCTGTGACGCGCCGGCTGTCTTTGGCCCAGTAGGTGACGCCGACCACGCGGCCCGCCGAGTCCGTGTCAACGCGCTCCGCCATCGCTTCGGTTTCTAATGTACAGAGGCCGGTCGCGAGGGCGCGGGGGATCAGCGTGTTCTGGGTGCCGTTCTTGGCGTCCGTGGGGCAGGCGAAGCCGACGCACTGCTGGCAGTGAACGCACGCGGCACGCCCGCCGTAGGGGACGCTGTTGATGAGCAAGGGAACGCGCTGCGTGTCCCAGCCCAGCGCGTCCGCGCCGGTTTGGAGCGTCCGGCCCTGCGCGTTTATTGGAAGAGGCGGCATGGGGTACGCCCGGTGGCGCGGGCGATGCTTGCCGGCCCCATCTTCGTCACCGGAGACGCCCAGCTCCCACTCGGCGCGTTCGTAGTCCGGCGCAAGGTCGTCATAAGTAATCGGCCAGTCGGCGAGGCTGCTGCCGTGGGGAATGCCGTAGTGGGAGGCCATGCGAAAATCTTGGGGCAGGAAGCGCCAGGCCTGAGCGCCGTAGACGCGCGTCCCGCTGCCGACGCAGGCGGCATTTGCGGAGTAGCCGCCTTCAATCGGGCTGACGGTTCTTTCCAGCCCTTCCGGCGTCACGAACACGCGCGGATGGCCCGCTAAATCGTCCGGCCCGGCGTTAAAGCCGTACTGGGCCAATCTTTGGTTTCGCAGATGGTCCCGGCCAACGTCGGCAAATGACAAGTGCCGCCCGCGCTCCAAAAGCAGCACGCGCTTCCCCGCTTCTGCTAAAAGCGCGGCGGCGACCCCGCCCCCCGCCCCCGCGCCGATAACAATCACGTCATAAGATGATGGTGTCATAATTTGTCAAAGATTGGCCCAGGATTGAAATCCTGGGCTGAGGGGCGCGTTGCGCCGGCTGTCCTACGGGCAGAGGATGAGGCAGCAAAGCTGGCTTCTTTTGTCCGCAGGACAATCAGCCAAAGGCTCTTCAGCCCAGGATTTCAATCCTGGGATCTGGGACACAATCCTGGGTATCTTTTCATGCTGTTACTTTGTAGCCGATCATCTGCCAGGCGATGCCGCCCCGGTTGCCGCCGTTGCCCGGATCGGCGTAGTAGCCTTCCATGACGTGCGTGATCAGCAGGCGAAAGAACGCGCCTTGTTCTTGATCCCGTTCCAGCCGCGTCAGCAGGGAATTTTGCGTGTCCGCCGGCAGCAAGGCAAACCCCGGCGCTTCTTTGTCCATCGCATCTAAACCCGCTTGATACGCGAACAAAAGGGGCGGCTCCTGCGTCAGGAGCCGTGCGAGATAGTCGCCAACCCCGGCGTCCCAGCCGCCGGGGTAGTCATCAGCGGGGATAATGCAGGCGACAAGCGCCTGCAAAGTCGTAGTTTGAAGTTCCGTCAGCAGGGCTGGTCTCACGCGGAGACTGTTCGCCGCGCGGGGCGCGAAATCCTTTCTTGTTCTCGGTTTTGCCGTTTTTGGGGACACCCTGGTATAATAACGAGGATTTTTGTGGAAAAATGCAGTATACTTTCCGTTGGCGTCTTCCTTCGGTCATTACGGTAGGTCTTATGTAAGGTCCCGACTTATGCCGCCGCAAATCTTTTCGCAAAACTCATTTTCTCAAAGCTCGTTTCTGAGTACGGACACCGCAATTCGGCTGCGAGACTGCGGCGTCGGCTTTTTTCTCCTGCTGCTGTGTGCGCCGACGCTGCTGTGGACTGCGCTTGCCGTCAAGATTTCTTCTCCGGGTCCCGTTTTTTATCGTCAGGAGCGAGTCGGGCGCGGCGGCCGGCTTTTTCGTATCTGGAAGTTCCGCACAATGTTTGTGTCCGGCCCGACCGGCCCGTTTGTGACCGCGCAGGACGACCCTCGCATCACGCCGCTGGGGCGGCATCTGCGCTCCTGGAAGCTGGACGAGCTGCCGCAGCTTCTTAATGTGCTGCGCGGCGAGATGAGCCTAGTGGGGCCGCGCCCGCAGGTGCCGCGCTTTGTGGACTGCTTTGATCCCGGCCTGCGCCGGATTGCCCTCAGCGTTCGTCCGGGAATGACCGGCCCGGCCGCGCTGTATTTCCGCCATGAGGAGTTTTTGCTGACCGGGCAGGCCAGCCGGGAAGAGTTTTATATTCGGCAAATCCTGCCGGTTAAGCTGCAAATGGACGCCGCGTATGTCCGCCGCCGCTCGCCGGCGTATGATCTGCTTGTTCTGGCGGACACGCTGCGCCTGGTGCTGTCGCGGCTGCTGGGCCGCGCCGGCCGCACCGGCATTCCCACCATCAGCGAGCTGTCTTCCACCGAACTGGCCCAGCAAACCGTGGAGCTGGCGCAGATGGCGGAGCTGGCGCGGGAAGCCGTCGCTTAGTCTGCTTCACCGGGCCGGTACGTCTTCTTTTAAAACCAATATGAATCACCTTTTCTTTTCTCCGCGCCGCACCGCTGCCCTGCTGAGCGTCCTGCTGGCTTCCACGCTGACGCTGCCCAGCGCCGGGCAGGACCCCCAGTACGGCCCATCGCCTGCCGGGAACACCGGCACGCTGTCTGGGGGCGACACCGGCCCCGGCGGCAACGCGAATAACGATAATGCAACCAGCGATAATTCTCCGACCGGGAACACGGCAGGGGATACGTCAACCGAAGACAACTCAGCGGGAAACACGTCCAATCCGGCAGTTGGCGTTGATACCAACGGCCACACCGACGCCGTTGCGACCCGCAACGGGCGCACGACTCGCCGCCGCACCCCTCCCGCTCCCGGCAATCCGCTGGTGCTGACCGACCCGTCCCGCAGCCCGGAAGCGCCGAATGCCTACGGCCCCGACAGCGCCTATGGCCCGGACGCGGCATATAGCACGGACAGCGGCCAAAGCCGCCAGAATAGCTTTCTGTATGTTCCGCGCTCCGCTGTGCCGCCGACCACCGGCAACGTCTCGATCCCGCCGGTCGTGACCCGCCCGCCAAGCAACTACACGCTGCAAACCGACCCATTCGTCATCGGCCAGCCCCGCTACGCGAAGCCGCTGCCGCTGTTCGGCTACGACTTTTTCCAGCCGGCCCGCCAGATCATTGTCGCCCGCCGCCGCGCCCTGCTGCCGGTCGTTCCGCGCACGAACCGCGCCAATACGTCCCGAAACGGCACGCGGCAGGGCCAAAATGTGAATGGGAACAGCGGCAGCAGCAGCTTTAACGGCGTCAATTCCAACAGCGGCAGCTTTAACACGGATGGCAGCAATGGCCCGAATGCCGACATCAGCGGGGCCGATGCCGCACTGCTGGGCGGCAGTGCCGGTCTCGGCGCGTCCGGGCTGGGCGGCTACAACACGACGAACCAAACGAACTCAAACCAAAATAACAGCCAATATCAAAACAACAGCCAGTACCAGAGTGACAGCCAATATCAAAATAACAGCCAGATGCAAGGGGGGCAACCCGGCGGCAGCCAGTACCCGCAGGGTTCCAATAGCCAGTATTCCAATAACCCATACTCTAACGCGCCGGGCGACAATGCTGACTTTAACGGCTCTGGCGACGGCCTCAGCAACGGCACATTTAACGATACCAACCCGAACAACGGCGCTTTCAACAGCGACGATGGCGGCGGCGCTCAGAACCCGCGCCGTCAGCCGAACGCAAACGGCTCTGATGCCTTTGATCCAAACCCTAGCGGGTTCCCAGGCGATGCCGCGCCGCTCGGCAGCGACATTCAGTTTCCCGGTGATGATGCGCTGGTGCCGGGAACCGCAAACGCTGTTGTCGGACAAGTCACCGACCCCATCTCCTCTACCCTGTACCGCAACGTGCTTGCTTCTCTGCCGCCGAACTATCAGCTCCAGCCCGGAGACTCGCTGGTCGTGCGTTACAGCGCCCTGGCGCTGGCCCCGCGCCAGTTCACGGCTGTGGTGGATTTGCAGGGCGGCATTGAAGTGGAAGGCGTCGGGCGCATCTCGGTCGCAGGCCGGACCGCCGCGCAGGCGGAAGACACTCTGCGGCTGCGGCTGAACCGGCTGTACCGGAACGTGGACGTTTCCATCAACCTGCGCGAGCTTCGGACTATTCAAGTCACGATCAGCGGGGCGGCCTTTGCCCCCGGCACATACACGGTTCCGGCGGCGGCAACGGCGTTCAATGTTCTAAATGCTGCCGGCGGACCGACCGCCGATGGGTCCCTGCGCGAGATTCGCGTTCTGCGAAACGGACGCCTGGCGGGGACGCTGGACATTTACCCGTTGATCGGGGCCACATCGGCCAATCCCAGCGCAAAGACCGGCGACATTTCGCTTCAGACGGGGGACAACATCTACATTCCCGCCCGGCTGTCCCGAATTGCCATTCGCGGCGAAGTGCGCCAGCCGGCGATCTACGAGCTGACGCCGGCGGAGACCCTGCGCGATGCCCTGCGCTATGCCGGCGGCGTCAAGGCGTCGGGCGTAGACCAGAACGTCCACATTGACACAATCAACAACGGCACCGACCGGGTGATCCGCGATGTCAATCTGCGTGACAAAGCCGCAGTCGCCAAAGTCGCGGTGTATGACGGCGACATGATTGACGTGTCTTCCATCCGCTCCATCATCACCAACCGCGTGACGGTCCAAGATGCCGTCACCCAGCCGGGCGATTATGCACTGACGCCCGGCCTGACCGTGGATGATCTGATTGCGCGGGCGCGTGGCCCGCTGTACGATTTTTATCCGAACCAAGCCGATTTAATCCGTTTGAACCCGGACAACACGACGACCCGTATTCATCTTAACATTGCCGCCGCGCTTGACGGTGATCCCACGCAGAACATTCCCTTGAAGCGCTTTGATATTCTGCGGCTGTACACGCGGCAGGAAGCGGCTTACATCGGGCGGCGGCTGGTGACCGTGCGCGGCGCGGTGCAGCGGCCCGGCCTGTACACCCAAAGCGACAACATGCGCGTCAGCGACCTGCTGCTGGATTCCGGCGGCCCGCTGCCGAATGCGTATTTAAGCCGGGCCGTTCTGCTGCATCAGCGCGGCGACGGCACGTACGCCTATGAGTATGTCAGCCTGCGGGACATCGAAGCCGGGGACCAGAGCGCCGACCTGCCGGTCTTGGATAATGACGTTCTGGCCGTGTACCGCAGCGGCGAAGCACACTTCACGCCCGACCACACGGTCAAAATTCTCGGCAATGTCGTGACGCCCGGCCTCTATGCACGCGGCGACGGCGAGAAGCTGAGCGATCTTCTGAAGCAGTCCGGCGCATTCAAGCCCGGCGGCGGCACCCGCGTGACGGTGGCCCATGCCCGGCGTCCCTTCACCGACAAAGTCATCCAAGTCGCTTCCGCGCAGACGGTAGACTATACGGCGCAGCAGACGGTCGCGTCGGGAACCGACCTCGTGCTTCAAGACGGCGATGTGGTGGCGGTGCAGGGCGACGGCAACTTGCAGGACCACCCGGCGGTCGTGACCGTGACCGGCATGGTCAACCGGCCCGGTCCGATCATCATTCACCAGGGAATGCGCCTGAGCGACGCCATCAAAGAAGCCAGCGGCCTGCGCCCCCAGGCGTTCCCGCAGGGCGCAGAGTTTACGCGGATGTCGGACGCGCTGGCAACGCCGGGCCAGCTTGACTTGGCTGAGGTGATTACCCGCATGAGCGACATGCTGAACTTAAGCCAGTACCAGCGTGAGCGTGCCAAAGCCAATCTCGCGCTCATTGAGGCCGCCGGCAGCGCAGCCGGCGGCTCAAGCTCCAGCGGCCTCGCCGGGCTGGGCGGCGGCGCCCCCGCCAATGCCGCCAACCCGAACCTTGCGCCTTTAACGGCGTCGCTGGGACAAAACAACCTGGTTTCGCCGGGGCGGCTGCTGACTCCCAGCCAGCTTGAGCCGAACGGGTCTGTTGCGGTTCAGCTTGCCCAGGCGCTGCGGCAGCCCGGCGGACCGGATGACGTGCTGCTGAAAGACGGCGACACACTGGTTGTCCCGGAAACTCCAACGACAGTTCAGGTCGTCGGCGCGGTTTACAGCGGGCGCGGCGTCGTGTACCGCCCCGGCCAGTCCATTGACTACTACGTCCGGCAGGTGGGCGGCTTCACGCCGGACGCGGCGACTGACCGAATTGAAGTCATTCACGCCGGCGGCGGCCTGATTCCCGCCGACAAGGCCGGGGCGCTTCAGCCGGGCGACCTGATTTTGGTCCCGACCAAAGTGCTGGCGGAGAAGATCAGCCGCAGCGGCGGCGGTTTCGGCGACTTCTTCCAGGGCCTAGTCGGGGGCGCGATTACGCTCAAGGTACTGTCCAGCGTCTTCGGGTTGTAGGACGCAGAAAACCTCACCCAATCACCAGTGACTCCCCTCTCTTGCTTGCGGGGGAGGGGCTGGGGG
>CAXUBO010000178.1:0-7115 GCA_964249345.1 uncultured Armatimonadales bacterium | reverse complement strand
CCGATAATCGTACGCA
Organism: uncultured Armatimonadales bacterium; assembly: GCA_964249345.1. Classification (GTDB taxonomy): domain Bacteria; phylum Armatimonadota; class Armatimonadia; order Armatimonadales; family Capsulimonadaceae; genus JANXMY01. The sequence goes on along the minus strand of CAXUBO010000178.1, from coordinate 7,099 downwards.
TTTCTCGACCGCATTCGCTTCGACTTCCACTCAAAATTAGCCCGGCACTTCCTGTGTCGGTTCCCAGCCTGGTGACCCGTATGAAACCCAAATTTTTCCTCCCGCCGCTTGCCCTTCTGTCCCTCGCCTCCCTGGCCTTCGCCCAGACGCCGCCCGCCGCGCCCAGCCCCCTGCCCATCAAGCAAGTCACCATCTTCACGTCCGGCGTTTCTTCTATCGAGCGGGGTGGTACCGTGACAGGCGATGCGTCCGTGCCGCTGACCTTCCGCACGGCCCAGATCAACGACCTGCTCAAATCCCTGACGCTGATTGACGCACAGGGCCAGGTCCAGCCGGTCATCTACGGCGCACGCGACCCGATTGGCCGGACCCTGCAATCGTTCGCGATTGATGTCACGACGCCGCAGAGCCGGACCGCGCTGCTGAACCAGCTACGCGGCGCGTCGGTTTCCGTCACAACAGCCGCCAAAACCACCGAGACCGGCCAGATCGTCAGCGTCGAGTCGAAAACAATCACCGGGCCAAGCAGCACGACTTCGACGGCAGACACGCTCAATTTGCTGGAAGCCGGTGGCCTGCATTCGGTTCACTTAGATGATGTGACGGAAATTCGGCTGCTGGATGCGCGTTTAGACCAGGAGTTCCGGGCGGCGCTGACCACCCTTGCTTCCGGGTCGGACAACCAGCGGCGCACGGTGACTCTGCACTTTGCCGGTTCCGGGACCCGCCCAGTGAGCGTCGGCTACATCACGGAGTCGCCGCTGTGGAAGATTTCGTACCGCCTGCTGCTTGGCGACGCGGGGCAGGCTGCGTTCCAGGGATGGGCTTTGGTGGAGAATACCAGCGATGAAGACTGGTCCGCCATTCATTTGTCGCTTGTTTCAGGCCGCCCGATTTCGTTTATTCAGGACCTGTACCAGCCTCTGTACCTGCCGCGCCCCGTCGTTCAGCCCGACGTTATTGCCTCGCCGACGCCCCAGACCCACGACAGCGACATGCGCGATGAGGCAGCAGTCGGGGCAGTGGTCAATGAGCAGGATCGCTTGAAGATCAGCGGCGGACTGAACGTAACCGCTCCTGCGGACGTACATGCACCTGCGAAGGTTCCGCCCCCAGCTTTTCCCGCTCCGCCTGCGCCCCCGCCGCTGCCGGAAAAGCCGACGGGAAGCTTTGCTAAAGCCACAAATGACAGCGTCACCGCGCAGGCCAGCGGGACGGAAGCGGGAGAGCAGTTCGCGTATGACATCACAACGCCGGTGACGCTGCCGCGCCAGCAGGCGGCCATGATTCCCGTGATCGCCCAGGACATCGCCGCCGACAAAGTTTCTTTGTACAACGCCGACACCGACCCGGCCTACCCGCTGAACGCCGTGCGCCTCCACAACAACACGAAGCTGCACCTCAAAGGCGGCCCGGTCACACTCTTTGACGGCGGCACTTACGCCGGTGACGCGACAATGGAAGATGTCGCGCCCGGCGAAACGCGCCTGATCTCCTACGCCGTAGACCTGTCCATTCACGGCGAAAAGCAGGACACGCAGACGGACTCCGAGCGCACGACGCTTGCCATCCACAGCGGCGTGCTGACTGTCACGACCCGCGAGCGCTCCGAAACCAAGTATGTCTTCAAAAGCCGGGCGCAGACCGATAAAACCGTCTTGGTAGAGCATCCGTTTGACGCCGACGCCAAGCTTGTCGCGCCCGCTGCCGCCGCCGAGCGCACGCCCACGGTCTACCGCTTCGCCGTGTCCGTTCCTGCCGGCAAAACCGCGACATTAAATGTCATTACGGAGACGCCCGACTCCTCCACCGTCGCCCTGCTTGACGGCGATTTAGACGAGTTCATTTCCTACGCCGACGACCAGGACATTCCCGCCGCGACCCGCACCGTGCTGGCCCGGATTGCCAACCAGCGCCGCCATATCCAGACCCTCACCGAACAAGCCGCCGCCTCGGACAGCCAGGTCAAGCAGCTTGCCGCCGAGCAGGACCGCATCCGCAAGAACATGGGCGCGTTAGACCGCACTTCGCTTCTCTACAAGCGCTATGTCGGCGAGCTGGACGCCCAGGAAACCCGCATTGCCGCTCTCCGCGCCGCCGCCCAGAGTTCCCGCACCGCCGCTGCCGCCGCCCGCAGCGCCCTCCGCAGTTCACTCAGCAGCTTAGAGATTTAGACTTCTTCTGCCGGACGCCGCACCAAATAATACGCCGGACCGAGCAGCGGGACGCCGAGCGCAATGCGTCCCAGCGTGCTTTCGTCGTCCACGCCCCGCCGGTCCATGTCGTCGCGCAAAAGAATCGGGAACAGCAGCGTCAGTGCCAGAAAATCCACCGTCATCACGTTGACGAAGTTGGAGCGCCGAAACCACAACACATAGTCGGCCAAGCTGCCCCAGACCATCATTGCCAGCAGCAGCGCGACAAGAGCCGCCGCCGTCAGCACGGCAAACGGACGGCCTCCAAACCAGCGCACCGCTAAAGTCCTTTGGCCGGGGACTGCCTGTGCGTAGTCGCGGCGCAAAATCAGGTACGGCAGCAGAGAGAACGCCCCAAGCGCCATCATGCCCAGCGCAAACGGCCACGCCCACACCCGCTGCCCGCGCCCATCGGGAAACAGCAGCGCCCAGTACATCAAAGGCACCACGCCGAGAAGCTGAAACACGCCCCATACCGCCGGGTTCCGCGCCGGCCCCTGTCCCAGCGCCAGCATCACAAACAAATTGCCCGGCGGGTCGCCTTTCGGCGCAAGCAGCGCCGCATACAAAGCATCCGCCAGCAGCAAAGCCGAAAGCGCCAGCCGCCGCAAAAGCAGAGGCGTCAAGAATTGAAGCATCATATCTGAGTGTAGCAGAATCAAGCGAAATAGCCGATACTGTGATGGGAGTGTTTACAAAATCAGAAATAGACGCTATACTAACATTATAACTATACTTTTGCACGCAGACTGATTCGCGCAGGAATTAATCTGCTGGTGCAGTGCAAGTTTGCTGCGGTGAATGTTTCGGGGGACGCTCCAGCATCCACACAGCAAAAAGAAGGGAACCGCTTGGCGGCGGCCCCCTTCTTCTTTCCGAAGCTTAAAAGCCGAGGCTCTTAAGAAGTCGGATAATCGCGACGATTGCAGAAACAATCGCTGCGATGGCTTGAGCGACGGGGCGTATCCGAACGAATGCCCGCCGCAGTTTCTTGAGCATAGGAATCACCTCCTTTCTGCCCAAGTTGGAACAGACAGCCCATTAGAGGGGCTGTCTGTTCTGTTATATCTTGCTTACGCTATAAAGTCAAGCAATCACGCCGTTAATCCTCTTCATCACAAGGTCTGCCAGAAACCGCTTCACCTCTTTGGGACTGTGCAGAACAACGATTTTGCGGCCAGGCGCGTATCGCTTTATGTTATCAACGACTTGGGCGCGGTTGTCCAGCGGGTAGCGCCACACCCACTTCAAAAGCGTCCAGTTCAGCCGCTCCGGGCAGCCGTCGGCCATCCCTAAGCGGCTTTTGCCGTAGTTCAGGGCAAACCTCCTCAGTGTACGCCAAAGGCAAACCTGGCGGGAAAAATCCAAAAAGATGATTGTGTCGCAGGCCGCAAAACGAAGCGCCTGAGTTCGGATGTGATCTCCCTCCACAATCCAGCTTGGGCCGCTGACAGCCTCAGCAATCACCGCCTCCTGCTCTTGCGGCGCGACTCGGACCCATCCCGGCTTCCACAGCAAGCGGTCTAAATGAACCACATCTCGGCCCAACGCAGCGCCCATCTGCTTCGCCAGCATAGATTTGCCGGAGCCGCCTGAGCCTACAATGACAATGCGCTGCATCATAAAAGCCATTGTACCACGCAGCAAAAAGCCCCCACCTCGGCTGAGGCGGGGGCTTTTCTTATTGCGGCAATTTCGGCCCGCCGCTAGGCTGCCGTGTTTCGGAGCAAGGCAGCGTCCCGGCGCGGCGGCATCCCAAACAGGCGTGAATACTCGCGGCTGAACTGCGACGGGCTTTGGTAGCCGACGTGAAATGCGGCGGCTTCGACGCTGGCCTCCTCGGCCACCATCAGCCGCCGGGCTTCCAGCAGGCGAAGCTGCTTCTGATACTGAAGCGGAGTCATGGAAGTGATGGACTTGAACCGGCGATGAAAGGCCGAAGGGCTGAGATGAGCGGCTGAGGCCAGCTCCTCGATGCGAACCTGCTCCGAGAAACGATCCCGCAGAAAGTGGATCGCGCTCAGAATGCAGCGGGAATGGCTGCTTGCCAGCGTCATCTGGAGAACTTCCCGGCATTCCGGGCCGGACAACAGCCAGTAGCAGATTTCGCGCATGATGGCGGGATAAAGGACAGGAACCGCCTGCGGTGTATCCAAAAGCCGTACCATTCGCAAAGCGCAGTCCGCCAGCGGGCCGCCGAAGTTCGTGACGCGGACGCTCCCGGCGCTCCGCACCGGCGGCAGAGCCTCCAGGTTCTGGGGCTTTATCGTTTCCAGTACCTCGCGCATGAGGCTGAGATCAAACTCAATGATCATGCCGAGATACGGCTCGGCCTCGCTCGCTTCGGCGATGGCGCCGTAAGCGGGCATCTCGACACTGACTACCAGCGCCTGCCCTGGCGCGTAGTCAAATCGCCTGTCGCCGAAAATGACCCACTTGGCCCCTTGAACCACGACGCAGAGGGCGGGCTTGTAAATCAGGTGGCTGGGCCGTTTCGTGTGGTCCGAGCGCAGCAGGGTCAGCCCTGGAACCGCCGTGACGAACGGGCTAGGTCCACTCTGTGCCTGGGTATATCGTCCGACTGCTTCCACCAGTTTGTCCTGCATTTTAGTTTATTCCTTACGCTTCTCTACGCCTATTATCCGCGCTTGTCGAGCAGGATTAGGCAAGAAGTGAGAAAGTTCCGGCATTGCCCTGCGTGGGGGCCGCAGGTACAATGATACCACAGAAATAGACGGAGGAGAAAACAATGCCCGCACAACACGCTTCCTTTCCAGAAGGGAAAATCGCCATCATCACCGGCGGGAGCCGGGGGCTTGGCCGAAGCATGGTACTCAGCCTTGCTCAGCGCGGCGTCAGCTCGATCTTCACTTACAACTCGAATCAGGCAGAAGCCGGCAAAGTCGTGGCTGAGGTCGGCGAGACTGGAAGTCAGGCGATTGCCTTGCAGCTAAACACCGGAAACATCAGCGCTTTTGATGCGTTTGTGTCACAGGCGCAAAAAGCACTAGGCGAGATGGGCGCGGAACGCTTTGATTATCTTGTCAACAATGCCGGCACCTCAAACCACACGGCGTTTGAAGAAACGACCGAAGAAGAGCTGGACAGCCTTTATGCAGTCCACTTCAAGGGCGTGTTCTTCCTCACACAGAAGCTGCTGCCACTCATCAACGACGGTGGGCGCATCGTCAACATTTCTTCGGGTCTGACGCGCTTTTCTGCACCGGGGAGCAGTTCTTATGCCTCCATGAAAGGTGCAGTTGAAGTGCTGACCCGCTACCTGGCAAAGGAGCTGGGGCCGCGCGGCATCACTGTGAATACCGTCGCTCCGGGAGCGATCCAAACGGACTTCAGCGGCGGCATGGTGCGTGATAACCCCGCCGTGAACAAGATGGTATCGGACATGACGGCCCTGGGCCGCCCCGGCCTGCCGGAAGACATTGGTCCTATGATTGCCTCGCTGCTGTCTGAGGACAACCGCTGGGTCAACGGCCAGCGCATTGAAGTCTCCGGCGGCATGGTTCTCTAAGCACCTCGCCCTTGAGTCATCTGGCTCCCACAAAAACCCTGCCTTACTCCGCCTCTGGTTGCGGCAGGGTTTTTTGTGGGAGCCTTTGAATCACGAGGGATACAGCGGGTAATGTGATGCCCCAGGGATTACTTCTTCTGCTGAAGCAGCAGCACCCCGGCGACTACTAGAATACCGCCCAGAATGCGCCAGACATTCAGCGGCGCACGGGGAACGCCGAGCCAGCCCAGCGAATCCAGCAGCAGTGCAGCAGCCATCTGCCCAAATACGGCGCAGGAAATCACCACCGCCGCCCCGACGCGCGGCACGCCAATAACCGCCAGCGTCACATAAAACGCTCCAAACAAGCCGCCAATCCAAATCCACCACGGGTTAGAACTCAGGTCCGGCAGCCGGCCCCGGCCAAACACTCCCAGCGCCGTGAGAATGCCGAGCGGCACGGCCCCCACCAAAAACGAGATCAGCGCACTCAGCACCGGTGCCCCGACCGCTTCCCGCAGCCGCGCATTCACCGCTGCTTGCAGCGTCAGCCCCACCCCGCCCAGCATCAGCAGCAAGATAATTCCGATTTGCATAGGTTTAGCCCGGAACCGTCTGTGGCGTCTGCGCCCGCGTTTTCACGGCGCGTTTCTTGCCCGTGCCATTTAAGGCAGAAGGCATTTGGCTTTCGGCGGCAAGCGTCTGGGTCCGATGCCCGGCAATCACATCCCCAATCTCGCCGCGCATCATGCCTGTAGCTAAAAGAGCGCGGATCATTAAATCCAGCGAAACATGAGGATCGCCCCGTTCCATCTTGGCAATACGGGACTGGCTGGAATGAATGCGCTCTGCCAGCTCGGCCTGCGACAGCCCGCTCACTTTGCGCTGCGCCCGAAGAGCGTCAGTCAAAGCCAGCTTGATTTCGATCAGCTCGCTCTGTTCTTGTGTCAGTCCTAAGAACTCCGCCACTGAGATACTTACATATCCTGCCGCTTCAAGCCTTTTGCGTTTTTCTTCGTCCATAATATGTAACCCTTTATTTACTTTGTATCATAGTCCGCGAGTCGTTTGCGGCAATTGTTGATTATGTTCGCAGGCGTTGCTTCTGTTTTCTTGGGAAATATCCCTGCGACTAGGATAGCATCGTTATCTATTCGGTACATAACTCGCCAGTAGAAATCTCGATCTCGTATCCTGAGTTCGTGACACCTTGCCCCCACAGACGGCATTGGCCGCGAGTGAGGCATAGACAGCATCTTCCCCTGCTGAAGCTGGCGTAAGTAATACCCTGTCTCCTCTTGTGCCTCTTCGCTGAAAGGCGGACTTTTGATCACGCCATGCAAAAGAAACAGCTTCTTGTCTCTCATATAACCTCCGTGTCGAATTATTATATGTC